>CAZVAA010000048.1:0-16586 GCA_964624125.1 uncultured Sphaerobacteraceae bacterium | reverse complement strand
AACGACCACCCGCATGGTGGTGGTGAGGGCAAGGCGCCAATCGGTGGCCAGCCGAAGACTCCGTGGGGCAAGGCCGCATTCCAGCGGACTCGCCACAACAAGCGCACGGACCCGATGATCGTTCGCCGCCGCCCGAGCAACAAGCGGCGCTAACCGGGTAGGCGCGCGCGGCTGTTGATCTCACGCCGCCCCCGCGTGCGCCATCGCCACGGAATTGCAGGAGAACACTGTGTCGAGATCTTTGAAGAAGGGACCATACATCGACCTGAAGCTTCAGAAGAAGGTCGATGCCATGAATCAGTCCAACCAGCGGACAGTGATCCGCACCTGGGCCCGGGATAGCACGATCTTCCCGGCGATGGTCGGTCACACGATCGCCGTCCACAACGGCCGGCAGCACGTGCCGATCTACGTGACGGAGCCGATGGTTGGCCACAAGCTTGGTGAGTTCGCACCGACCCGGACCTTTCGCGGTCACGGCAAGGACGCGGATCGCCGCGGTCGCCGGTAACCCGGACCTGAACGGAAGAGGACGATAAAGCAATGGAAGTCAGGGCAAGCGCACAGCGCGTCCGCATCTCTCCCCGAAAGGCCCGGCTCGTCGTGGACATGGTTCGCGGCAAGAAGGTGACGGACGCCATCGAGATCCTGAAGTTCGTGCCCAACCGGGCGGCGGACGATGTTGAGCGGCTGCTGAAGTCGGTCGCGGCGAATGCCGAGAACAACTACGACCTGGATCCGGACGATCTGTGGATCAAGGCGATTTACGCCGATGATGCTCCGCAGCTGCGCCGGTTCAAGCCGCGGGCTCGCGGTCGGGTCGGCAAGATTCTGCGTCGGTCGTGCCACATCACGGTTGTCGCCGAAGAGAGAGGTGGCCGCTAATGGGTCGTAAAGTAAATCCGATTGGATTCCGACTGGGCGTGTCGAGCGACTGGGAGTCGAAGTGGTACGCCGAAAAGTCGTATACTGAACTGTTGCATGAGGATCTCGCGATCCGCGAGCTCATCATGCGCGAACTCACCCGCGCCGGGATTGCCCGGATCGAGGTCGAGCGCGCGGCGAACAAGGTTGACGTGACGCTGCACACGGCGAAGCCGGGCATCGTTATCGGCAAGCAGGGCGCGAACGTTGACCGCCTGCGGAACCAGCTCGAGAAGGAAATTGGCAAGAAGGTCAATGTCCGGATCGAGGAGATCAAGGTTCCGGAGACGAATGCGCGGCTGATCGCGGAGAGCATCTCCGAGCAGATCCAGCGTCGCGTGGCGTATCGGCGTGCCATGAAGCATGCGATCCAGCAGGCGATGCGCCGTGGCGCGAAGGGCGTCAAGGTCCGCCTCTCGGGCCGCCTGGGTGGCGCCGAGATGAGCCGGACCGTGACCGAGATGCAAGGCCGGGTGCCGCTGCACACGATCCGCGCCAACATCGAGTTCGCAACCGTCCATGCGCACACGACCTACGGCCGTATCGGCGTGAAGGTCTGGGTGTACAAGGGCGACGTGATGCCCCAACGGGACGAGATCACCGAGGCGTCGTTGACGGCCGATCTCGCGTCGGTGGGTGACTAGAGAATCATGTGCATGGCGGGATCGCGCAGGCGATCGCCGCCGTGTGACGTGAAGCGGAGCGTAGTGACATGTTGATGCCGAAGCGGACAAAGTACCGCAAAGTAATGCGTGGCCGCATGACCGGCAAGGCCTATCGCGGCTCGACCATCTCGTTCGGCGACATCGCGCTGCAGGCGACCGAGCCGGCCTGGGTAACCAGCCGCCAGATCGAGGCCGCCCGTCGTGCGATCACGAACTACCTGAAGCGTGGTGGTAAGGTGTGGATTCGCATCTTCCCGGACAAGTCCGTCACGCAGAAGCCGGCCGAGACCCGGATGGGATCCGGCAAGGGCAGCCCGGAGTACTGGGTTGCCGTCGTCAAGCCGGGCCGCATCCTCTTCGAGGTTGGCGGCGTGGATAACGAGCTTGCGACCGAGGCCCTGCGCCGAGCGGCGATGAAGATGCCGATGAAGTGCAAGGTCCTCACGCGCGAGACGCCAGGCGCGCAGACGACCGAGGAAGGTGTTGCATGAAGCCGAGTGAGCTTCGGTCGATGACCGACGAGCAGCTCGAGGATCAGTTGAAGGAGCTCCACACGGAGTGGCGCGACCTGCGGTTCCAGGAAGCAGTCGGTAACCTGACTGCGACCTCCCGCATCCGCGAGATCCGCAAGGACATCGCGCGGGTTCACACGATCCGGACTGAGAACGCGAACCAGGCGGCCGAGTAGCCACCTGGACTGAGGATTCGAGGGAACCAATGAGTGAGGTTCAGGACACCGCCACGACCACCGGCGAGGAGGCGGCCCGGCTGCAGAAGCCGCGCACCCAGAAGGTCGGTCGGGTGGTGAGCGACAAGATGGACAAGACCGTCGTCGTCGCGGTGAGCTACGTGAAGCGGCATCCGCTCTACAAGAAGCGGATCACGCGCACGAGCAAGTTCATGGCGCATGACGAGAGCGGGAACTGCAAGCCGGGCGACCTCGTCCGGATCGAGGAATGCCGGCCGATCTCCAAGCGCAAGCGCTGGATCGTCCGCGAGGTTCTCGAGCGCGCGGTCCAGATCTAGGACTGTCGCGACGGTAAGAACGTCGTGTTCGGGAACTATCCCGGAGAAGGTACGTAGCGATGATTCAGACACAGACCCGGTTGAAGGTCGCCGACAACAGTGGAGCGCGTGAGATCATGTGCATCCGCGTGCTTGGTGGCTCTTCGCCGAAGTACGGAAGCGTGGGAGACACCATCATCGCCTCGGTCAAGGCCGCCCAGCCGAACGCTGCGGTCAAGAAGGGCGATGTGGTCCGCGCGGTGATCGTTCGTACGGCGAGTGAATACGGCCGGCCGGACGGGAGCCATATCAAGTTCGATGACAATGCCGCGGTGCTGATCAACCAGCAGAACGCGCCGCGTGGCACGCGCATTTTCGGCCCGGTGGGCCGCGAACTCCGCGAGCGCCAGTTCATGCGGATTGTCTCGCTTGCACCTGAGGTGCTGTAGGCATGAGGAAAATTCTCGCAGGCGATGAAGTGCTGGTCATCTCCGGTCGCAACAAGGGTTCGCGCGGCACGGTCCGCAAGAACCTGACGGATGTCGACCGCGTGGTGGTTGAAGGCGTCAACATCGTCAAGAAGCACATCAAGCAGGGTCGCGCCCGCCAGGCCGGAATCGTTGAGGTCGAGGCGCCGCTCCACATTTCGAACGTCAAGGTAGTGTGCCCGTCCTGCGGGCAGCCGTCGCGCATTGGCGTGCGGCGCAACGATGACGACAAGAATGAGCGGTATTGCAAGGCGTGCGACGCTGTGGTGCCGGCGCCGGATCGCTAGGTCGGTCCGACGCGGCATCAGGACTTATTGAGTCTTGTTAAGAGGATTGGCGACCTGAGTGCTGGACACGAGCCAGCGGACCAGGTGCGAAACGCCACGAATGGTATTGGGAAACCGGGCCTCTACCCGGTGTGAGGCAGGAATTCATGGCACGAGTACGTGATCGCTACAGGGAGGAAATTGTTCCGGCCCTGCAACGCGAATTCGGGTACAAAAATGTCTACCAGGTGCCGAAGCTTGAGAAGATCGTTCTCAACATCGGCCTTGGCGAGGCGGTTGCGAATGGTCGCGCGCTCGATGCAGCGGTCGGCGACCTGGCGACGATCACCGGTCAGAAGCCGGTCGTGACGCGAGCGAAGAAGTCGATCGCGTCGTTCAAGCTCCGCGAGGGCATGCCCATTGGGGCGATGGTGACCCTGCGCGGCGAGCGGATGTACGAGTTCCTCGATCGGCTGATCGCGACGGCGCTCCCGCGCATCCGCGACTTCCGGGGCGTGTCGCCGAACTCATTCGACGGCCGTGGCAACTACACCCTGGGTCTGCGTGAACAAATCATGTTCCCGGAGATCGATTACGACCAGATTGACAAGGTGCGCGGCCTCGAGATCAGCATCGTGACCACCGCGCGCACCGATGAAGAGGGGCGCCAGTTGTTGACGCACCTCGGCATGCCGTTCGCACGCTAGCGGGCGGACTGACGGAGGAACCATGGCCAAGAAGAGCTCGATCGCGAAGGCCAACCGCGAGCCCAAGTACTCGACCCGCGCGGTAAACCGCTGCAAGCTGTGTGGCCGCAGCCGCGCGTATATGCGGAAGTTCGGCGTCTGCCGCATCTGCTTCCGCGAACTGGCATCGATGGGACGCCTGCCGGGCGTCAAGAAGTCCAGCTGGTAGCCGAGCCCGCGCGTTGATCGCGACCTGACAAGAGCGACGGAGAAGACATCGCATGAGCGTAAACGACCCGATCAGCGATATGCTGACGCGGATCCGGAATGCGGGCATGGCATCGAAGACTGAGACGACGATGCCCGCGACCAAGATCCTCGTGGCAATCGCCACCATCCTGAAGGAAGAAGGCTACATCGCCGACTTCCGCGTTATCGAGAAGCGTCCGCAGGACCAGCTGGTGGTTACCCTCAGCTACGGCCCGGACAAGCGGCACACGATCCGCGAGCTGAAGCGAGTGAGCAAGCCCGGTCTGCGTGTGTACGCCGGCAAGAACGAGATTCCGCGCGTGAAGAGCGGCCTCGGCATCGCGATCGTCAGCACGCCCGAAGGGGTGCTGACGGGCTACGAGGCTCGCCGCCGCGGCATCGGTGGTGAGGTTCTCTGCACCGTCTGGTAGCAGGGAGGGCTGGCGCCAGACGCGTCGGTACTCACCGAAAGACAGGGAAGAGCCATGTCGAGAATTGGAATCAAGCCCATTCCGGTGCCGAACGGTGTCACGATCGAGATCGGACAGGGCAACGCAGTCAACGTCAAGGGCCCGAAGGGCACGCTTGACCAGAAGCTGACGAACAAGCTCCAGATCGTCCAGGAGGACGGTGTGGTGCGCGTCGAGCGGGCGAGCGACGACCGTGAGCTGAAGGCGCTCCACGGCCTGACCCGCTCGCTGTTGAACAACATGGTCGTCGGTGTGACCGACGGCTACACCAAGACGCTGGAGATCCAGGGTGTTGGGTACCGCGCGTCGATGCAGGGCAAGAACCTTGTGTTGAACGTCGGGTTCTCGCATCCGGTGACGATGAACCCGCCCGAAGGGATCTCGTACCAGGTGGAAGGCAATAACCGGGTCATGGTGAGCGGAATCAACAAGCAGGTTGTTGGTGAGGAAGCCGCCCGGATCCGTGGTGTTCGTCCCCCCGAGCCATACAAGGGCAAGGGCATCCGCTACGCTGGCGAGTTCGTCCGCCGCAAGGCCGGTAAGGCGGGTAAGGCGAAGTAGTCAGCCGGCAGGCGTTTGCCTGCCGCCGACCGCGGCATTGCACTGATCAACACGCATCCCGCGGTATTTGGATTGATTGGAGACAACACACATGCGCGTGAAATACAGAAAGGCATTGAGCCCGCGCCAGCGCCGGCATGTGCGCGTGCGCGCCAAGGTCAAGGGAACCACAGCCCGTCCCCGGCTGAACGTGTTCCGTTCCTCGGCTCATATCTATTGCCAGGTTATCGATGATGTTCGGGGACATACGCTGGTCGCCGCAAGCGATCTCGAGGACGAGGTTCGCGAGAAGGCTGGTGAGGACGCCGTCAAGGTGGATCGAGCCAGGGCGGTCGGTGAAGTGATTGCCGAGCGCGCCAAGGCCGCGGGGATCGACTCCGTGGTATTCGACCGTGGTGGTTTCCTCTACCACGGGCGAATCAAGGCGGTCGCCGACGGCGCACGCGAGGGCGGCCTGAAGTTTTAGGCCAGCCCGGATAGATTTCCGGTGCGTGAGGCATGAGGCCAAGTGCCGGAAGATCGGGAGATACGCATGGATCGTAATCGGGAAGAGCGAGGTTCACGCCGTCGCAACGACGATGACCAGGTGAACGAGCTCGAAGAGCGGTTGGTACGCATCAATCGCGTCTCCAAGGTTCACAAGGGTGGTCGCACCTTCGCCTTCGGCAGCATCGTTGTCGTCGGCGACGGCAAGGGCCGCGTGGGCGTTGGCCTCGGCAAGGCCGGCGAGGTGCCGGACAGCATCCGCAAGGGGTCCGAGAAGGCGAAGCGCTCGATGATCAACGTGCCGCTGGACGGCGGGACGATTCCGCACGAGGTGGAGACGACCTTCGGGTCCTCCCGCGTGCTGTTGAAGCCGGCTGCGCCTGGTACTGGTGTGATCGCCGGTGGTGCCGTCCGCGCGGTGGTCGAGGCAGCGGGTATCCGCGATGTCTTGAGCAAGTCGCTGGGCAGCAACAACCCGGTGAACGTCGTCCGCGCGACGATGCAGGCGCTGCAGGAGCTCGAGCCGGAGTCCGAGGTGGTTCGTCGGCGCCGTCGCCAGTCCGCGACGCTGCGCAAGCCGTTCGAGCATGGTGGCCAGTCGGAAGACGCGGTGGTGGCGAAGCGCCGCCAGCCGGAGCCACTGATCCCGCGGCAGGAAAACCCGCGCCGTAACCAGCGTGGTCGTGGCCAGCAGGGCCGCGGCGGCCAGGGACGCGGACAGAGGAGTGGGGCGTAATGAGCGAGACGAACACGGCCGGAACCGGCCAGCTTCGCATCACGCTGGTGCGTAGCACCATCGGTCGCCCGGGAGACCAGGAGCGCGCCGTGCAGTCGCTCGGCCTGCGCAAGGTCAACCAGAGCGTCGTTCGGAAGGACACTCCGTCGATCCGTGGCACGGTCAACAAGATTTCTCACCTCGTCACGGTCGAGGAAGTAGCCGGCGAATAGCCCGAATCGGGTTAGCCGCCAGGCAGGAAAGTTGGGAACAACCATGCCCATGACAATGGACGATTTGCAGCCCAACAAGGGCGCAAATAGAAGCAAGCGCCGCGTTGGCCGTGGTCACGGAAGTGGACATGGCAAGACGGCCGGGCGCGGCACGAAGGGCCAGAACTCCCGCTCCGGCGGCGGTGTCCGGCCCGGGTTTGAGGGTGGTCAGCTGCCGATCCAGAAGCGCATGCCGTACAAGCGTGGCTTCACGAACGTATGGCGCACCCAGTGGGAGACGGTGAACGTCGACCGGCTCGCGGAGCTCAGCGTCGATGGCCCGATCACGCCCGAGGTGCTGGTCGAGGCGGGGCTGGTTCGCAGCACCCGTTTCCCGGTGAAGGTGCTCGGCAACGGTGAGCTCGGCACCGCGCTGACGGTGAAGGCGCACGCCTTCTCGAAGTCGGCGAAGGAGCAGATCGAAGGTGCCGGTGGCACGGTCGAGACGCTGGAGCGCACCGACGAGTGGGTCACCGCTCGACCGCGCACGCGTCGGCTGCCGCTGAATCGCGAGATGAAGGCCATGGGCGTCGGCAAGGTCGGTGGCCCCAGCCGTCGCGAGGCGCTGGCCCAGATCGCGGAACGTGAGGGCAAGGAGGCCTAGGCATGCTCCAGGCCGTCATCAACGCCTTCAAGATTCCCGACCTGCGTCGGAAAATCCTGTTCACGCTGGCGATGCTGGTGATCTTCCGTATGATCGCCAGCGTCCCCATTCCTGGCGTGGACCGTGAAGGTCTACGCGACTTCATCGAGACCAACCAGCTGCTGGGGATGCTGAACCTCTTCTCCGGTGGCGGGTTGAGCAACTTCTCGATCGCTGCCCTTGGTGTGTACCCGTACATTACGGCCACCATCATCATGCAGCTCATGACGCCGATCATTCCGCGGCTGAACGAGCTGTCGCAAGAGGGGCAGCAGGGTCGTAACGTCATCGACCGGTACACGCACTACCTGACGGTTCCGCTGGCATTCCTCCAGGGGTACGGTCAGATGTTGCTGTTCGCGAGCCCCCAGGGCGGCAACCTGATCGAGAACTTCGGTCTCTTCGATCGGGACACCTTCCTTCCCACGCTGGCGATTCTCTGCACCCTGACGGCCGGCACCATGATCCTGGTGTGGATCGGCGAGCTCATTACCGAGAACGGAATCGGGAACGGCATCTCGATTATCATCTTCGGCGGTATCGTCGCGGCATTGCCACAAGCGGTCTGGGGAACGGTGTCATCCGGTACGTTCGCGCAGAACGTCTCGGGGATGCTTCTCTTCCTTGCGATCGGCCTGCTGACGATCATCGGTATCGTCCTGATCAACGAGGGCCAGCGACGGATTCCGGTGCACCATGCGAAGCGTGTCCGGGCCGGGCGGCAGTACGGCGGTAATACGACGCACATTCCGATGAAGGTGAACAGCGCCGGCATGATCCCGCTCATCTTCGCGGTGAGCATCATGGTCTTCCCGGGCATGATCGCGAACTTCCTGCAGTCGTCGAATACGCAGTGGGTACGTGATCTTGCGGTGAACCTCAGTAACTGGTTCAGCCCGGAGACGGTGCCGTACAACATCATCTACTTCTTCATGGTGGTGGGCTTTACGTTCTTCTACACCATGGTGATCTTCCAGCAGCAGCGGATCCCGGAGTCGCTCCAGCGCCAGGGGGCGTTCATCCCCGGCGTGCGGCCCGGCCGCAACACCGCGCTCTACCTGCAAAAGGTACTGACCCGCATCACGATTGTGGGTGCGCTCTTCCTGGGCGTCGTCGCGATCCTGCCGTTCATCGCGGCGCGGATCACAGGCGTGGAGAACCTGCTGTTGAGCGCGACCTCGCTGCTCATCGTCGTCGGTGTCGCGATCGATACGATGCGCCAGCTCGAAGCGCAGCTCATGATGCGCAACTACGAAGGATTTATTGACTAGGGTGGCTCCGGTGAAGCGTTGGTGCTTCACCGGGCTTCCTGTGTTGGCGAGGAAGGACATACCATCGTGTATGTGATTCTGATGGGAGCCCAGGGATCGGGGAAGGGCACGCAAGCGGCGTTGCTTGGCCCCGAGCTGCAACTCGTAAAGGTCGCCACCGGGGACCTGTTCCGTGCAGCGATCTCTCAGGGGTCCGAGCTGGGCCAGCAGGTCCAGTCAATCCTCGAGGCCGGTGATCTGGTCCCTGACGAGCTGACCAACGCGATTGTCCAGGTTCGCCTGGCACAGATCGCGGCGGACAAGGCCAAGGGGGACGAGGTGAAGGGCGCGCTCTTCGACGGCTTCCCGCGCACCGAGCCCCAGGCCCGGGCGCTGGACGAGATCCTGGCGAACCAGGGCGAGGCGTTGACGGCTGTCGTGGAGATCGAGGTGCCGCGCGAGCGGCTGATCGAGCGGCTGGCCGGCCGCCGAACCTGCCAGTCGTGCGGGGCGGTGTACCACGTCGAGTCTGATCCGCCGAAGGTCGAGGGCATTTGCGACAAGTGCGGTGGCACGCTGGTGCAGCGTGAGGATGACACGCCTGGCGCGATCAAGCGGCGCCTTGCGTTGTACGACGAGCTCACCGCGCCCCTGCTCTCCTACTACAAGAACCAGGGCGTGCTTCGTCAGGTCAATGGCGACCAGGAGATCCAGGAGGTCCATCAGGACATCCTGGAGGCAATCAACGAAAACGCAGAATCCACGAAAGCGTAGAAACCAGATGGCAATCACGATCAAGAACGACCGGGAAATCGAGAAAATGCGTGCCGCCGGGCACATCGTCGCGAAGTGCCACCAGGCAGTTGAGGCGGCGATCGCGCCGGGCGTGACCACGGCGGATCTCGACGCGCTCGTTCGGGATATCGTGAAGGAAGAAGGCGCCATCGCCAGCTTCCTCGGCTACAACGGGTTTCGAGGCAACATCTGCGCGTCGGTGAACGAGGAGATCGTCCATGGCATCCCGGGTGACCGGGTATTGCAGGAGGGCGACATTATCTCCGTCGATATCGGCGCGATCCTGAATGGATGGCATGGGGATTCGGCGTGGACATACGGCGTCGGCGAGATTTCCGATGAGGCGAAGCGATTGCTCGCGGATACGGAAGAGTCGTTGAACATCGGCCTCGCGGCGGCCCGGGCGGGGAACCGGCTCGGGGAGATCGGGTATGCGATCGAGCAATTCGCGGCACCGCGCGGGTACGGCATCGTTCGTGGCTATGGCGGCCACGGGATTGGTCGTCGCATGCACGAGGATCCGCATGTGCCGAACTACGGGGAGCGGACATGGGGGCCGGTGCTTCGGAAGGGGATGACGCTGGCGATCGAGCCGATGCTGACGCTGGGCACCGACGACACGATCGAACTGGAAGACGGCTGGACGGTCATCTCGGCCGACCGGTCGCTGTCGGCTCATTTCGAGCATACCGTCGCGATTACGGAGGGGGACCCGATCGTCTTGACGCAGCGCCTTGCACCTGTGGTAAAATAGCCGATCGTGGGCGCATGTCAACTGACATGCGCTATCCGCGTGTGCAACGATTCGGAACACCAGGATGGCTGGTGAGGCTGGCCGGATTCGATGCCCACACCGGAGATCGAGCATTGAACCCGGGCATGGCCCGTCCTCGTGACAGTCACGATCGCGGTTCTGGCGCGAAAGACGCAACACGAGTGGCGATGGACGGTTCTTCCTTCTTTCGCAATCGCTGAACGCCGATTTCGCCACCGACAACGTTGATGGAGCGACACGATTCGCTCCCCGCCACATCAATGCGTGGCGCGTAAGGATAGAGGAGTGAATCTGAGATGAAGGTTTCGGCGTCCGTTACCAAGCGATGTGAGCGTTGCCGCATCATTCGCCGCAATGGGATTGTGCGGGTTATCTGCACCAACCCGCGGCACAAGCAGCGCCAGGGTTAATGATTGGACGATCCGGTGTACCAGCGCTGCTGGGCCTGATATCGGATCGCAGGTATTGAGAGGTAAGCATGGCGAGAATCGCGGGTGTGGATCTTCCACGCGAGAAGCGCGTCGAGGTGGCACTGACCTACATTTACGGCATCGGCCTGCACACGAGCCAGAAGCTGCTCGAGCAGACGGGTGTCAACCCGGACACCCGGGTTCGCGACCTGACGGACGACGAGGCCAACCGGCTTCGCGACCTGATCGATCGTGACGTTCGCACCGAGGGTGACCTTCGGCGCGAAGTGTCTATGAATATCAAGCGCCTCATGGACATCGGGTCCTACCGTGGCATTCGACATCGTCGTGGCCTGCCGCTTCGCGGTCAGCGCACGCGGACGAACGCCCGTACCCGCCGTGGTCCGAAGCGCGCGATTGGTGGACGCAAGAAGTAGTTAACCGGCCCGTCCAGGTGGAGGCAGGCGTCGCCTGTCGATGATCTCTGGCGGCACCGGCGTAATGCAGCTTGGTTTTGGTTTTTGATGGAGGCATGAAACGCAATGTCTGAACGACGGCGCGCAGGCGCAGCACGGGGTCGAGTCCGAAGACGAGATCGGAAGAATATTCCCCGAGGGAAGGCCTATATCCAGGCGACCTTCAACAACACGATCGTCACGCTGACGGACCCGAACGGGAACGTGATCTCCTGGTCCAGCGCTGGCGCGAACGGCTTCAAGGGTTCTCGCAAGAGCACCCCGTTCGCTGCGCAGGTGACGGCCGAGGCGGCCGCCCGCCGGGCCCAGGAGCATGGTCTCCGCCAGGTGGACGTGTTCGTGAAGGGTCCGGGCTCCGGCCGAGAGATGGCCGTGCGCTCGCTGCAGGCCAGCGGTGTGCAGGTGGTTTCCATCACCGATACGACGCCGATTCCGCACAACGGATGTCGCCCGCCGAAGCGGCGGCGCGTCTAGTCGCGATTCGATCGACGAGAGCACACATAGGCCGCCAGTCAGTGTCCAGGGTTGGTCCTGGCTGGCCGCACCGGTTCACCACAACAGGTGAGCAGGTGACGCGAGGAGGCGAGTCCGCTTGTTGCAGCAACCCGAATTCACAATCAAGACAGTCCAGACGGGTCTCAACTACGGTCGCTACGAAGTAGAGCCGCTTGAGCCTGGTTATGGCACGACGCTCGGTAACGCGCTGCGTCGTATTCTCCTGCGGTCGCTCGATGGCTGTGCGGTATCCCGCATTCGCATCGACAACGTATGGCACGAGTTCGCCACGATCCCGAATGTCCGCGAGGATGTGACGGAGATCGTCCTGAACCTGAAGGGTGTGCGCCTGCGCCGGGTGACCGAGCTGCATGGCGACGTCCGCGCGCATCTCTATGCGCAGGGCGATGGCGAGGGCGAGCGAGTCGTCACCGCGGCCGATGTCGAGTGGCCGGTTGAGGTCGACCTGGTCAATCCCGACCAGCCGATCGCCACGCTCGATGGTCCGGACGCGGTGCTTGACATGGATCTCTGGATCAGCCGTGGCCGTGGTTACCGCCCGGCCGAGGCGCAGGAATCCTCTGCACTGGGTGAGATCCCGATCGACGCGATCTTCACGCCGATCGAGCGTGTCAACTACGTGATCGAGCAGACCCGTGTTGGCGCGGAAGTCGACTATGATCGACTGATCCTCGAGATCCTCACGGACGGCACGATCGAGCCGGATGACGCGTTGTCGCAGGCGGCGACGATCCTCATGGATCACGCCCGCGTCTTCGCCGATTTCACCCGGCCGGAGCCGGAGCCGGAGGCGAGTTCCTTCATCTCGGAGGAAGTGCAGAACAAGCCGCTTGCCGAGCTTGGGCTGTCGCCGCGCGTCCTGAACTCGCTGCGGAGCAAGCAGATCGAGAAGGTTGGCCAGGTCCTCACGATGGATCCGGACCAGCTGCTTTCGATCCGCAACTTTGGTCCGGCTTCGCTGACCGAGCTGCGTGAGAAACTGACCGAGTTTGGCTATCTCTCCGATGTCCCGGCCGAAGCCGGCGACGGGGATGACCAGGAAGCAGATTTGGCGGATGCCCTGGCGCAGGCCGGTGATGAATCTGCGGCTGACGAGGAATAATTGACATGAGGCATCGCAAGGCAGGCCGCAAGCTCGGCCGCAACCCATCCCAGCGCAAGGCGCTGTTGCGCCAGCAGGCAATCTCGCTGATTCTCAACGAGCGCATCATGACCACCGAGGCGAAAGCCAAGGAGTTGCGCAGCGTTGTTGAGAAGCTGGTGACGATCGCGCGTGAGGATTCGACTCACACGCGGAACATCATCAAGTCCCGTCTCGATCACCAGCCGTCGGTGGACCGTCTCTTCTCGGAGATCGCACCACGGTTCGATTCGAGCAACGGGGGGTACACCCGCATCTCGAAGATCGGCCTTCGCAAGGGCGACGCGGCACCGATGGTGCTAATCGAGTTCGTGGGCTAGAGGATGCGCCCGGGTTGACTCGCTCGTCGAGCGGCCCGTGCGTCATTCCTGACGCGTTGACGTCATGCCAGGCACCCTGAAGCTCACTCTTGCCTACGATGGCACCGGCTTTCACGGGTCGCAGCGGCAGATGAATGGACGCAGCGTGCAGGAAGACCTGGAGAACGCGCTCTCCAGGTTGAATGGCCAGGCGATGGATGTCGTCCTGGCCGGTCGGACAGATGCGGGGGTCCACGCGATTGGCCAGGTGGCCAGCGTGGCGGACATGCGACCGGCAATGTCCGACGAGCGGATGGTCCGGGCGATCAACGCCCACCTGGCGGACGATGTGTCCGTCGTCCGCTGCGAGCGGCAGCCAGGGACCTTCCACGCGCGATTCGATGCGACATGGCGGGAGTACCGCTATCGCATCTGGTGGGGCACACCGCAGCCATTGCTGCGACATCGGGTATGGCAACGGATTGCGCCGCTCGATGTCGACGCAATGAACGAGGGTGCGGCGGCCCTGTCCGGACCGGTTGACCTGGCGTCGTTCGCCGGGATGGGGCAGGGAGTTCCTGCATCGTCCATCCGGCAGACGACGCGGGGGACGGTTCGAACGATTCACCACTGCTCGGTCCGCGAGGTCGGGCCATGGTGGGGAATCGCCCCGGGAGCGGGAACCGGAGTTGAGATCCGGATCCTGGCCGACGGGTTCCTGCCGCATTCGGTGCGCACGATCGCGAGCGCGCTGGCGGAGATTGGACAAGGGCGGCGGCCCACAAACTGGATCGATCAGTTGATCGAGACGGCGGACCGGAGATCCGGACCGCAAACGGCACCGCCGCACGGGCTCGTGCTTTGGCGAGTGGGGTATGGGAATGTGGTTCCTGACCCTGGCGAGCATGGCGAGCAACCGATGGATGAGCGGATCATCCACGGCAAACATGGTTAAGGGAGCAAGGAATCGTGAATCACAAGACCTACTCAGCCAAGCCGGTTGAGGTCCAGCGCAAGTGGTTCATCGTCGATGCCGAGGGCAAGACCCTTGGCCGTCTGGCGACGACCATTGCGGCCACGTTGCGTGGCAAGCACAAGCCGACCTACACACCGCATATCGACACGGGCGACTTTGTCGTGGTGATCAATGCCGAGAAGGTGCGGGTCACGGGCAACAAGGAAGTCCAGAAGAACTACTATCGCCACTCGAACTATCCGGGCGGCCTGAAGACGACGTCGCTCAAGGAGCTGCGCGCACGCTATCCCGAGCGAATCATCGAGAACGCGGTTCGCGGTATGCTGCCCGGGTCGAATCTTGGTCGCCAGCAGCTGAAGAAGCTCAAGGTCTACGCTGGCGCCACGCATCCGCATGATGCACAGAACCCGACCACGCTCGAGCTGGACGAGTCGGCCGCGCGCGAGCGGCGGTAAGGAGTAACCATGAGCGAAGCTACCGAGACCCCGAAGGGGCAGTTCTACTATGGCGTGGGCCGGCGCAAGTCGGCGGTCGCGCGCGTCCGCCTGTACCCGGGCACCGGCCAGATCATCGTCAACGGCAAGCCGGGCGCCGAGTACTTCGGTGGCCGTCACATCCACCAGGCCGAGCTGGCGACCCCGATGCGGGTGACCGGCACGACCGAGAAGTTTGACGTCTTCGCGACCGTTGTCGGTGGCGGCGTGGCCGGCCAGGCCGGCGCGGTTCGCCATGGCATCTCGCGGGCGCTCCTGCGCTTCGACGACGAGTTCCGCCCGACGCTGAAGGGCGCCAAGCTGCTCACGCGCGACGCTCGCGTGAAGGAGCGCAAGAAGGTCGGACTCAAGCGGGCCCGCAAGGCGCCGCAGTACACCAAGCGCTAGCGCAACCGCCTCTTACGGCACAACAAGGGCCACCATGTGGCACCGGCTTCTTCCGGTGCCCGGGTGGCCTTTTGCGTTTGCGGAGATTGAGCCATGACGCAGATTCGCGAGCATGTCCTTACCACCGACCGCATGATCCTGCGCCGTTTCACCATGGACGATGTGGACTTGCTGCTCGATCTTGATGCGGATCCCGATGTCATGCGGTACCTGAGCCGGAACTCGCCAACCCGTGAGGACGTCGAGACGGTCATCCTGCCGTCCATGATCGAGCAGTATCGACGTGGCCCTGTGGCGGGAACATTCGCCGCCCATGATCGGCGGTCCGGAGAGTTTATTGGCTGGTTCGCGCTGGATGGCGATCCGCATGCACCGGAGCTTGGTTACCGGTTGCGTCGCGTGTATTGGGGGCGGGGGCTCGCCACAGAGGGCGCTCGCGCGATGATCGAGCTGGCGTTCTCCGCTGGTGACGCGGCGAAGATTTGGGCACAGACCATGTACGTCAATGCGGGCTCGCGCCGGGTACTGGAGAAGTGCGGGCTTCGTCATATCCGGACCTTCCATGAACATTTCGACGACCCATTGCCCGGCACCGAGCGCGGCGAAGTGGAGTATGCGATTACTCGCCAGGAATGGATGACCACACGTCGATGAGCGATTCCTGGCTGGTGGTATGCTTTCCGAGGGGATGTGAGGGATCACCTCATCGCCGTGCCGGGACCGGCTGCGGCCGGGACCAGATTGGCAACGAGCAATTATGAACGCATCTCCAGGAACTCCCCCGGATCCAGACGCAAGACCACAAAAACCTAAACCTGCTTCGTTTCGACAGCGATTGAAACGGCTCCTCCGGGTCCTGCTCGGGGTATTCCTCGTGCTGCTCGCTGTCGGCTGGTGGAAGGTCCTACGGATCGAGATGGGCGATCACTGGCCGCCGCCGGAAGATGCAGTCACCGCGGCCCAGGCGCAGCAGGTTACCGAGCGATTCGCGCGACAGGACAACCCCCGGCGTGACGATGTCGCGATCGACTATGCGCCTTCGACGGCATCGGCCGTCCAACTCTTCAATGGCGGTGACGAGTTCTTCCCGGCGATGCTCGAGGATATCGAGCAGGCGGAATCGTCGATCCATATTGCGATGTTCGTGTTCCTGCCCGGAGACTGGGCAGACCGGTTCGCGGACGCCTTGATCGAGCAATCGGAGGCGGGAGTCGAGGTGCGCCTGACGGTCGATCGCCACGGCTCAAGGGTCACCAGTAGGGGTGAGGACTTTTACGCGATGCTGGCGGATGCCGGGATCGAGGTGGCCGTCAATGACGTGTATCCGCTCCAGGCGACCGGGCTGCTGCCAAATCGAGACCCGACCTGGAGCCAGGACGAAGTTGGGCAGGTTGATCACCGGAAGCTGCTGGTGATCGACGGGCGAATCGCCTGGGTTGGTGGAGCCGGCTTCGAGGATCACTTCGATAACGGTCGCTACCACGATGTCTTCTCCCGCATGGAGGGCGACGTGGTGCGGCAACTCCAGGCGGTGTTCCTCACTGGCTTCGTAGCCCTCGGTGGGACGCTCCCCGCAAGTGATGGCGCGCTGGCGCCGTACTTCCCGGAGCCGGACGTCGCGGGTGATATCCGGGCGA
>CAZVAA010000047.1:13720-16668 GCA_964624125.1 uncultured Sphaerobacteraceae bacterium | reverse complement strand
CCAGCGGGTCGACGGTTTCCGGGACACCGGTCTCCTCGGAGAGGATCTGCTGCGTTCGCAGGGCGATGGTGGCGGATTCCTCGGTCGGGATCGCCAGTGCCTCGTCGTAACCATTGGTGTGGAGGCTCTGGGTTCCGCCAAGCACGGCGGAGAGCGCCTGGTAGGCAACGCGGACGACATTGTTCAGCGGTTGCTGGGCCGTCAGCGTGACGCCGCCGGTCTGCGTGTGAAAGCGGAGCATCATCGCCTTCGGATTGGTCGCTCCGAAGCGCTCCTTCATGATCGTCGCCCAGAGGCGGCGAGCGGCGCGGAACTTGGCCGCCTCCTCGAAGAGGTTGCTGTGGGAGGCGAAGAAGAAGCTCATGCGCGGCGCGAAACGGTCGACGTCCATCCCGGCGTCGACAGCCGCCTGCACATAGGCGATGCCGTCGGCGAGGGTAAACGCGATCTCCTGAGCGGCGGACGACCCGGCCTCGCGGATGTGATAGCCGGAGACGGAGATGGTGTTCCACGACGGCAGGTGCTCGGCGCAGTAGGCGAAGGTGTCGGTGACGAGCCGCATCGACGGACGCGGCGGAAAGATGTAGGTGCCGCGAGCGGCGTATTCCTTGAGGATGTCATTCTGGATCGTGCCGCCGAGCTTCGCCGCATCGGCGCCACGTTCCTCGGCGACGATCTGGTACATGAGCAGCAGGAGCGAGGCCGGGGCGTTGATCGTCATCGAGGTGGTGACGGCTTGCTGGTCAATCTGGTCGAAGAGCAGGCGCATGTCGTCAAGCGTGCTGACGGCGACGCCGACGCGTCCGACCTCGCCGAAGGCGCGAGGATCGTCGGAGTCCAGCCCGAGTTGGGTGGGAAGATCGAAGGCGACGCTGAGGCCAGTGGCGCCCCGCTCGACGAGCAGCCGGTAGCGGCGGTTGCTCTCCTCAGCGGACGAAAAGCCGGCGTACTGGCGCATGGTCCAACGGCGCGAGCGGTACATGCCGGGGTGGATACCCCGGGTGTACGGGTACTCGCCGGGGGCGGCGAGCTCGCGCGGCTCATCAGGTTCGGTATAGACCGGCTCGATCGTGATGCCGGAATCTGTGACGATCTCGCGATCACCAGCCATGAATCGACTCCTCGGAATATCCCACCATCTCGTCGGCGGGGATCAGGTGCTGGTCGACGGCCTGCTGGACCAGCCATAGCGCCAGGTCCCATAGCTGCGGGAACGGCTCGATGACGGGCTGCTTGCGGGAGAGGATCAGGGATGGCGTCAGTGCCTTGTTGGCGTGCCCCTGCCCGCCCGGAAACCAGCTCATCACCATGGGATGCAATGCGTCAATCGCCCGCGCGAACCGTGCCTCGACCGTCTCCTGCGCCTGGAACTCCCGCCACAGCGGGTCGAACTGCTGCCGCTGGGACTCCGGCAGCATGGCAACGAGCCGCTCACCGGCGGCATGCTCGCGGGCGGCGACATCCGTTTCGGGGATATCGTCCCACAGGACAGTGTCTCCCGCGTAGACCTCGACAAGGTCGTGGATGGTGAGCAGGTTGCGGACGTGGTTGTGATCGGTACCGTCCGGCGCGGCGTCGGCGAGGAGCATTGCCAGGAGCGTCGTGTGCCAGACGTGTTCGGCGACGGTCTCCTGGCGGGGCTCCGACCAGATCCAGTTCGCGCGGCGGGTTTCCTTGAGGGCGTCTGTGGCGGCGAAGAAGGTCAGGCGGTCGTGGAGGGAGGTCACGCTTTACGGCTTTCGTAGAACCGGTCCTTGCAGCTGCGAGCGGTGGCCGGATTCGGTAACGGTCGCGAGACCGGCCGCAATGGCCGGTCGTACAACGGGGTCGTCGAGCCAACAGGACTCGTTCGATCCCCTACTCCTGCACAAGCTCGGTGAGGACGCCGTGGCAGGATTCGGGGTGGATAAAGGCGATGCGCCAGCCGTGGGCGCCGGTGCGCGGGGTCTCGTCGATGAGGCGGACGCCGGCGGCTCTCAGGCGCTCCAGCTCGGCATCGATGTCATCGACGGCGTAGGCGACATGGTGCGTCCCCTCCCCTCGCTTGGCCATGTAGCGGGCGATCGGGCCATCCGGATCGGTCGGCTGGATCAGCTCCAGCCAGCCGGGGCCGGCGCGGAAGGTGACCGCGACGATGTCCTGCTCGGGGATCTCGTGCCGCTCGCCATCGCGAAAGCCGAGCGCCTCGTAGCTGGAAATCGCGGCGTCGAGGTCCTGCACAACGATACCGGTGTGATGCAGGCGCAGCTCACCGGCGGCTGAAGCGAAATCGGTCATTCTTCTCCATCACTCTCAATGCGACAGGTGAGCCGCGACAACGAAAGGTCAGTGCAGCGCGGACTACTCGTGGGTACCAGCCTCAAAATCTCCCACAGGAGCGGGCTCCGGGTAGCCTACACCGGCATCGGCTCTTCGGACAGCACGGTGCCGCGCGGGCGGCGGCCGGTCAGCTCGAAGTAGGCACGGAGGGTGGCATCCGCCACGGGGACGGCATAGGTGGAGCCTTCGCCGCCGGCTTCGATGAGCACGGCGACGGCGATCTCCGGTTCCTCCAGCGGGGCGAAGCAGGTGAACCAGGCGTGGGAGTCCTTCGCGCCGATCTCGTCGTCGAGACCGAACTCGGCCGTTCCGGTCTTGCCGGCGATGGTGATCTCTTCCTCGCCCTCGGGGTTGGTCAGCTTCCACTTGGAGCCATCCGCGTCGTGGTGCGCGGTTCCCGTCTCCTCGTGGACCGATCGCCGCATGCCCTCGATGACCACGTCAATGTGCGCCTGGTCGATCCCGAGCTCACCAACCACGTCCGGCGTGGCAGCGACGGGAGTCGCCGTGTCCGGGCCGGCGTCACGCACGAGGTGCGGGCGGTGGATCTTGCCGCGGGCGGCGAGGATGCCGGTGTTCATGGCGACCTGGAGCGGCGTCGACTGGAACTCGCCCTGGCCGATCGAGAT
>CAZVAA010000047.1:0-13620 GCA_964624125.1 uncultured Sphaerobacteraceae bacterium | reverse complement strand
TCCTTCCGGCGTTCCTCGTTGCCTCGTCGCTTGCCCTCGGCCGCGGCGGCGATTTGCTCCTGCAGGGCCTTGCTCATGGCCTCCTGCAACTCGAGATCGATGGTGAGATGGATATTCTCGCCCGGCTCGGGCTCTTCCAGGCTTCCGGGCATGACCCGCATCTGGACGCCGCTGGCGTCGCGCTCAACGCTCTGGCGGCCACGCTTGCCGCGCAACCGCTGCTCCAGCGCCAACTCGATGCCGGAACGACCGATCACGTCGTTCTGCTCGTAGATCCTCTCGCCGTTCGGGCCCTTCCAGCGCGGGTCGTCGATCATCGCCGCCGGGATCGGCTGGACATAGCCGACGACGTGGGACATCACCTCGCCGCCGGTGTAATCGCGCACCAGCGCCGAGTCGTCCAGCTCCACCCCCGGCAGGAACATCTTGTTGGCTTCCAGCTTGAGGGCGACCTCACGCGGGACATCGGAGGCGACGGTGACGGCGAGACGCGGGTTCCAGATGTTCTCGATCAGGTAGTTGAGGCGGTTCATGACCATGACGCCCGGCAATTCGGCGCGGCGTGCCCGGAAGCGGGCGGCCTCGTCGATCGTCAGGCCGCCATTCGGGCGGACATCGATCAGGAACTCCCGCTTGGCCTGGTCCTTCCAGAACGCGATCGCATCCGTCGCGTCCTCGTCGGTGTAGCCAAGCATGGCCGCAACGCGACTGTAGACGGTATCGGATGAGCCGTCGGGCATGGCGTTGGGGTCGATGACCAGTGTATCGCCGATCTGGAGGGCGGAGATGAGCGTGTCAAGGACACGCTGGCGCTGGGCCGGCTCGGTACTCGCGCTGGGCAAGTCGGCGGGCACGACACGCAGCTCCCAGGCACGCCGGTTCTGCGCGAGGCGACGGCCCTGGCGATCGAGGATCATGCCGCGGGCGGCGGGGAGGGTCATCTCGCGGATGACGTTCTCCTGCGCCTGCTTCTTGTAGCGCTCACCCTCGCGAAGCTGCATGTGGCCCAGCTTGGCGCCGAGGACGCCGAACGCGGCGATGATGCCGCCCTTCATCAGGAGGATGCGGCGGCTGAGCATGACCTGGTCTGGTCGCAGGTGCGATTTCAGGCCACGGCGCTTCTTGCGCTTGTGAGGTGGGTCGTATGGAATTCGTTTTCGTCGTCGAGCCATGTTCTCTCCTCCAACCGAATCACCCAGCCGGGATTGATTCGCTGGAAGACGTTGCGTGTGGGTCAGGACGTGACGCCGCCTGGGTTCCTGTTGGCGAGCATTGCGCCGTCACGATTGAATGTACGTCGTTATCGCCCAAGCAGACGCAACACGAAAAAGATAACGGGAATGATCAGTACATGCAGGATCGCCTGGAGCCCGAGCACGACAACGCCTGGCTCCATGCCTCTCAGCACCGACAGGATCACCCCGTGAACCAGCGTACCGAGGAACACGAGCAGCATGACGCTGGTGGCATTGAACTGCCACGGGCGGACGCGCAGCGGGTGTGCCAGCGCCACAAGCGGCACCAGCGCGAGACCGTTCGCGGCCAGCGGATCGACCGCCAGCACGTCCAGCACCAGCCCCACGATGAAGACCCACAGGAGCGACTCCCGCACGCTGTGCAGCGACATCCAGAGAAACAGCAGGATCAGCGCCAGGTCCGGCGTGACCGGGAGCGGATTGAGCCGGGGAATAAAGGTGGACTGAGCGAACACCGTCGCGAACAGGAGTAGCCCAAAGAGCAAGCGCGCCATAGGTTCGAGAGGTGAGCTCCATTCCAGGTGACCCGGATCATCCGGCCCGGTGCGTGCAGGACCCGGGCAGGCCCCGTCCTGCATGCCAGTCTAGCATTTTCGGGCCGTCAGGCTGTCTCGACGGGAGCTCCGGAAAGGTCGTGTCGAGCGGGCTGGCGGCGGCCCGGGAAGAGCCGGATACGGATCCAGCGTTCGCGGTGTCGTTCGTCGGAAAGCTGCCGCTCCCGCGCCCGCAGCAGGTCCTGCAGGCCGATCATGCCAAGCACCTGACCGGGCGCTTCCCGGTCGACCACGGGAAAGCTCATCAGGCCGCTTTCGGCCATCCGGGAGACCACCTGGCTCAGGGGCTCCGCGGGGTGGGCGACCAGCGGATCGGCGTGCATCAACTCGCGGAGGGGGTGGTCGGCGTCAGCGAAGGCGGGGTCGTGCAGCCGGGAGCGCAGCTCGCGGCGCGTCACGACGGCGATCATTTTCCCTTCACCGTCGAGCACCGGATAGAGATGCTGCCCGCGTGGCTGGTCCTTGCCGGAGGCAATCTCCTCCAGTGCGTCAACTTCGAGATCGACCGGAAGGGCAACGACGCTGGTGCGCATGACCTCCTGCACGGACAGGACATCCATGGGGTCAACGCTGTATTCGCGGGTGACATGGTAGCCTCGCCGGCTCACCTTCTCGGTGAGGATCGAGCGCGGCAAGAAGAGGACGGTGGTGCCGTAGGCGATGACGGTCGCCACCAGCAGCGGCAGCAGCATATTGATGTCGTGCGTCAACTCCAGCGCGAAGAGCAATGCCGTGAACGGGACGCGCATGGTTCCGCCCAGGATGGCGCACATGCCGATCAGCGCCCAGAAGCCGGGGCCGTAATCGGGAAAGATGCGGCCTTCCAGCGCGCCGAGCGCCGCGCCCATCATCAGCATGGGGGCGAGAACGCCGCCGGACGTGCCCGCACCCAGCGGGATCGCCCAGATGACGGATTTCACGAGCAGGACGCCAAGGATGATGCGCATCGACGCCTCGCCGGTGAGGAGCGTCGCGATGACCTCATAGCCGACCCCGAGCGCCTCGGGGAAGATGAGACCGCCGAGGCCGATCGCCACGCCACCGATCGCCGGCCACCACATCCAGTGGATCGGCATCCGGGCAAAGCCGTCCTCGGCCGCGTAGACCATGCGGGTGATGACAAGGGCGAGGATGCCGGCCGCGATACCGGCCAGCACGCAAAAGAAGAACATCTGCGGGCCGAAGGCCGCCTCATGCATCGGCACGGGGAAGATCGGGCCATCGCCAAGCAGCGGGCGCCTCAGCATGGCGGCGACCATACTGGCGATCGCGACCGGGAAGAGGCTTCGCGGCTTGAACTCGAAGAGGAGCAACTCGACGGCGAGGGCGAGCGCGGCGACCGGAGAGGCGAAGACGGCGGACATACCGGCCGCGGCGCCGGCGATCATGAGCGTCTTGCGCTCCTGGCTGGTGAACCGGAAGAACTGGGCAATGAGGGAGCCGGCCGCGCCGCCGGTCATGATGATCGGCCCCTCCGCGCCGAACGGGCCGCCGGAGCCGATCGAGATCGCCGAGGAGATGGGCTTCAACACCGCCACGCGTGGGCCGACGCGGCTGCCGTTGATCATGATGGCCTCGATCGCCTCGGGGATGCCGTGGCCGCGAATGCGCTCCGAACCGAAGCGGGCCATGATGCCGAGCACGAGGCCGCCGATGATCGGCACAAAGACCGAGGTCCACCCCATCTCATGGTCGGCGGCGGGAATATCGATGAACGACCAGCGCTGGAAATAGAAGATGTTGGTGAAGAGCGCGATCAGGCGCAGCAGCATCCAGGCGAGCACGGCGCCAACCGCCCCAACGACGACCGCAAGCGCCGCCAGGACAAGCATGCGCGAGGTTGCGGTGAAGTCGCCGAGGCCGTGCGGTAGTGGCGCGCGCGACCCCGCCTCTCCTGATTCATCACCTGGATCGTTCTCATGCAGGACACGACGTGACAACGGTGCTTCCCTTCCGGGCGTTACGCTCCCGGACGGTCCGCACGCCGGTCATTCGCCGGTGAGATCGTCGGCGATGATGCGCTGGAGGCTACGAATCAGGTCGGGAGCAAGAGACTTCAATTCACGATGATGGGATGCGGCCAGGCGTGCCAGGGCCGCCTCCCCCTCGTCGGTGAGATGGACAAAGACCTGCCGCCGATCGCGCTGACCGCGCTGTCGCTCGACCAGTCCGCGCTCTTCGGTACGAGCGACCAACTCGACGGCACTGTGGTGTTGCACGATCAGGCGATCGGCGATCTCCCCGATCGTCAGCACCTGATCGGGAGCCGCCTTGATGGCGAGCAGCATCTGGTGCTGGGTCGGCACAAGACCGGCCTCCCGAACCGCGTCCTCGCTGAAGCGAACATATCGTCGGATCTGGAACCGGAATTCGGCCAGCGCCTGATACCGTTCCAGAGAGAGGTCCTCACCCATCAGCACTCCTTTATATCGCATCACGATACGTATTCGCAACCCGCTGGCGGCGTCGGTTTCCCTTTGATGTGCCCCGTTGTGTATCATCCACGAAGCCGTATGCCGCGCAACACCGGCTTTTCCGAGCCCTGCGGCACATCATCCTGGCCTCCGCGTCTTCACGCCGGGTACGGCCGTCGCTGGTATCACGGCATGCAACCTTGATTCCACGCCTTCTTACTCGCGATACCTACAGTTTCCGATACTTATGCAAATGAAAGGTGCACCCATGCCCCAAAACGAGCCATTCTCCCCCCGCCGCGTCGTGGTCACCGGGATCGGCATGATCAGTTCCCTGGCCAACAACGCGAAAGACAGTTGGGACCGGGTAGTCAAGGGCGAAACCGGTATCGACCGCGCCGAGAACCTTGACCCGGACAAGCACAAATGCCTGTTGCGCGGTGACGTGGACGACGATTCCATCCCGCAGCGCTTCCTGACCGGCAAGGCACTCCGCAATGCGTCTCGCTACACCCGTATGGCGATCGAGGCGGCCGGTGAGGCGATGCTCGATGCCGACCTGCTCGATGATGACCTGCAACCGGTCATGGACCTTACCGATGCGGGCACGGCGATCGGCAACTGCGTTGGCGGGACCTACGATGATATGATCCCGGCCTACGAAACGGCCCTTCAGCGTGGCAACTATTCCCGCGTGCCGCCACACCTTCACGTCACCTTCCCTCACAACATCGGCAGCTACACGATCCAGCACCGCTTCGGTATGCAGGGACCAAGCTCGACCGTGGTCACGGCCTGCGCAACCGGTTCCCAGGCGATCGGCGAGGGGTTCCATGCGATCAAATACGGTAAGGCGCCAATGATGATCGCCGGCGCGATGGAATCGACCCAACACCCGATGTTCGCTGCCGGGTTCGAGGCGATGCGAGCGCTCTGCTCCGACTCCAACGACGAGCCGGAAAAGGCGAGCCGGCCATTTGACGCCTCGCGCGCCGGCTTCATCCTCGGTGAAGGCGCAGGCATGCTGGTCCTGGAGGATCTCGAGCATGCGCAGGCGCGCGGCGCCCATATCTACTGCGAGATCATCGGCTACGCGAGCTCAAATGACGCGTACCATCCGATCGCGCCGCAGCCGGAAGGCATCGGCGCCGCGAAGGCGATCGCCAACGCCCTCGCCGATGCGGGGATCGAGCCGTCCGAAGTGGACCACGTCAATGCCCATGCGGCTTCCACGCCGGCTGGCGATCTCGCCGAGGCCAACGCCATCAAGCTGGCGCTCGGCGATCGGGCAACGGAGATCCCGGTCACGTCCGTCAAGGGCGCATTCGGACACAGCATGGCGGCCGCCGGCGCGCTGGAGACGGTGATGGGCGTGATGACGCTCCATGAAGGGGTGATCCCGCCCACGCGAAACCACACCAATCCGGACCCCGAAATCGGGCTCGACATCGTAGGCGAGGCCCGCAAAGCAGACATCGAGGTCATGACCAAGCACTCGTTTGGTCTCGGTGGCCAGAATGCCGTGCTGGTCATGAAGTCGTGGAACGAGGCGAATGCCTGAGGAGAAACCGGCTGTGTCCGTCAGCGCGCCGGAAGCTGGCCAGTTCTTCCTTGAGATCGCCGGGCTGATCGGGATCGGGCGGCTCGGCTGGACGGTCGGCGGGGGCGGCCTGATGGGGTTGTCGCTCGCCGCACTGTTCATCTCGGTCGCCGGCGCGCTGTGGGCGCTCTTCCGGACGCGCGGGTATGTGCCCAATGGAGAGGAGCCCGTCGTCGCGGTGCCGGGACCGGTCCGGCTCGCGATCGAACTGGGCGTCCTCGCCGCCGGCGCAGCGGGCCTGTGGCTCTCTGGCTGGAATGTCGCGGCAGTTGTCTTCGCGCTCGGCATCATCGTCATCTACGCGATGCTGCGCGAGCGGACCCAGGGCCTGCTGCGGAACGCCCGACCCACAGGTCGCTAAACGGCGCGGTGCTACCATATGCCGGTACTGACGCGGATATTCGCCACTATCCGGAGCCGCGCCGAACGATCGCAACCGATCCCTGAATGAGGAAGCCATGAGCCTGAACGAGACCCTTGGAACGACCTACGCCTTCGTTTTCCCCGGACAGGGAAGCCAGTCCGTCGGGATGGGCAAGGAACTCACCGAGTCGTCCGATGCCGCGCGCGAGGTGATGGAGTATGCCGACGATATTCTCGGCTTCCCGCTTTCCCGGCTCTGCTTCGAGGGTCCGGAGGAGGAACTCGCCGAAACCTTCAATTCCCAGCCGGCGATCTTCGCAGTAGGTATCGCCGCGTTGCGGGCGCTGGAGGAGAAGGCGGAAAGCGAGGAATTCAATCTCGCGCCAATGATGGTCGCCGGGCATTCGCTGGGGCAATTCACGGCACTGGTCGCCGCAGGGGTGCTGGAGTTCGGCAACGCGCTCAAGCTCGTGCGCGAACGGGGCCGCCTGATGAAGGAAGCCGGAGAGGCGAACCCCGGCGGCATGGCCGCGGTCCTCGGGATGGAGGATGACGCGGTCGCTTCGGTGGTCGAGCAGGCGGCACAGGGCGACGTGCTGACGGTCGCGAACCGGAACTGCCCGGGGCAGGTCGTCGTTTCCGGTGAAGTGGCCGCGCTGGATCGCTTCGCGACGATGGCGCAGGAAGCAGGGGCGCGCAGGGTAGCGCGCTTGCCGATCAGCATCGCGTCCCATTCCTCGCTGATGTCTGGCGCCACCGTCGAGTTGAATACGATCTTCGACGCCCTCACTTTCCAGCCACCGCAGATGCCGGTTGTCGCGAACACGACCGGGCAGCGGCTGAACACCGCCGAAGAGATCCGGGAGGAACTGCGGTACCACGTGGAGCGCGGGGTGGACTGGACCGGAACGATCCGAACGATGATCGATGCGGAGATCCCGACGTTCGTCGAGATCGGCCACGGGTCGGTGCTTGCGGGGCTGAACAAGCGCATCGACCGCTCGGCGAAAACACTCGGCCTCAAGGACCTCGGCCTTCCGTCCGCATAGGCAATCAGGGCGGATAAGACTAGAATGTTGCAGAATGCGCCCGTTTGAGCGTGCGCATTGAGCTATTTGGACAGACCAGGTTTTCCTGCATGACGCTTGCACATCCGCACCAACGCGAGAGGCGCGCAACGAAAGGACGTGATCGGTGACTCGAGTGGTAGTAACTGGCGTAGGAGCGATTACTCCGCTTGGGATCGGCCGTGACGCCTTTTGGTCCGGGCTGACGGAAGGTCGCTCGGGCATCCGCAACATCCAGCACTTCGACACCGATGGACTGGACGTCACCATCGCCGGAGAGGTCCCGGACTTCCAGGCGAAGGAGTTCATGGACTTCAAGCAGGCGCGCCGGATGGACCGGTTCTCGCAGTTCGCGGTCGCCGCGACGCGTGAGGCGATCGAACACGCGGGGCTTGAGATCACCGACGACAACCGTGACCGCATCGGAATCATGGTGAACACCGGTGGCGGCGGCATACCGACGATCGAGAACGAAGTCAACAACATGGCGAAGTCTGGCGCGAAGCGCGTCAGCCCGTTCCTCATCCCCCTCTTCGCCCCGAACATGGCGAGCAGCCAGGTGGCGATCCAGTTCGATATTCATGGCCCGACAGTGACCTCGGTGGCGGCGTGCGCCGCAGGGGTGCAGGCGTTTGTCGACGCTGTGCACATGATCGAGCGCGGCGAGGCCGATGTCGTCATCACCGGCGGCACCGAGGGCGGCATCACCCCGGTCGCGATCGCCAGCCTGACCAATATGGGCGCACTCTCCCGCAACAATGAGCACCCGGAGGCCGCGAGCCGGCCATTCGATGCGGACCGGGATGGCTTCGTCTTCTCCGAAGGCGCGGGCATCGCGATCCTCGAATCCGAGGAGCACGCGGCGAAGCGCGGGGCCAGCGTGATCTGCCAGGTGAGCGGCGGCGCGTATACGTCCGACGCCTTCCACATTACCGCGCCGGAGCCGAGTGGCCGCGGGGCGACGATGGCGATGAACCGGGCGCTCCAGCGCTCTGGCCTCGAGCCGACGGATATCGATTACGTGGCCGCACACGCGACGGCGACGCAGATCGGCGACATCGCCGAAACGACGTCGATCAAGAACGTCTTCGGCGACCACGCCTACAAGCTGGCGATCTCGGCCAACAAGTCGATGGTCGGCCACCTGCTCGGGGCGGCTGGCGCGGTGTCATCGCTGGCATGCATCCTCGCAATCCGTGACGGAATCGTGCCTCCGACCATCAACCTGGAGACACCGGACCCGGAATGCGACCTGGATTACACGCCGAACACGGCGAAGAAGCGCGAGATTCGCGCGGCGCTCGCCAACGGATTCGGCTTTGGCGGCCAGAACGCGGTCTCGGTGTTCCGGGCGATCTAGTTTTCCCTTCCGACCAGACACACGGTAAAGGCTCCACCGTCTGGTGGAGCCTTTTTGCCGCCCTGCACCTCACTCCTCGGCATAGCTGCCGAACTCGCGCCAGAGGCGCTCGGCGTGTTCGAGGCGCTCCGTCGCGACGCCACTCCGCCTGGTCGCAACCACCTCAAGGATGGCGTTGATCAGGCTTGCGCCGGGCGCGAAGGAGGGCATCAGGCGAAGCGCGCCGATGCGGGCGATAAGGGCGCGCCCGGCGGCACGCGCGGCCGGACTCGACGGGTGATCGGTGATAACGATCGTCTCCGCGCCGGCCTCCCGCGCATGGGTGAGGACACGAACGGTCATCTGGTCCACGCGGCGGAAACTGATCGCGACCACCACATCCCCCGCGCCGATCGACAGGAGTTGGTCCGGCAGGTCGCCAGCGGTCTGGTCCAGCACCTGCACGTCGTCCAGGATGAGCCGGAGCCCGATCCCGAACATGAGCGCGAGGCCATGCGATCCGCGCTCGCCAAAGATGGCGACCCGGCGCGCGCGAACGAGGCTGTCGGCGAGTGCATCGATCTCGGCGGGGGAAAGGTCCTCCGCCATCTCCCGGATACGCGCCGCATCGTCCATGAGCAGGTCGGCAAAGAGGCTCCCGGTCGCGGTATCGTCCGATGCGCGCGGTGTGAGGCGCTCGGTTACCGGCGCGACAAACCGTAGTCGCAGGTGACGCTGCAGGTCGGGATACCCGGTGAAGCCAAGGGCCTGCGCGGCGCGGGTGACCGTCGACTCGCTCACGCCGATGCTCGTCGCCAGGTCTGCCGCCGAGACGAGCGCCCCATACCGGGCATCGGAGAGCAGCCGATCGACCGCCCGCCGCTGCGACGACGAGAGCCGGCCATAGTTCGCGGCGATCGCCTGATCGATCCGGTCGATGCCGGTTGAGGCAACTTCTTCTGGATCGCCGGGATCATTCGAACGGTGCATGGTCTTGCCTACCAGCGGGGAAGCAGCTTTTCCCACGTCGGGTCGACGGCCTTCCGCATATACCCGACATCGTCGCGGTCGCGATACGGAATGCGCTCGAACCGCTCCCGGCCCCGACGCAGGGCATCGCGGTCAACCTCGATCCCGAGCCCCGGCGTCGTCGGTACCGGGACGCCTCCATCCACGAACTCGATCTTGCCGCC
Source organism: uncultured Sphaerobacteraceae bacterium (assembly GCA_964624125.1). Taxonomy (GTDB): domain Bacteria; phylum Chloroflexota; class Chloroflexia; order Thermomicrobiales; family UBA6265; genus UBA6265. Next base: position 3,834 of record CAZVAA010000047.1, on the reverse strand, counting down.
CACGACCACATCGTCAGCCGCGTGCAGCCACGGGTAATGCGTATCGGCGTCGTAGGTCAGCGTTGGCGATGCCGCGCCGAGGTGGGTCATCGCCATCAGCGAGATCCCGAGGTGGGAGTTGGAATGCATGCTCAGCCCGAGGTTGAACGTCGAGCAGATACGGCCCAGCTCGACGACGCTCCGAACTCCGCCCCAGTAGTGGTGATCGCCGAGGATGACCTGCACGGCGTCCTTGGCAACCGCCTCCATGACGTCATCGAAGCCAACAACGCACATGTTGGTCGCCAGCGGCATGTCGATGCCCCGGGCGACCAACTTCTTGCGGACCTCCGCCATCCCGTCGATCCCGATCGCGGGATCCTCGAGGTACTCCAGCGTGCCTGCGAGCTCGCTCCCGACGTGCACCGACATATCGACCGACCACGCGCCGTTGGGGTCGATCCGGAGCGGGACATCGGGCCCGAAATGCTCGCGGAGCGCGCGCATGGCGCCGATCTCCACATCCGGGTCAAGCACGCCGGCCTTGAGCTTGATGCTCTTGAAGCCGTATTCATCGATCATCTGCTGCGCCTGTTGGACGATCGCATCGTCCGTCAGCGCCTCGCCATACACGTCTTCGCGGGCATCGTCGCCTTCGCCACCGCCGCCGGCATGCTTGTAGAAGAGATAGGCGCTGAACGGCACGTGGTCGCGCACACGGCCACCGATCAGCTCGGCGACGGGTACGCCAAGGTCCTTGCCCGTCAGGTCGAGCGCGGCCACCTCCACGGGGCTGTACGCCCGCAGGATCAGGCTGTTCTCCTGCGCCGGCGTGAGGTCCCGGTTGCGAACGCCGAGCTCCGTTCCCAGCCCGCCTGTCATGGACATCCGGGATCGAAGGACGTCGTGGAAGAAGCGGGAGACATTCATCGAATCGTAGCCAGCGATCTCCCCGGCGAGTGATTCCAGAGTCTCGAAAAGCCGGGTGGAATAGGACGCTTCACCGAAGCCACTCTCGCCATTCTCTCCAACGAGCTCGACCACGATCCGGTTCACGTAGGGTTCGTGGATACCGACCGAGTTGCGCAGGGGCGCATCGGCGATGGCGATGGGATGGACATGCATGGATCTGATCTTCACGGAGACTCCTTTGGGGCGAGGTGTTTGACCGGTTTCCTTGCGCCATTGGCCACAAACGGCAAGTTGACTTGCATTGTCGTCACGTTCAATATAGGAGCGACGTACCGATTGTCAATCATGGGGCTGCGTTTCACCCACCGAAGCGCGAGCCACCGGCACCACCCAGAGGAGACAGAACGTGACCACTTCCGTACCGGCGTCGTCGAAAAAGCTGCAGGACCAGTTGCGCGGGGCGCTGGCGTTCCCGATCACGCCGTTCGGGGCAGACGGGTCTGTTGACCTGGAGGCGGTGCGCGTCAACACGAGCTTCTTGGCCACCAGCCGGATCGCGGCGATTGTCGCGCCGAGCGGCACCGGCGAGGTCTTCGCGTTGACGCCGGACGAATCCAAGGCGGTTGTCGCGGAGACCGTGAAGGCCGCCGGTGACAAGCCGGTGATCGCCGCGGCGGGGTTCGGACCGACCCTGGGCGCGCAGATGGCGCGCGAAGCGGAAGAGGTCGGGGCGAGCGCGATCATGGTTCTTCCGCCCTACTACGCCAAGCCGGACCCGAAGGGGCTCGTGACCTACTTTGCCGATATCGCGAGCGCGACATCGCTGCCGCTGATCCCGTATGCGCGGGACTCCGCCCTCTTCTCGCCGAAGATCTTCCTGGAGCTCGTCAACGAGGTTCCGCAGGTGATCGCGTTCAAGGACGGCCGCGCCGATGTCCGGCTCTTCCAGCAAATCCGGGAGCATGTGTCCCGGGCAGTGGGCGCGGATCGCCTCACCTGGATTGCCGGTTCCGGCGATGACCTGGTCGGCCCCTACTTCGCCGCTGGCGCGGAAGCCTACACGTCGTCGCTGGCCTGCTTCTGGCCGGAGGCGTCCGCCGAGCTGTACGACCTCGCGAGCTCGGGCGATTTCACGGCGCTGGCCGAGCGTCATGATGAGGTGGTGCGCCCGATCTACGAACTCCGGCAACGCGGCCCCGGCTACGAGGTGTCGGTCATGAAGGCGGCGATGGCGATTCTCGGCTATGTGGCGGGTCCGGCCCGCGCACCGCTGGGCAACCCTTCCGCTGAAGAGCGGGAAGAGCTGGCGGCGATCCTGTCGTCCTTCAAGGTGCCGACCGCGGCGGACCGCGACCTGGCGGGCGTCGCCGCCCCTGGCTGATCCGCGCAAGCGCGATCGTTCCCGGCCCCACCGGCGCGCCTCCGGTTGTATGATGCTCGCATTGCACACGCACGCATCATATGACCGGAGGTTGCTTTCCCTATGTCCTCACCCGATATCGCCCTTGTGACCGGTGCCGCCCGAGGTATCGGCCGCGCCATCGCCGAACGGCTCGCGTTCGACGGGATGACCGTCTATATCGCCGACATCGACCTCGACCAGGCGACAGCCACGGCTGGTGAGATCGGCGCGAACGCGCACGCGGTCAAGCTCGATGTCACCTCACCGGAAAGTTGGTCGTCGGCGCTCGAAACGGCAACCGGGACGCACGGGTCCGTTTCAGTGCTCGTGAACTGCGCCGGGATCGCGGGCAGATCAGCCCCAAGCTGGGAACTTTCGCCCGAGGAGTGGGAGCAGGTGATCGCCATCGACCTCAGCGGCGTCTTCTATGGCTGTCGGGCGGCGCTGCCGGCGATGATCCAGGCCGGGTATGGCCGGATCGTGAACATCGCCTCGATCGCCGGCAAGGAAGGCAACCCGAACGCCAGCCCTTACTCCGCCGCGAAGTCGGGGGTACTGGGACTGACAAAATCGATCGCCAAGGAAGTCGCGACGAAGGGCGTGCTCGTCAATGCGGTGACGCCGGCAGTGATCGAGACCGAGATCCTCCAGCAAATGACGCCGCAGCACGTCGAGTACATGGTGAGCCGTATCCCGATGGGGCGCGTGGGGCAGCCTGAAGAGGTCGCCGCACTGGTGAGCTATCTCTGCTCGCGGCAACTCACGTTCTCAACTGGAGCGGTGTTCGATATCTCCGGGGGACGAGCGACGTACTAATTCGCAGGTACGGCCCCGATAGTGGGCAGCATTTCGGAAGGCGAGACAAGGCGTGACGGATGGCCCCCGGAGACGAGCTCCGGGGCTACGAGAAGGCGGTACCTGCGATACCCGGTTGCTGTCCCTGAGGGCATATCGAGCCGCCGCCATAGCGAGCTTCGCTCGCCCCATTCGACTTCGCTCAGGGCGCCGACACTGCTGCGCAGGTACGGCCCCTTCGGCAAGCAGGTCGGCACGGCTTCGCGGGTTGAGGCCCGATGAAGGGCTGTTCATTCGAGAATGACATTAGCATCCCGCCCGGACCGCACCTGTCGCGAATTTGTTGCGGCGTTGACGATCCGGTGATGCGACTGTAACGGCCTTTCCCGCATGATGGAGCCAGACGAACGGGAGCCTGCGTGGCATCCCGGTACGCATCCAGGAAAGGAGTCTTGCATGGCAACCAGAGACATCGCGCTCGTCACCGGCGCGGCGCGGGGAATCGGCCTCGCGATCGCGAAGCGGCTGGCAGAGGACGGCATGACCGTCGTGCTGACCGATATGGATGAGGCGCAAACCCGCGCGGCCGCGGAACACCTGGGCGAGAACGCGCGCGGATACGCGCTCAATGTCACGTCGGCGGAGCAATGGCGATCGGTGGTCGATCGCGTCTCGGAAGAGCTGGGGCCGATCACGGTGCTGGTCAACAATGCCGGCATTACGGGCGAATCGGTCCCGTTCACGGA
>CAZVAA010000046.1:5807-17293 GCA_964624125.1 uncultured Sphaerobacteraceae bacterium | reverse complement strand
CTGGTGGGCCGGGTTCGGCGCTGGAGAACCCCGCACACAAGGTGCGGGGCTACGGGAGGTCGTCAGCGGAAAGCTCAGCACGCCGGCGAGTGCAAGGTGTGCAGTTGCGGGAGAGTGCGGGGTTCGACGCTGGGGTACCCCGCACACCGGTTGCGGCTGCGAGGTGCGGGGCTACGGGAGGGCCTTTCCGGGGCCTGTCGCGTGTGGGCAAAGCGATCGGGCGGGGATACACTGATCCGGCCTGATGTCCGACAGAGCCAAGGTTCCCTTATTCGTGCGCATCGACTCATTGACAGAACGTAGCAGGACCCTCGCCCCGGGCGTGCTTCTCGCCGTGCTGATCACGGCGATCGCGACGGGGCTGGCGTTTGCGCAGGAAGCGCTCATCGACCATGCCCTGCTCGAGCCGCTGGTCCTGGCGCTGATCCTTGGCCTCGTCGTGCGTGCCACATGGACGCCGCCCGCGCGTATGGAGCCCGGGATCGCGTTCTCCGGCAAGCAACTCCTCGAGTTCGCGATCGTCGTGCTCGGCCTGACGCTCAACCTCGGCGATATCGTCGACGCCGGATGGAAGATCCTCGTCTCGGTGTTGCTGCTTGTGTCGGTCACGCTCGTCGCCGGAACGCTGATCGGCCGCGCGATGGGGCTCGGGACGCGGTTGGCGGTGCTCGTGGCGGTCGGCAACGCGATCTGCGGCAACTCGGCGATCGCCGCCGTGGCGCCGGCAATCCGGGCGAAGAAACAGGAGGTCGCGGCCGCGATCGCGCTCACCGCCGTGCTGGGCGTCGGCGTCGTGCTCACGCTGCCCTTGCTCGTGCCGCTGGCAAACCTGACCGACGAGCGCTACGGGGTGATCGCGGGGCTCTCCGTCTACGCGGTGCCGCAGGTGCTGGCGGCGACGTTCACGGTCAGCGCGCAGGCGGGCCAGATCGGCAGCCTCGTCAAGCTGACCCGGGTGATCATGCTTGGCCCGGTGGTGGCGCTCTTCGCGATTATCTTCCGGGAAAAGGACAACGACCCGACGACGCGCAGCGGTTTTCAGTTGAACAAGTTCCTGCCGTGGTTCGTGATCGGGTTCGCGATCTGCGCCGGATTGCGCACGGCGGGGTTGATCCCGGCATCGCTGGTGGAACCGGCGACGGAGACGAGCCGCTTCCTGACCGCCGTGGCGATGGCCGGACTCGGGTTGGGGGTGGATATCCGCTCCGTTCGTGACACCGGCTCGAAAGTGATCGGGGTGGTGCTGATCCTGACGGTGCTGCTGGTGGTTTCGGCGTTTGTCCTGACCGGGTTGCTGGGGATTGGGTAGATGGTCGTGAAGGTGAGTGCCATCGCGAGGAGGCAGCAAGAATTGCCCGCCCGATGGTGCGCGATGACCTCTTCCGAAACCGGCTCGACGCAGACACCGTCTCGACGCCTGTGGCGTCGAGCGGGCCGATCCGTTCGACTCGCTGCGCTCGCTCAGGACAGGCTTCGCTGCGCAAGTACGACCCCTACGGAGGGATGTGTCCCGGCCGGCGAGGCAGGAATCGGCTAACCTTCATCGCACGGAACTGAATCGCCACGCCCCGGGAGCACCGTGAGGATCCTGCACGTTCTCTATTACTACGAGCCGTACACGAGCGGGCTGACGGTGTATGCCGCGCGGCTCGCGAACGCGTTCGCCGCCCGGGGACATGAGGTCTCGGTGCTGGCGTCGCGGCATGACCGCGACCTGCCCAGGCGCGAGACGTATGACGGTGGGGTCCACATTCGTCGCCTGCCGGTCGCAACGACCTTCGACCGGGCGGTAATCATGCCGACGCTGATCCCGTCGGTGATCGCGCAGATGCGTCATGTCAATGTCGTCCACCTGCATCTCCCGATGGCGGAGACCGCGCTGCTGGTCGGGATCGGTCGCGCGATGGGAAAGCGGGTTGTCGTGACGCAGCACGCCGATCTTGTGCTTCAGGGGTCGCGACCCAGCCGCCTCGCGGCAAATGTCGCCAGGTGGAGCGCGATCGCCGGGGCACAGATGGCCAATGCGGTCGTAGCCAACACCTCCACCCGCGCGAAGGTCTCCCCGGTGACGCGTGGACTCGGTGATTCGCTGCACATCATCCCGCCACCGATCATGGTCGACCCGGCCGGCGAGGACGCCGGGCAGGCGTTCCGCCGGGATTTCGCGATCGGGGATGGTCCGCTGGTTGGCTACGTCGGCCGGTATGCATCGGAGAAGGGCATCGAGGTGTTGCTGCAGGCGATACCGGCGATTCGGGAGCGCTTCCCGGAGGTGACGGTTGCGCTGGCGGGTCCACGGACCGATGCCCGCACCGGCGAGCCGTTGCGCGGCCCGTGGGACCGGTGGCTCGATGCGTATGCCGCGAATATCCGGCAGCTCGATTACCTCTCCGATGCCGACCTCGCGCGGTTCTATGCCGCCTGCGATGTGCTCGTGTTGCCAAGCACCGACTGGACCGAGTCGTTCGGCATGGTGCAGATCGAGGCCATGTTGCGGGGGACGCCGGTCGTGGCCAGCGACCTCCCCGGCGTGAATGACCCAGTGAGGAAGACCGGCTTCGGCCTGCTCGCGGAGCCGGGCGATGTCACCAGCCTCGCGGACGCGATCACCAACGTGCTCGGCGCGCCGGACCAGTTCCAGCCAGACGTCGAGGTCGTCAACCGGCATTACTCGCTGGAGTCGACGGTCGCGGCTTACGAACGCGTCTACCGGGGCGAACCGTCATGATGCGCATCGGGCGTTTCCGGGTCCGCTACGGGCTGGTGCTCCTCGCCATCCTCGTCCTCGCGGCGGTGCTCCGCGTCGCGGGGCTGGACTGGGACGACGGGTACTACCTGCATCCGGACGAGCGGTTCATGGTGATGGTCACCGTTGATACCGCGTGGCCGGAATCGGTCGCGCAGTACTTCGACAGCGACACCTCGCCCCTGAACCCGTACAACACCCGGCATGGCACGTTCGTCTACGGCACCTTTCCGCTGTTCCTGACCAAGGCGATTTCGGGGGTTTTCGATCACGATTTCTACGGCGGGGCGCACCTGGCGGGGCGGGCCATCTCGGCGATCTCCGATGTCGGCACCGTGTTCCTGACGGCGTGGATTGCCCGTCGCTTCTTCGGGCGTCATGCCGGGCTGCTGGCAGGATTCCTCCTCGCCTGCACCATGCTCCACATCCAGACGGCGCATTACTACACCGTCGATTCGCTGTCGGTGTTCTTCGCGACGGCGACCTTCGCCGCGACCGTGAAGGGATGGGACCGGCGCAGCTTCGGCTGGTTTGCCCTCGCCGGGTTGATGATCGGGCTTGCCGGGGCCAGTAAGCCCAACTTCCTGATCGCGATCGCGTTCCTCGGTCTCCCGGTGATGGAGATGGTGCGCTCTCGCGGCTGGCAGGGCCTCATCCCGTGGAGCAGCGATGAGGATGAGGACCATTTCCCGGTCATTCCCGCCGTTGCGCTGGCCGGGCTCGTCGCGTTCTGGACGTTTCGCATCGCCCAACCCTATGCGTTCGCCGGCCCATCGTTCTGGAATATCGGGCTTGACCAGCGGTGGCTGGACGATCTCAGCTACTGGCGGGCGGCGCAATCCGGGCTGATCGATATCAAATCGAGTATCCAGTGGGTAGACCGCACGCCGGTGGTCTACATCCTTGACAACCTTGTCCGCTGGGGAATGGGTCCGCCGCTCGGGCTCGCCGCGCTGGCGGGACTTGTCCTGCTCGTGGCCCGGCTGGTGATGGCGCGCACCTGGCCGTCGTGGTGGATGCTCGGCATCGGCGGATGGTGCGTGGCGCAGATCGCGCTCTACGGCACCAACATGGCGCAGGCCCAACGCTACCTGATGCCGATCTACCCGTTCCTGGTGGTGCTTGGGGCGGGACTCCTCATTGAGCTCGCGAGGCGATTCAGCCGCGCTGGATGGTTTCGTGAGCGTCCGGCCTGGTTGAATCCGGGCACCATCCTGATCGCTGTCACCATCGGATACACGTTGTTCTACGCCGTGGCGTTCACGACGCTTTTCGTGCGGCCGCTCTCGCGGGAGCAGGCGTCGGAGTGGATCTACGAGAACGTGCCGGCCGGCAGCACGATCACGTCGGAGTATTGGGACGACGGGCTGCCGATGCGCCTCCCCGGAGAGGACCTGGAGCAGTACCGCTATGTCACCCTCGACCTCTACGCCTATGAGGGCGAAGGCAGTCTCAAGCTGAGCAGGCTCATTGGCCAGCTTAACCAGGCCGACTACATCGTGCTTAGCAGCAATCGCATCATTGGCTCGGTACCGCGCCAGCCCGAGCGCTACCCGATGGCGTCGCACTACTACGAGATGCTCCTTAACGGCGATCTCGGATTCGAGCTGGTGGCGGATTTCTCGCAGACGCCTGAGTTGTTCGGCATCACGTTCGACGACACCGAGGCCGAGGAAACGCTCACCGTCTACGAGCATCCCTATGTCCGCATCTTCCAGAAGACCGATGCGTTCAACGTGGCCGACGTCTACAACGCACTGGACGCGGCGCGTGGATATGGCGGCGTCAACTACCTGCCCGGCGACCCGGTTGGGGACCAGATGTTCCTGACCGAGGCCGAGCGTGAGGCCTACGATTCCGGCGGTCGCTGGATCACGAAGTACGATCCGGAGGACATCTTCAACCGCGCGCCACTGGTCTGGTGGTATCTCGCGCTGCAGGTCATGGCCATTCCCGCGATGCCTATCGCGCTCCTTGTTTTCCGGCAATTCCCGGATCGCGGATGGGCACTGGCGAAAGTGACCGGGTTGTTGCTGGTGGGCTGGCTCGCCTGGCTGCTCGCCAGCGTCGATCTCGTCCGGTTCAGCCCGCTATCGATCATCCTCGCCTGGTTACTCGTGCTGTTCGGCGGTGTGCTCGTTGGCGGAACCCACCTCGCAACACTTCCCGGGCAATTGCGGGCGCGCTGGCGATGGATCGCCGGCACGGAAGCGCTCTTCCTGGCGGCGTTTGCCGGGGCGGCGTGGCTCCGCGCCCTGCAGCCGGCCTTCTGGCAGCCGACCAACAGCGACGAGACGCCCTTCTGGTTCGCGATCTTCAATGCGTCGGCACGGACATCGTGGTTCCCGGCGCACGACCCATGGTTCAGCGAGGGTCAGCTGCACCTCCTGAACTGGGGACAGGTGCCATGGGTGATGCTGACCCGCCTGACGGGCATCCTTCCCCACTCCGCCTACAACCTCGCCTTCGCGGGCATCTTCGCGCTGACCGTGATCTCCCTCTGGAGCGTTGCCACGACGCTGATCTCCCACATCGGCGGATCGACACGCCGCGCGGCCTGGATCGCGCTGCTCGCCCCGGTGCTGACGATGCTCGGCAGCACGTTGATGCTGGCTCGCAAGGTTGGAGAGGGCGCGCTCGGTGGCATGGCCCGACCGGCCGACTGGCCGATCTCCGGCACCGTGGGGGATATCGCCTACGGTGTGTGGCAGGTGCTCCGGGATCGCGTCGAGGTCGCTCCGGACCTGGCCCGAAGCGCCATGCTGCTCGACCCGCTCACCGTCGCCGCCAACCCGTTCGAGGCGATGATCTCGGGCGATCTCGATTCCGCGACCACCACCCTGCCGATCATCGCCTTCGGGATCGCGATCGCGGTGGCGATCGCGCTGCGCTCCTGCAATCTGGATCGGCCGCAGTGGCCGCTCGGTCGGCTGGATGCGGGCCGCATGGTGTTGGGGGGCTTCGCGCTGGGTGCCATGATGGCGTCCTCCACCTGGGGCTTCCTGCCGATGGCGGCACTGATGGTCATCGCGGTCGGTGTCCGCATCGTCTCCGCCCACGACATCGACCATCCGTGGCCGCCGGTCCGCAATGGCGTGCTTTGCGTCGCCGGGATCGGGCTTCTGGCGATGGTCGCGTTTTACCCCGCCCTCGCGGAATGGCAGGCGACGCAGCGAGACATGCGTGACGGCGCGGAAGTCGTCCTCTCCTCGACGCTCTCCCTGCATGGCATCCCGATCATCATCCTGCTGGGGCTGCTGGTGAGCCTGACGATCCCGGTCATCCGCCATGCCGGCGCGGAAGGAGTGGCCGGTCGCGTCATGGCCGTCGGCGCGATCGTGATGATCGCGCTGGCCGTCCTGACGACGATCTGGCTCGACAGCACGATCCTCTTCGCGATCGTCATGGTGTTACTGGTCACGTTGGGATTGTGGGAGGTCTATACCCGGCCGGCGCGGTTTATCACCGTCGGTATGGCCGGGTTGGCGATGCTCCTGCTCATCATCGGGCGCGTGATGCCGATGACCGCCGACCCGTTCGGGCGGAGTCCGGCGCCGCACCTGGCGATGATGACCTGGTTGCTGCTCGGGGTGACCGCGACGGTGGCGGCCGGTTGGCTGGCGTCGCGACTCGGAGATGCCCGAAGCATGACCCGGATCGTTCCGGGAACGGTGGGCGTCATCGGCATCGCGGTCCTCGTGGTGGCGGGGCTCACCTACCCCGTCATGGCGACCCGGTCGCTTCACGAGCACCGGCCGGAGAGCGACCTGACGCTGGACGCCACCGCCTTCCTGAACGAATCGACCCTCTACACCGCACCCGGGGAGGATCCGGTGCTCGCGGCCGATCTCGCCGCCGCCCAGTGGTTGCTGCGCAACACGCGCGGGCTGCCGGTGATCCTCGAGGCATCGACCGGCGATTACCAGCTTGGCGGCCGGATCAGCGCGATGACGGGGCTACCGACGGTCGCCGGATGGGGCACGCCCGAGCGCATGATGCGGCCCGGCTGGACCGAGCTGGTTGGCAAGCGGCAGCAGGACATCAACGAGATCTACGGCAGGCAGGGGGATTTCGCGTCGATCGAGCCGATATTGGTCGAGTACGGGGTTCGGTACATCTATGTTGGCCCGCTGGAACGGATGATGTACGGACCGGAGTCCTTGCGGAAATTCGATGCGGCGGCGGAGGCGGGTGACCTGCAGGTCGTCTACCAGGAGGGCCAGGTCACGATCTACGCGTACCCGGATTGAGGCGTTTTCCCGACCGGGCGTGCGGTAAACAGCGGAAAGGAAGATGGGCGATACCGGTCCATCCTCCGGCGTCGCCCATCTCCAGCCTTCCCTTCCCCACACCGCGGAGCGATGTGGCCCCCTCGTCAGTGAGCGGGTTGTGAGTTGTCAGGTGCCGTGTGCTCTCCAGCCATACAGAGTGTACGTGCACTCCTGACATCCACACTCTACATCATTCCGTAAGCCGTGTGTAGAGTTGTCAGATTGTCACCGAAATACTGCCCTGATGGGGACATCGCCGATGGATGCGGGGGCGTTCTCAGTAATTCCCGCGATGCGTCCTCCGGCCAAATCCGCCATATTACGGATGGCACGCCAGGGCACCGAGGATAGGATTCTAGGTACCGGGACGACGATACGTCCCACCATCGGCGGGCTCACGGCATCCCCAGCTGCCAACGAGCCCGCTGATCTCGTTAAATTGACCTGCGGCACGAGCCCGGGACGTCACCCCTGCGGGTCGCCGTGCTCGTGATGCACCGTTTCCTCATGATCGACCTCGGTCAACGCCTCACGGTTCACCGAGAGCCGCAGTGTTCCATCGACCAGGCTCTCGATGGCGCTGGTCGGGACATCGAGGTCGTTGTGCGCGTCCTGCTGGTCCACGAGCAGGTAATTTGGATAGGTCTCTCGCACCACGCCGAGATTCTCGCCGTTCAGCGCCAGCACCGGCGCGCCCGGCTGGATATCGTTCACCTGTCCGGGTTCGATGGTCATGGTTCATGCTCCCTGTCGAATGCGTTCATCCGGCGGATCACGCCGGCCAGGTCGGCCGCCAGACGCGTGAGCGGCAGCGTGCCGTCCAGCACGAGATCCGGTCGTAACGCCACCGAGGTCTCGCGCCAGGTGGCGTCCAGATGCGTCATCCGGTCCGCAACTCGCGTTCCCCAGCGCGCGTCGCGCTCGACGATCCGCCGCTGCCGCTCCTCGCGAGGCACCTCCAGCGCCACTACGAGGTCCGAGCCGGGGAAGGGCTCCATCGCGTCGCACAGCATGACGGGGCGGATCGTGAACGGAAGCCCACCCTCCTCCGCCCTCCGCCGGAACGCGTCGAAATCGGCATCCGGCGTCGACGTCGCGGTTCCGACCGGCAGGGCGAATCGCTGGCGCAGCAGTGGCCAGTCCCAGCGCATTGGGCGTGCATGGAATGCGGCGAGGGACTCGTCGGGGCCACGCGGGACGAAGAAGTAGTCCACCGGCACCCGGCTGGCGACCTCCTCCCCGAGGGTGGCGGCGGTCGCCTTCGCGAGCTGCGACTTGCCCGCGTTCGACGGACCACAGATCGAGACCACGAGGGGATTCATCCGGCTTCCATTTGCGTCTATCATTCCGGGAGACTCACAGGCAGCATGGGCCGGGCGCACCCGTCCCCATTGAAAGGTCATTTCCTGATGGCAACGGAATCCGCGAACACACCATTCATCGAGTCCGGCAAGCCGGTACGCTGGGGCATTATCGGTACCGGGCAGATCGCGAATATCTTCGCCAACGATATCCCGTATGCGGAGAATGCCGTTTTGCAGGCGGTCGGCTCGCGCTCGCAAGAGAAGGCCGACGCCTTCGGCGAGAAGCACAACGTCCCGAATCGCTACGACAATTATGAGGCCGTTGCCAACGACCCGGATGTCGACGTCATCTATGTCGCCACGCCGCATCCGCAGCACCATGCCGTGGTCATCATGTGCCTCGAGGCAGGGAAGCATGTTCTCTGCGAGAAGTCCTTTGCCATGAACACGGCCGAGGCGCAGGAGATGATCGACGCCGCGAAGAAGAACAACCGCTTCCTGATGGAGGCGATGTGGACGCGGTTCCGCCCCCTCATGTACAAGGTCCGGGAGATCATCAACAGCGGCGAGATCGGCGAGGTCCAGTTCCTGACCGCGAACATCGGCTGGACGGCCAAGTTCGACCCGGAGTTTCGCCTCTACGCCAAGGAACTGGGCGGCGGGGGCCTGCTGGACGCCGGTGTCTACCCTGTGTCGTTCGCGTCGATGGTCCTCGGCAAGCCTGACGAGGTCTGCGGCGTCGCCGAGCTGGGTGAGACCGGTGTGGACGAGAACGCGATGATCGCGATGCACTTCCCGAACGGCGCGGTCGCCTCGGTCGGCGTCACGATCCGCTCCAGCCCGGTCAGCCTCGGCATGGTGTGCGGCACGAAGGGGACGATCCTGATCGACCACGACTGGCACCGCCCGACGACCTTCACCTTGCGCAAGCCCGGCGAGGAGCCGCAGTTCTTCGACTACACGCTGCCGGAGGGCGTTGGCTACCAATTCGAGATGAACGAGGTGGAGCGCTGCCTGCGTGAAGGCCGCACCGAGAGCGATGTGATGCCGCTGGAGGAGACGCTCTGGATCGTCGGCATCATGGAGAAGGTCCTCAAGGACTGGGGCGTGACCTACCCGAGCGACCGGAACTAGGGCCCACCTGAACCCGCGCAACCTGTCCAGGGGGACATCGCCATGACGATGGAATACGGAACGATCCGCCATATCGACAAGCCGGTGTCCCGCCTGGTGCAGGGCACCGTCCCGTTGTCGTCGGAGCGGATGGACGAGAGCTTCCGGCTGCTCGACGAGACATTCGAGAGCGGCTGCCGGACCTACGACACCGCCCATAACTACGGCGGTGGTGATTGCGAGACCGTCTTCGGCGCGTGGATGAAGGATCGCGGCAACCGGGATGAGATCGTCGTCCTCGGGAAGGGCGCGCATCCCTACGACGGCCGCGACCGGGTCACGCCGGAGGACATCACCGCCGACCTGCACGATTCGCTGCAGCGTCAGCAGGTCGATTTCATCGATATCTACGTGCTCCATCGCGATAATCCGGCGCTTCCGGTGGGGCCGATCGTCGAGATCCTCAACCAGCACCAGCGCGAGGGGAAGATCGGCGCGTTCGGCGGATCCAACTGGTCGGCCAGCCGCATCCGCGAGGCGAACGAGTACGCCGCAGCGAACGGGTTGCAGGGTTTCACGGTCAGCAGCCCGAACTTCAGCCTCGCGGTGCAGGTGGAACCGCCGTGGAAAGGCTGCATCAGCATCAGTGGACCGGCGGGCAAGGCGGATCGCGAGTGGTACCGGGAGAACGACATCCCGATCCTGCCGTGGTCGAGCCTGGCCGGCGGGTTCTTCTCCGGGCGATTTTCCCGCGACACCGTCGCCGAGTGGGCCGAGAAGGGTGATTACTTCGAGAAGCTCTGCGTGTCGTCATATGGCTCGGAAGAGAATTTCCGCCGGCTCGACCGGGTGAAGGAGATTGCCGCGCGCGACAACATGTCCATCGCCCAGGTCGCGATGGCGTATGTCATGAACCAGCCGCAGGAGATCTTCGCCCTTGTCGGCTGCCGCAACGGCGCCGAATTCGCCGAGAACGCCGCGATGCTGTCGCACCGCCTCACGCAGGCGGAACTCGACTGGCTCGACCTCAGCTCCGACGAGCGGCCCTGGTAGTCGCCAGCAGGCCGGGTATCCGCAATGGTTGCGGGCGCGAAGATTGCGCGTACACTCGTCAGGCACCAGGGATGGTGACACGAGAACGGTTGACGACGGCGCGGCGGGGTCGCGCATGAACCAGGGGATGGCAAGGCGTGCCTGAGCAACGACGAAGCGGAGCACCGGAGCGGGTGACCGTAATCGGCCTTGGCCGGTTCGGGACCAGCGTCGCCCGAACGCTCTACGAGCTGGGGTACGACGTCACCGCCATCGACAAGCTGGAGAAGAACATCCAGGACGCCGCCGACTATGTGACGCTGGCCGCCGAGGGCGACGGAACCGACCAGGAGTTGCTGGAACAGCTCAATGTCGAGAAGTCGGACGTCGCGGTGGTCGCCCAGGGCGAGAACCTGGAGGCGAGCGTCCTCAGCACCCTGCTCCTCAAGAAGCTGAAAGTGCCGTGGGTGGTCGCCAAGGCGAAAACCACGCTGCACGGCGAGTTGCTGCGCAAGGTGGGCGCGGACCGCGTCGTCTTCCCCGAGCTCGACGCCGGCGTTCGTCTCGGCCACTCGCTTGGGGTGCGCCATATCAACGACTACATCAGCCTCTCTCCCAGCGCGGGTGTGGCCAAGATCGAGGCGCCGGCGAACCTCGTCGGGCACACGATCGAGGAGCTGACCGAAGGACACAAGGCCAAGCTCAACGTGCTCCTGATCAAGCGCGGCTCGCAGCTCATCACCGTTCCCCACTATCAGGAGACCATCCGGCCGCACGATGAGTTGGTGATCGTTGGCGCGGACGCGGACATCGAGGCATTCGTCGAGCGCAACCCCGACGACGTGGCGGCCAGGGTCGCCCGCTAGCCATGAGCGAGCGGCCGCCGCGGAAGCGTCCAGGCAACCGGGTTGTTCGACGACGGCTGGACGCGACCAGCGTCATCGAGCTGCCGCGCGATCACATCACCCGGGAAAACCCGAGCGCAACGACGCACGCGAAGCGGTTCGTGATCGGGGTCAG
>CAZVAA010000046.1:0-5707 GCA_964624125.1 uncultured Sphaerobacteraceae bacterium | reverse complement strand
CGCTTCATGCTGATTGCCGAGGCGATCGGCGCGGTGCTGCTCACCGGGCATTTCCTGCGCACGGAGTCGATGCCGAACGCGATCTGGCATGGCGTCTTCCATTCGATCTCGGCATTCTGCAACGCGGGATTCGACCTGCGCGGGGATTATCGCTCGCTCGACGGACTCAGCGAAGCGCCGGTGGCGATCATCACGATCGGCGCGCTTGTCCAGGCAGGCGCGCTCTCCTACATGGTGCTGCATGACGTCTGGACCCGGCGGAACTGGCGGCTCTTGCAGCTTGATTCCAAGCTGGTGCTGATCACGAACGGGCTGCTGATCGTCGGGGCGACGCTGATGCTCGTCTCGATCGAATGGAACACCACGCTGAGCCAAATGGATCCGGTGTGGAGGCCGTTCAACGCGCTCTTCCAGGCCCTCGCCTCGCGCACGGCGGGATTCTCGACGGTCGATTTCCAGGACGCGCATCCCTCGACGCTCTTCATGTGGGTGGGGGCAATGTTGATCGGTGGGGCCGCGGGCTCGACCACGGGCGGGATCAAGCTGGCGACGCTCGCCGTGCTCTTCCTCGCGGTGATCGCGACCGTGCGAGGCCAGGAGGAGCCACAGGCATTTGGCCGGCGGATTACCCCGAACCTGGTCTTCCGGGCGATGACGATCTTCGCCCTCTTCATGGCGACGCACTTCCTGCTCACGCTCCTGCTGGCGATCACGGAAGACGTATTCAACCACGCATCGTTCGGGTTCGTGAACCTGATGTTCGAGTCGATGAGCGGTCTTGCCACGGTTGGCCTGTCAACCGGCATTACGCCAGACCTGTCGATTCCCGGGAAGCTGATATTGCTCGTGGCGATGTTCATTGGCCGGCTTGGCCCGATCACGGCCGCGTTCGCACTCCAGCGTCGCCAGCAACCGGCGCGGTACCGGTATCCGGAAGCGCATATCCGGATCGGGTAGCGCGCATGGGGGTTCCGCCATCACGGCAATGTGAGGGTGCCTTCCATTAATTAACAAAGCAACCGCACGGGGGATGGCCCGTGCGGCTACCAAAACACCACGTTGGAGGGAAGGGGGACGATCGCGCCGTGGCTGGCGACACGATCACGTTGGTGTTGATCTAATAATAGGGCTCCCGTCGGGTGGTCAAGTGGTCCAAATGGATACCTTTCCGGGTCCATTTGCGCGCAATCTGCCCACAAGTCACACAAAACCGGCCCAGATCGTCTTCCTGACAGGAAAACCGGCGCTCCGGGAGCTCATCCTGGCGCGGACGTTGCCGGGGAAGCACCGGTGCCTATGACAGTCGCCGCACCGGAGATTGGGAAGCCGTGCATCCATGTACGATCAACCTGTACAGTTGCGCCCTCGCGGGGCGATACTCGCTGGCGGGGAGCCAGTCGATGAGAATGGTTCTCAGTGGCGTTGTGCTACCATACACGGGACATTTGCGGGGAGGAATCCGGCCCGTTCCGGAGCGAAAACGTACCGCTCCCGGCGGCCCTCCGCCCACACCGAACCGTCCCGTCGCGGCTGGTTCGGATGCCACGTCCATTCGCCCTGGCCGCCACGTTGCGGCGTGATCCGGGGCCTGCCGTTATACCTCAGTCTGGAGCGGGATACGTGACCATATTCGGCGAAAACTGGATTGCGATCGTCTTCATCACGGTTGCCACGTTCGGCATGGGCATGCTTCTGCTCACGATCGCGAATATCGTGGCGCCGCGCAAGCCGTCGGTCGCCAAATCCAAGCCCTATGAAAGCGGTGTGCCGGACGTCAAGCCTGTCAGGCCGCAATTCACCGCCCGCTTCTATGTCATTGCCATGCTGTTTGTCATCTTCGATCTCGAAGCCGCCTTTATCTTTCCCTGGGCTGTCAACTTCGACGTCCTCGGGATGTACGGCTTCCTCCACATGACGGTCTTTATCGTGTTGCTGTTCCTCAGCTACGCGTGGGCCTGGAAGAAAGGTGCCCTCGAATGGGTCTGATCGACGATCGCTTCGAAAAGAACGTCTTTACGACTTCGCTCGACTTTCTCTTTAACTGGGGCCGGCGCTCCTCCCTCTGGTGGCTGCAGTTCGGTCTCGCCTGTTGCGCGATCGAGATGATCAGCGCCTCGATGGCCCGCTTCGACCTCTCCGAGCGGTTCGGCATGCTCTTCCGCTCGTCTCCTCGCCAGGCCGACCTGATGATCGTCGCCGGCACGGTCACGAAGAAGATGGCGCCGATCGTTCGCACCCTCTACGACCAGATGCCTGAGCCGAAGTGGGTTGTCTCGATGGGCTCCTGCGCCAACGTTGGTGGCCCGTACGACACCTATGCGGTCGTCCAGGGCGTCGACCAGGTGGTTCCGGTGGACATCTACGTCCCTGGCTGCCCGCCGACGCCGGAAGCGCTCTACTACGGCATCCTGATGCTGCAGAACAAGGTGATCAAGTACGAGACGATGGCCCGCAAGGAGGGCACGGAAGCCGCCGAAGCCTGGCGACATTCCGAGCGCGAGGAAGCGATGGCGGTCCTCCGCGGTTAGTCGTTCGATTGATGTAGGACGCGCGAGGCCAGCATCCAGCTTCTGGATCGGGGTCGCGCGGATGAGGAGAGCACCGTGAGCGACGGTGACACCCGCAACCAGGACGAGCAGGGCCTCGAGCCCCGGAACGAAGACGGTGATCTCGACATCGACTACGACGCCCTCGGCTGGGACCGGGAGCTGTATTTCGATGACGACCTGAACAAGCACCCGGTCGTCCGTGAGCTGGGCAAGCACTTTCCCGGCGACATGCTGGATGTCATCCGGTTCCGGAACGAGACGACGATTCACGTCACCCCGGCCCGGCTTCGGGACATCGCGTTCTTCCTGCGCGACCACGAGCAGATCAGCCTCAATTTCCTGACCGACATCACCGCGGTCGACATGCTCACCATGCGCACCACCCCGCGATTCGATGTTTCGGTCATGCTCTACTCCATCCCGAACCGCGTGCGCCTGCGCCTCAAGGCGGGGGTCAACGACGGCGAGCATGTGCCGTCGCTCGTTCCCGTGTGGAACGGCGCGAACTGGATGGAGCGCGAGTGCTACGACATGTTCGGCATCATCTTCGACGGGCATCCCAACCTTCGCCGCATCCTGCTGGCGGACGACTGGGATGAGGGACATCCGCTGCGGAAGGATTACCCGATCCGTGGCTGGAAGGAATTCCCGATCTATAACAAGGAACGCACCGTGGTCCGCTCGCGGACACGCTGGACCGGAAGGGGGGTCTAGTCCTTATGTCTTCACAGACTGGGCAACCGACCGAATCCGACATGATCGAACAACGCGCCGCAGGCGACATGACGCCGTATGGCAAGCCAGGCGCGTATATCTCCGGCGACACGCCGTCGACCGGCACGCTGACCGTCGAGGACGACGAGATCCTGCCGTCGGGCGAACGGGTGATGACCCTCAACATGGGTCCGCAGCACCCCTCCACCCACGGCGTGATGCGATTGCTCCTGAAGCTCGATGGTGAGACGGTGATCCAGTGCGACCCGATTATCGGGTACCTGCACCGCGGTACCGAAAAGCTCACGGAAGGCAAGCGCTACGCGCAGGTCGTGCCGTGGACCGACCGACTGGACTACACCGCCGCGCCGCTCAACAACATCGGCTACGTCCTCGCGGTCGAGAAGCTGTGCGATGTGCAGGCGCCTGAGCGCGCGCAATACTGGCGCGTCATCATGGCCGAGCTGTCCCGCATCGCGGCTCACCTCGTCTGGCTTGGCACCCACGCGCTGGATATCGGCGCGCTGTCCATGTCGCTCTACTGCTTCCGCGAGCGCGAGATGATCATGGACATCTTCGAGACGTTCTGCGGCGCGCGCCTGACGACGAACATGATGGAGATTGGCGGCTTCTCGCGCCCGATCCCGGATGGCCTCGTCGAGCAGGTTCGCAACTTCCTCAAGGTCTTCCCGGCACGGCAGCAGGAATATGCCGACCTGCTTTCGGCGAACCCGATCTGGCTCACCCGTACCAAGGGTGTCGGTATCATCTCGCCGGAAGCGGCCATCTCCTACTCGCTGACGGGCGCCTGTCTCCGTGGCTCGGGCATCAACTACGACGTCCGCAAGGCCGAGCCCTACCTCGTCTACGACCGCCTCGACTTCGAGGTGCCGCTCGGCGAGTACGGCGACGTGTATGACCGCTATCTCGTCCGCATGGAAGAGATGCGCCAGGCGCACAAGATCATCTCGCAGTGCATCGACTTCGTGGACGGCAACGACACGCCGCTGATGAACTTCGAGTCGCCGTATGCGATTCCGCCGCACAAGGGCGTGATGACGACCGCCGAGGATATGCAGCGGCACTTCATCTGGGTGATCAAGGGCTTCAACGCCCCGGTCGGCGAAGTCTGGCAATCGATCGAGCACAGCAAGGGCGAATATGGCATCGGCCTCGTCTCCGACGGCGGCCCCATGCCCTACCGCATGCGCGTGCGCACGCCGGACTATGTGAACCTCGGCGTGCTGCCGCACATCGCTCAGGGCGCCATGCTCGCAGACATGGTGGCGCTGGTCGGGACGATCGATATCGTGCTCGGCTCGGTCGACAGGTAGGCACATCACCACGGCGGGATGCCCCGCCGTGGCATTATTGTGCGGGGTACCATTGCTGGAGGGTTCCCCGCGGTATGCACCACGGGATTACCCGCTCCAGCAATTGTGGTGGTCGGAGAGAGTGGAAGGGCGCTGACATCGCCGGGCGGAGGCCCGCAGGATGTCGCCGCTCCCCAAGGGCTGAAACCGGAATATGGACCAACCTATCTGGATCACGTTACTCGTGGCCTTCATTATCCTGAACGTCTTGCTGGTCGGCATGGCGTATGTGACCTGGTTCGAGCGGAAAGTGCTCGCGCGGTTCCAGGATCGACTTGGCCCCACGCGTACCGGCAAATTCGGCCTCCTGCAACCCATCGCGGACGCGGTCAAGCTGCTCGGCAAGGAAGACCTGACGCCGGCCGCCGCGAACAAGTGGGTGTTCCTCTTCGCCCCGGTCGTGACCTTCATGACGGCGCTGATCTCCGCCGCGGTGATCCCCTTCGGTGACACCGTCACGATCTTCGGCCAAAGCGTGAACCTCTTTGCGGCGGACATCAACGTCGCCGCGCTCTTCGTCCTCGCTGTCGGTGGTGTCGGCGTCTACGGCATCATCCTCGGCGGCTGGGCATCCGCCAACCGCTTCTCCCTGCTGGGCGCGGTCCGCTCGGCGGCCCAGGTCATCTCCTATGAGCTGATCCTTGGCTTCTCGCTCGTCGGCATCTTCATCCTGACCGGCACCCTGAGCCTCCGCGAGATCATGCTGCGCCAGCATGAGACCCTCAGCATCGGCCCCTTCGAGATCAGCAACTGGTTCATCCTGTCGCAGCCGCTCGCCTTCGTGCTCTTCATGATCGCGGCCGTGGCGGAGACCAACCGCGCCCCGTTCGACCTCCCGGAAGCAGAATCCGAGCTGGTTGCCGGTTTCCACACGGAATACTCCGGCTTCCGGTTCTCGCTCTACTTCCTCGGCGAGTACATCAGCATGATGGTGATCTCGCTCTTCGCCGCCACGCTCTTCCTCGGTGGAACCGATGGACCGGGCGCGGAGAAATACTGGGGCCTGGGTATCCTCTGGCTGATCCTCAAGGTCGTCGCGTTCCTCTTCTTCTACGTCTGGCTCCGCGCGAC
>CAZVAA010000045.1:2282-17437 GCA_964624125.1 uncultured Sphaerobacteraceae bacterium | reverse complement strand
ACGATGGGTTTGACGTGCGCGAGGTCATCAGCCGGTTCGTCATCGACGTCGCCTTCGCCATCGACCGCCGGAAAGATATCCTCGTCGATCTCGTCGCGATCACCCTCCCGGCCCGACTGGTTTCCAGGCGCCTCGTCGTCCCGGTCGTGCTTGCGACCACTCCCGAGGATATCGCCAAACCCCATAGCCCTCTCCCGTCCCCTGAAACCTCGAATGTCGATGGAGTTCTATACCACACCACGCAGAACGCGGGCCCCTCCACATCCAGGGAGGGACCCGCGTTCGTGACTATCCGCGTTGGGAGACCATGCCTATTGGCAGGTCCACTCGTTGCGCCGGCCGTTCGACCACATCCAGGCGGCGGCCTCCGCGTTCGCCGTTGGGTCAAAGATGTCCTGGTCCGCGAACGGCGTGGATTTCCACGTGCCCGGCAGGAACTGGAACAGACCGCTGGCGTTGCTGTACGGGTTCACGGCGTTCGGATCGAAGACCGACTCGCAACGCGCCACGCGAAGCATATCCGTCGGCGACTGGCCGTACTTCTCCGCCGCGGCGGTGATGATGGCGACGATGTCCTCGTTCCCGACCGGCTGCGGCGCGGCGCTGCCGATCGTGATGAACTCGGAGCTCGCCCAGCCGGTGAAGCCGTAGTAGCGAACCGGGTAGAAGCCACCCTGCGGATCGCCCATGATGTCGACGGGTTCGTTCAGGAACATCGTCGTGATGACGCTGTTGGCCGTCGACGGGCCGGTGCGCAGGTTCAGGCCGTAGACGTGCACGTAGCCGGAATTGACCACGGTGTCGCCGACCGGCGGTGTGCCCGGATTGTCCGGGGCCGGCGTTGGCGCCGGGGTGGGTGCCGGCGTCGGGTCCGGCTCGCTCGGCGCGGGGGCCGGGGCCGTGCTGCCGCCACCGGTGCTGAGCCAGTCGCCGTGGGCGAAGCCGGACATGCCGTTCCAGGTGACGCCGAGGTAGCCGTTGCCGTACTCACCGGTAAGGGTGACCGTCGCGCCGGTCGGCATGACGGTGATGACGGCGTTGCCCAGGCTCGGGCCAGAGCGCAGGTTCAGCGGTTCCGTCACCGTCGCGGAGCCGGTCGCGCCGTCGTTCGAGGTTCCCGGGTCCGGAGCCGGCTGGCTCGGGGACGGGTTCGATGTCGTCAGGTAATCGCCATACGCGAAGCCGGATGTGCCGTTCCAGGTCACACCGAGGAAGCCGTTGGCGTACTCGCCGGTCAGCGTGACTTGCGCGCCATCCGGCATGACTGTGATCACGGCGTTGTTCAGGCTCGCGCCATTGCGCAGGTTGAGCGCGCCGGCGATGACCCAGGCGGTTCCCGTCTGGCCATCGGTGGCGACGCCGCCGGGCGCCGGCGCCGGGGCACCGGACGAACCGGTGGTCAGGTACTCGGCGAAGGCGAAACCGGAGGTTCCGTTGTAGACGACGCCGACGAAGCCGTTGGCGTATTCACCCGTCAGGGAGACGGCGGCCCCGTCCGGCATCACCGAAATCACGGAGTGGCTCAGGCTCGGGCCGCTGCGGAGGTTGAGCAGGCCGTCGAAGACGTACCGCGTGCCGGTCGCGCCATCGGTTGCGACGCCGCTGCCGGAACCGCCTCCGCCGATGGAGAGCCAGTCGCCATGGGCATAGCCGGTGAAGCTGCCGTAGGAGACTGGATAGTAGCCCGCTTCGGCTCCGCCGTTGATGGAGACCGACGCGCCGATCGGCATCACGGTAACCACCGGGCTGTCGAGGCTCGGACCGGTCCGCAGGTTGAGGTAATCAGTCGTGCTTGCGGTCGATTGCGCGCTGGCCGGTGCCGGGGCCATAAGCAGGAGGCCGCCGAAGAGCATGGCGAACAGCGTCAGGAAGGAAACCGAGCGGTACAGGCCACCGCCCACGCGCCAGGAAGGCGGATGTGTGTTGTGATGCCCAGCCGCATCACCCGATATGAAAAACACCTGTGGAGCTCCTTTTCGCCCGATCACGCAGTGAACCGCACGCAGCGATCCCGTGATGACGGGCAGGTGTGTGAAACGAAACGACCAACGATTCGAGCGCCATCCCTCCGATGGCGTCTTTCCCCCTTCTCCGGCCGTAGAGGTGACCAGAGGTATGTCGAGCAGCTGGCATCCCCGCTCGCGAGCCGACCTGACCAGCCAGGCAGGTGGCATATGCACGCCAGAATGTACGTAAAGATACAGTGTGTACGTACACTCCGTCAATCCGTTACCGGAGTCAACTTTCGGGAGCCATGTCCCGACCGGCCCACCCCCGGATCAGGCGCAGTGAGTGATGCAGCTTGTCGAGATTAAGCTTACCATCCGGAAGCAGCACCGGAGATTCGAGCGTCAGGGGCCCACGATAGCCCTTCGCCAGCAGCGCCGGGATCCACCGCGCGAACGGGATGTCGCCCTCTCCCGGGTGGAGGTAGCGACGCCCGCCGTCCGCGTCGAAGCCCTCGCCATCGAAATCCTTGAGATGGACCTGCACCACGCGCGCGTCGTCCCACAACCAGGCCTGCTCCAACGCGGCATCGAGTTGGTCGTGAATGGCGAGAAACTCGGTATCCAGCGCCACTCGCACCCGATCATCGATGGCGACGATTTTCTCAAGATGCTCGAGCGGCGTGCGATCAAGGCAGGGGATGGATTCGACCGCCAGCGACACACCGTGCGTGTCGGCAATCCGCACCAGGTCCGGGATCGCGGCGATCTGCGTGTCGACCTGCCGGTCGCTCACCGGATATCCCCACAGGTGCACCACCAGCGCGGACGCTCCCACGGCGCTCGCGAACGCGCAGTTCGTCTCCCAGATCCGCATCGCCCGGTCGCGATCATCCAGCAGGGCGTTCGGGATGTCCTTGTCCGCGTGCACCGTGGTCACAGTGAGGGCGAGGTCACGGATACGGCGTATGGCCGTCTCCAGGTCCGGGTACCACGCGTCGTAGAGCATGATCTCGAATGTCTCGGCCGGGATATCAGGGCACCATCGAACGACCCGGTCATAGCCGGTATGGTCCGGCCAACGCGAGATCGCGCCAGTCGAGCACGCGATGAGGGGCTCGACGTTACGTTGCAGGTCCTGCATGGATCACCCTCCGGGCTGGGTCAGCATCTGCCCTGTTTCCCGCCCTACGGTACACTTTGGCCACGGGTCGCATAGTTTTCGAACCCGACAGTCGATTTACATTCCTGGAGAGTAGCCACATGGCCCGTACCGTTCACTGCGCCAAGCTGGGCAAGGAGTTGCCCGGTCTCGAGAAGCCGCCCTTCCCCGGCGAGTTGGGGCAGCGCATCTACGACAATATCTCCGTCGAAGCGTATGACGAGTGGAAGCCCCACCTGACCACCATCATCAACCACTACGGGTTGAACCCGGCCGATCCGGAAACCCGCCAGATGCTGCGCAAGGAGATGGAAGGCTTCTTCTTCGGCCAGCAAAACCTGGAGACAGAGGACCTCAACCCCGACACCGTCCAGCCGGCCGAGTAAGGTTCCCGGATACAACAACGAGCCCGGCATGCTGCCGGGCTCGTTTGCCGTTCCTGCACCTGCGGGAGCGCTTACTCCTCGCCACCCTCGACCATGCGGTCGCGGCCGCCGCTGACGGCGCCCGCGCTCAGCTTGCCGAGCGTGCAGACCACCATCGTGTAGACGCCGCCCTGGCCATCCGGCTGCACCGTGATGTCGCGCACGCGGAGGTTCGAGTAGGGCGAGCCGGAGCGATCCTTGCCCAGCCAGGTATTCACCGCATCCATGGCACCGCTCGCATCGCGCGCGGCATCGGCCGAATGGAAGAGGAAGACACGAGTATCCGCCGGTGAAAGATCGAGCGACATGAAACATCCTTTCGAGATTCCGCCCATATGCGGGCGGCCTGGCCAGGGGCCGAAATCAATCCTGTCTCAACGGGATCCGCGCACTGGCCGATCCCTGATAGGCTGAAGTATACGAGGATTGCGCGAATCATCAGCGCGCGAATGGTTGTATTGCACCATCCAAGGAGCCTGCCCCGTGGGAATGCGCTTGCTGGTTGTCGGGAGTGGCGGCCGCGAACACGCCATTGCCTGGAAGCTTGCACAGAGCCCGAACGCCGACGACATCCACTGCGCGCCCGGGAATCCGGGGATCGCCAGCGTCGCCACCTGCCATCCCGTCGACCCGAACGACGTTGACGGCATCATCGCCCTTGCCCGCGAGCATCGCATCGATCTCGTCGTCGTCGGCCCGGAAGAACCGCTGGCGCGTGGCCTCGCCGACCGGTTGACGGAAGCCGGATTCGCCGTTGCCGGGCATTCCGCCGCTGCCACCCGGATCGAATCCAGCAAGTCATTCGCGAAAGAGGTGATGGAAGCCGCCAATGTGCCGACATCACGGTCGCGCTCCGTCACCGACCGCGACGAGGGCCTGGCGGCGATCCGCGAGCTCTGCGGCGGCCAGCGAATCGTCATCAAGGCGGACGGTCTCGCCGCCGGCAAGGGCGTGATCGTCGCGGCAAACGCGGACGACGGCGCGGTCGCGCTCGAGACCCTGCTCAAGACGCCATCCAGCGACGATGAGCCGCGACGCGTGCTGATCGAGGAGTGCCTCGACGGGCCGGAGATCTCCGTTATCTGCCTTGTCAGCGGCGCGACGATCGTCCCGCTCGCCCCTTCCTGCGACTACAAGTGCGCCTACGACAATGACGAAGGTCCGAATACCGGGGGCATGGGCGCCTACACGCCGACCCGCCTTGCCGACGATGCGATGATGCAGCGCATCCACGAGACGATCCTCCAGCCGGTCGTCGATGAGATGGCCCGGCGCGGGACGCCGCTACGGGGCGTCCTCTACGCCGGGCTGATGCAGACCGCCGACGGCCCGAAGGTGATCGAGTTCAACGCGCGCTTCGGCGACCCGGAGACGCAGGTGCTCCTGCCGACGATGGACGGCGATCTCGCATCGCTGCTGATGGCCGTCGCCGACGGCACGCTCTCCGACCACCCGGCACCGGGCACATTGGGGAGCGCGGTGGGCATCACCCTCGCCTCCGAGGGATACCCCGGCACCTACCGCAAGGGCCTGCCTATCGATGGGCTGGATGCCGAGGACGGCGACCAGACGATCGTCTTCCATGCGGGAACCGCGCGAAACGAGGCCGGCGAGATCGTCACCAACGGCGGCCGGGTCCTGACCGTCGTCGGGTTGGGCGACTCCATCGCCGGCGCCCGTGACCGTGCCTACGCCGCCGCGAAGGGCATCACCTTCGACGGCGTCCAGATGCGCTCCGACATCGCCGCGCGGGAGGCGTAAGGGGCGTCGATATGGGTTCCTTACGCTAACCCGAGCCGTACCAGCCACAGCATTCCGAGCAGGGTCTGCGCGTCGGCGACTTTCTGGTCGCCTTCGGGCATCAGGCCGCGAACATCCTCCAGCGGAACGGGCAAAATCTGAATCGGCTCGTCCTCATCGTCTTCGTACTCGATCGGCGTGCAATCCTCGGCGAGGTAGATGGTGGTCACCTCTTCCGAGTAGCCGGGGCTGATGTAGACCGTCGAGAGGTGCCGAACCGATCCAGCCTCGTAATGCGTTTCTTCCTTCAGCTCCCGCTTCGCGCTCTCCAGCGCGTCCTCGCCCTCATCGATGAGGCCCGCGGGCAACTCGAGCAGGTACTCCCCGGTCACATACCGGTATTGCCGGATGAACAACACCTTGCCATCAGCGGTGATGGGCACGATCACCGCTGATCCGGGATGCTCGATGATCTCCCGGCTTGCCTCCTTGCCGGATGGCGTCTTGACCGTGTCGACCCGGACCTTCAGCAACTCGCCCTCGAATGCGACCTCGGACGAGATCGCCTCCTCGTGCGGGATATCGGGGGCGTTTTCGAATGAATCGATAACCTTCGGCATTCCTTGCGTACTCCTCGACCTGGCGAACCACCAGCACAATGCTCAATCGCGCCTCTTTACGCAGGTTCCGGGCCGGGGCAGGACCGGGAAACACCAACGCCCGGTCACGATATCGCGACCGGGCGGGAACCCTGTTCCTGATTGGGTTGTGATGGGCATTTCAGGGAGGCGCCAGCCGGATTCGAACCGGCGATCAGGGTGTTGCAGACCCGTGCCTTACCACTTGGCTATGGCGCCGCATCGCGACTGTTCCACACATCTTCGATGGAAGGGCCAGCCCATGCGGCATGAGTGTACCACGGACCTCCGGATGCTGTTATTGCCGCCTCACGCAGAGAATCGTCTTCCGCTTTTTCGGCGCAACCCGGCGGAAATCGCTGAGGTAAATCTCGCGATGCCCAAGCACCGGCTCGCCACCGTCGGCGATGATCGCCTCGTGGATCCGGGCGATCGTTTCCGGCTCGGTCGTGAACGGGCCGACGTGCGGCATTACGCCCACAGGCCCGGCCGGGGTCCACTCCAGGCGAACATCCGCGACGGGCTCCAGCGCCGGCTTCCTGTTCCGGACGACCTCCCGCACGGCGTCGAGCTCCCCGGGGGTTACGTCCTCTGGTTGCACGATCTGCAGCGACCATTCCAGCTGCGCCCGCACCGCCGGGTCTTCGGAAAACGGGATACCCGGCAACGACCAGACGCCTTCGAGCGGCATGACCTTGATCGTCACCGGCGGATCCTGCGCCTTGCGACGGGCGCGGATGCCCCAGGCGATCGACATCAGCGCCTCGATCGCCCGCTGGAACCCGGTGGACGTTGCCGGATCTCCCACGCCGTCAAGCGCGATCACGGGCAGCGACGGCACCTCGATGAGTTGAGGTGCCGTCGCCTTCGCCGCATACAGGGATGCCAGTTCGGCTCGCATATCCCGTCGTTGCATGCGCACCAGCCCTTGTTATGCCGAGGCGGGTCGTGGCCGGCCAGTCGGTGACGTGGCCGGGGTCCCGACACGCGCCGCGTCATGCTCCAGCCACTCCCCGATGCGGATCAGGAGGGCGCCGGCCTCGACGCGGACCTTCGGCCAGAACGTACTGTTCCGGGCCGCCTCGATATCTTGCGCGACCCGCTGCTGTTGATACTCCACCGAACGATACATTGACTCCATGTGGAAGGTCATCAGTGTTGCTCCTGTGCCCCGACCAGCGAGGAGAACGACACGGCATCGTGTGGCACTACCCGTGTTTCCTGGCCGGGATACGTTGTGAACTGAAGCGAAAGATTCGTGTAATCGACGATCTGGCGGGCGGACAGGGTCACGTCTCCCCACTCCAGGTCATCAGTTGTATGCGCGTCCGAAACAAGCGTCAGGTCATACCCTTCGGCCAACGCACGGTGCGTCGTGGCGCGGATACACGCCATCGTTTGCGCCCCGGCAATGACCAGATGGGTACTCCCCAGGTCCGCGAGCACCTGCGACAGCGTCGTGCCCGCGAATGCATCCAGATACTCCTTGGCGATCACCGGCTCTCCATCGCCGGGCACCAGTTCATCTACAAGCTCCCAACCTTCAGACCCCTGCGGCATCTCCGCATCGTGGTGCTGAATGAAGACGACCGGGACATCTTCCGTCCTCGCCCGCGCGACCAGCGTGGCAATCCGCCCAACAACCCCGTCGCGATCCCACGCATTGCCGACGACGTCTTTCTGGACATCGATCACGACCAGGGCCGTCGCGTTTCCTTCGCGGACAGTTGCCATCCTGCTTCTCCTTCGCGCGTTCGTACGCGTCATCTCCATTCGTTCACCACTGGGTATAGACTATCCGTGAATGCGGTCATTCCCGGTCCGCATTTGTCGAACATTTGTACGAAAGAGAGACGATGCTCGATACCTCTCGCCCGGCAAGCCGGATCCTCGCAGTGCTCGAGTTGCTGCAGAACCGGCCGGGCATCACGGGTCCCCAACTTGCCGATGAGCTCGACGTCAGCGCACGCACGGTACGCCGGTACATCACGACACTGCAGGACATGGGTATCCCGATCGAGCCGACCCCCGGCCGGTTTGGCGGATACGCGCTGCTGCGCGGGTTCCGCCTGCCGCCGATGATGTTCAGCGCCGATGAAGCGCTGGGCCTCGCGGTCGCCCTGCTGACCGCCCGCCCGACGATGGACTCCGAGCTACCGCCCGGCGTGGAGAGCGCGCTGACCAAGATCGAGCGCGTCTTGCCGCCCGAGCTCACCACCCGGATCGAGGCGCTCCGACAGGCCGTGGTGCTGCCAGACGAGGAGGAGTTCGGCACGCCGGTCTTCCCCGATCCGCATGTCCTCGCGAAGCTGGCGCAGGCCTACCTCAGCAACAACCGGATCTGGATGCGCTACAACCGTGGTGATGGCGACGACAGCGCAAGGAAGGTCGACCCCTACGGTATCGGCACCATCTTCGGACGCTGGTACCTCCATGGCTGGTGCCATCTCCGGCAGGCGCGGCGCACCTTCCGGATCGACCGCATTCGCCGCGTCGATGTGCTGGAGGAGGAGTTCGAGCGGCCCGAGAACCTCGACGTCATGGCCGCGATCGAGGAATCGCTCGCGATGTCCTGGTCGACCTGGAAGGTCGAGATCGAGGTCGAGGCGACGCCGGAGCAGATTCGTCACGAAGTGCCGCGCCAGTTGGTCATCATCGACGACCTTGGAGACGGGCGATCCCGCCTGCGCTCGACCACCAGCACGCTGGAGTGGTTTGCCTGGCGGATCGCCGTGCTTCCCTACCCGATGACGATCATCTCGCCGCCGGAGCTGCGTGAGGTTTTCCGCGACTGCGCCGCACGTATGACCGCGATCGCCGACCGGGAGGCCTGATCCCGGTCAGTCATTATCCGGGAAGAGCTCGTCCAGGCGCTTGTGCGTGCCATCCGCATCGCCGATGACGGACACCCCGATCTCCCCGGAGATGATCTTCTCGCGTGTCTCCGCGACCTGGTCGATGTGCTCCGGGTCGACCTCGATCGGCGGGTCGAGCAACCGGACACCGTCGTTTTCCAGGGTCATGGTGACGACGCTTCCAAACTCCCCCGCCTCCAGGTCGTTGACCAGCTGGGTATACACGCCTGTGTAGTCGAAGAGGACCGAGGTCAGGAGGAAATCCCTCGCTTCGGAGTCCGACTTGTCGCCGATGACGTCGATGAACCGGGCGTGTTCCCCGGGTGAGCGATCGGCATTGAACTCCCGAATGGCCTGAATCATGCCAAACGAGGCGCCATCGCCCATCCCGAACACGACATCGGCCCCGCCCGCGAGCACCGTCTCCGTCACGCGTTTGGCGTTCGGGGCATCGTCGTATGACGCTTCGCCGACGACGCTGTAGATCAATTCGGCATCGGGACGGACGGAATGGAGCCCTTCGGCGAAGCCGACGGTCATGTAGTTCCATGTCGGCGGCTCACCCGTCACCACGATCGCGACGGTGCCCGTCTTCGTTTCCAACCCGGCCAGCACACCCGCCAGGAACGCCGATTCGTGGGCCTGGGTCTCGATGTCCGACACCAGCCCGTCCATGACCGCGCCGGGGTTCTCGATCACCACGACAGGGACACCGGACTGGGCGGCGAACTCGGGACATACGGTTTGGTAGCCCGCCGCATGGCAGATGATGAGGTCAGAACCATCGTCCTCAAGATCCTGCAGGATCGGCGTGATGTCCTGGTAGCCCGCGTTCTCGACGACGGCCACCTCGAACCCCATCTCGTCCCCAACCTCGACCAGGTTGTCGACGCCCTGCTGGTCCCAGGCCTGGTTGGTCCGGCTGGCCGGGGTCACGATCGACACGAGGTCGATCCCATCCCGGGCAGCCGAAGCGGACTGGACGGGTGTGACGATCATCAGGATCAGGAGGACATGTACAACCAGGCTTTTCATGGGCTTCGTTTCCCCAGTTCTGCGGTATCAGTGCGAGCCGATTGGCCTCATGGTACTGCTACCTGGCGATAACCGGAACCGGGTCCGTGAATTGTCCCGGCATTCGAGAGCCGGTCAGCCCTCACGCACCGCGCGCCGACGGCGATCCCAGGTCTGCCCGAGCGCCGACGGCAAGCCGATGCCTCGCCCACTCACCACGAGGGCGATCACGACACCGACGTAGGGCAGGAGCCGCGTGGCTTCGGATGGCACGGTCACATCGATCAGCTGCAGGCCGCTGCCGAGCCCACGCAGCAACCCGAAGAGCATCGCCATGACGGCGATTCGCCAGGGAGACCACCGGCCAAGCATCGCCAGCGCGATCGCGATAAAGCCGGCCCCGAGCGTGACACCGGGTTGGAAAAACCCGAGCTCCACGACGCTGAGCGATGCACCGCCCAGGCCAGCCATCGATCCCGACATGACCGCCGCCACAAGGCGCGTTCGCACGACGCTGATCCCGGCCGCATCCACCGCGACCGGCGATTCTCCCACGGCCCGGATCCGGAGTCCGGGTGTGGAGTACCTGAGCATGAGCTCCACCCCTGCCACGATCACCCAGGCGACGTAGAAGAACCAGGGTTGGCCAAGCAACGCGGGGCCGAAAACCGGGATGCTGTCGCCGATGGCGCTGAAGGGTCGACCCATGGTGCTGGCGAGCAACGGCTGGTGCGAGCCAAACGCCTCGCGGAAGAGAAACGCGGTCAGCCCTCCACCGGCGAGCGTCAGCCCCAGGCCGAGCAGGACCTGGTCCGCACCGATGACGACAGCGACCAATCCGAACACCAGCCCGCTGATCGCCCCGATCATCCCGCCCGCGAGCAGTCCCAGCGCGTGCGAGTCGCTTTGCAGGGAGACCCAAAATCCGCCAAATGCCCCGAGCAGCATCATCCCCTCGGTGCCCAGGTTGATCATGCCGGCGCGCTCCCCGACCGCCTCGCCCACGCTCGCCAGGGCGAGCGGCACGGCGCTGATGAGGGCGACGGACAGCAGCACCGTGATGACCATCTCGACGTTCATGATGCGCCCGCCTTTCCTCTCGATGCTCGAGGCCCGGTGGACGATTGCGCCCAGACCATCGCCGCGAGCGCCACCAGCAGCGCTCCTTCGATCACGTCGAAAAACGCGGGGGCCACATCCGCCGCGCGCGGGACAACATCCGCCGCGTACGACAATTGGCCGAAAACCAGCGCCGCCGGGACAAGCCCCGGCACCGACTTCCTGCCCAGGAAGACCAGGGCAAATGCGACGAAGCCGTAGGCCGGGTTCCACTCCCCCTGGAAGGCGCCCTTGGTCGACAGGACATCATTCGCGCCGGCAAGCGCGGCGAGCGCGCCGCTGGTTACCATGGCGGCGAAAAGATAGGCGGCGACCCGGACATGATTGTGGGCGGCAGCCTTAGGACTCGCGCCGGTCGCCGTCAACTCCAGGCCGGCGACCGAGCGGGAGAACAAGATCCCGAGCAGGATGACCACCGCCACGGCGGCCACCAGCCCGACATGCACCCTGGTATCCCCGAAGGTCGCCAGGCGCATATCGACGGGGATGAGCGTCGTTTGTGGCAGCACGACGGCGGGATCGCCCAGGGGGCCCTTCACCAGCCATGCCGTGGCGGAGATCGCGATGTAGTTGAACATGATGGTTGTGACGATCTCGTTGATGCCGTATTTCCCGCGGAGCAACGCCGGAACCAGCGCCCACAGGGCACCCGCCAGCATCCCGGCCAATGCGGCGCCGACCCACATCACCACCCGGTTCGTGCCGCTCAACTCGCTCGCGGTGACGGCCGCCGACAGCGCGCCCACCAGCACCTGGCCGTCAACGCCGATGTTCCAGACGCCCGCTCGCAGGGCGACCAGCACGGCGGCACCGGCGACAACGAGCGGAATCGCCCGCACGATCGTTTCCTGCCATCCGCGCGGCCCCATGATGCCGCGCGAAAACCACTCGCGATATGCCACGACCGGGTCATGCCCTGTCACCACGAGCAACAGCGCTCCGCACGCGAGCGCGAAGAGCAGGGCGCCAAGTGGCATCAGCCAGGGAGACTCCCGCCAGGGCACCTGCAGGCCACGGAACCGGGGGGCACGGGGGCCGTGTGTCGTCACCATCCCGCAACCATCATGCTCTCGACCTTCGAACGCATGCCGGGCGTTACTGGAACCAGTGGGGAAACGCGACCGTCATACATGACGCCGATCCGGTGGGCGTGCATGAGCGCCTCATCCAGGTCCGGCGTCAGGAGCAGGACGCCGCCCCTTGCGTCGACGAATCGCTCCATCGCTTGCCACACCAGGTCCCGGGTTCGCGGATCGAGCCCATGTGTGGGATTGTTGGCGATGAGCAACGAATTCGCTCGCGCCAGCTCCCTCGCCAGCAGCACTTTCTGGATGTTCCCGCCCGACAGGGTCCCGATCGGCGCCCGGGGGTTTGGCGGCTCGATATGCCACCGGCCAATCTGGTTCACCGCATGATCCCTGATCGCGCCCCGGCGCAATCGCCCGAACCGGCTGAACGGCCACTCGCGCTGCCGCTTCAGCATCAGGTTGTCCTCAACGCTGAATCCCTGGACCGTGCCGATCCCGATCCGGTCGTCGGCGAGGTACGCGACGCCCGCGTCGCTGAAGGCCCGGACATCTCCGGTCGTCAGCGTTTGCCCTCGCACCGTGACCGTCGTCCCCGTGGCGATATAGCCGGCACAGACGTCAGCCAACGCGGATTGCCCCTGACCATCGATGCCGACGATCGCGCAGACTTCCCCTTCGTGAATCTCAAGCGACACATCCTGCAGGGCATGTCGCCCGGCTTCCGGCCTGGTCGACAGGTTCTGCAACCGGAACAGGACCGGGGCATCTTCCGCCATGACCTGTGCCGAATCAGCGCCGGGTGCTTCCGCCGCAGATCCTTCCCGGTCCCGGCCGAACATCGAGGAGAGCAGCCGGTCACCGGTACCCGCTGGCCAGATCCCGCTCGATCGCTCGATGCTGTCGACCGCCCCGCCTCGCCGGAGGACCACGATCCGGTCGCACACCTCCATGGCCTCGTTCATCTTGTGCGTGACCATCACCACCGAGGTACCTTGCTGGCGCAGGTCGTCGAGCAGGGTAAAGAGGTGGCGCGTTTCGGCGGTGCTGAGGATCGAGGTTGGTTCATCGAGCATGAGGACATGGGGTCGCGGGACCAGCGCCTTGGCGATCTCCACCAGCTGCCGCTCGCCCAGGGACAACGCGGAAATTCGCTCATCTCCCTTAAACCGGGACGCCAGCAGATCGGGAAGCCCGGCCGAGGCCCATCCCGCGAGGCGGAGCTGCTCGCGGATGGTGAAGGTGGGAACCAGCGAAAAGTGCTGGTAGGCCACCGAGATGCCCGCAAGCAGGGCATCTCGCGGGGAACCGAAGCGCGCCGGCACCCCATCGACGAGGATCAGCCCGCTATCGGGCGGGATCATTCCCGACAGGATGGAGAGCAGCGTGGATTTCCCGGCGCCGTTCTCACCGAGCACACCGAGGATCTCACCGGGCCGGATCGTGATATCCAGGCAGTTGTTGGCGGCAACGTCACCATATGCTTTTGAGATGCAGCGGGCTTCGATCATGCTCCCACCCCGAGATCCACCGGCATGCGGGCAAACCGGACATGCGAGGATGTGCGCCCCGCACCATCACGGGAAGCGACCTAACGGTACCGCAGGATTCCATTGGCGGCACGATGGCGGCAAGGAAGAACGCGGCTCGCTACCGCGATCCCGTCCGTTTCATGTACCGTTCGTGATGCGTGCTGCCCGACTGGCGGCACGATCGCTG
This sequence comes from uncultured Sphaerobacteraceae bacterium, assembly GCA_964624125.1. Taxonomy (GTDB): domain Bacteria; phylum Chloroflexota; class Chloroflexia; order Thermomicrobiales; family UBA6265; genus UBA6265. The sequence continues at coordinate 3,794 of CAZVAA010000045.1, read as the reverse complement.
TGTACGGAACCGGAATGCTTGCGTGAACGCGTCGTCTTCAGTCTCCTACCGCAGTCTGTTCCAGACGCCGGAAACGGTCATCTTCTTCATCGCCACCGTGATCGGACGCATCCCGATCGCGATGAAGGCGCTGGGATGCGTGCTGCTGGTCCAACAACTCACCGGGTCCTACGGACTCGCCGGGCTTGTCGGCGCGGTCCAGACACTCGTCTCCGCCTTCGCAGCTCCACAGCTGGGGCGCCTCGCCGATCAGTTCGGCGAGCGCACCGTGCTGATCTGGAGCGCGATCGGCCATGTGATCGGCATGGTCTGGCTCATCGCCGCCGCCTACGCGGACACCCACGCATTGATCATGCTCGCCGGGGCGGCGGTCGTCGGCGGGTCATCGATGCCATTCGGGTCGATCAGCCGCACGCGGTGGGTCGAGGTGCTCGGCAAGGGGCGCCGGCTGGAGCGCGCCTATGCGCTTGAGGCGATGGCCGATGAGATGGCCTTCATCATTGGACCGATGCTGGTCGTGCCGCTGTCGGTCAGCGTGAATGCCGCCGCCGGTCTTGTCGTCTCACTGGTCATGACGCTCATCGGCACGGTGATCCTCGTGCTGCAGCCCGTCTCGCCATCGTCCACGCGGAACGCGCCCGTCACGACCTCGCAATCGACGTTGTCCACGTCGGTCGTACGTCTCCCCGGCATGCAGGTGCTGATCGCCGCGCTGCTCTTCCTCGGCATCATCTTCGGCTCGATCGAAATCGTCCTGGTCGCCTTCTCGGAGGATCTCGGCCAACCGAATGCGGCGAGTATCCTGGCTGCGCTGTTCGGGGCCGGCTCCTTCCTCGGGGCGATCGGGTATGGCGCGGTGACCTGGCACTCGCCCGTCGACCGTCGCCTGAAGATCGCGATCTGGTGGATGTCGCTGGGTACCATCCCGATCCTGCTGGCCAGCTCGATCCCCGCGATGGCCATAGCCGTCTTCGTGACCGGTTTCGGCATCTCGCCGGCGATGATCGCCGCCAACACCGTGGTCGAGAACCTTTCCCCGCCGAAGATGCTCACCGAGGCCTTTTCCTGGCTCGGCTCCGCGATCGCGAGCGGGGCCGCCCTGGGTTCGATCGTCGCCGGCTATGTACTCGACGAAATCGGCGTCCGCGCCGGGCAATCCCTCGGACTCATCGGCGGAATCCTCTCGGCGCTGGTCGTTATCGTCTGGGCGAAATACCTGCGGCAGGAGCGCCCTCCGGAACCTGTAGGCTAGGGACGCCGGTTATGCCTGCCCCTGTGCGATACTGGCGCAGGAAAGACCTGTTGCGGCGCCCATTCCGGCTCCCGGAGCGCGGCACCGTACACGAGTTCACATGCGGGGCAGACCCCACGACAAACCAGCCGGGAGTTTTGGATCATGGCGTTCGATGTCACGATGGATTACGCGTTTTTTGAGGGCAATATCGTTCCCTTTTCCGAGGCCAAGGTGAGCATTGGCACCCATGCCTTGCAGTACGGCACCGGCGCGTTCGG
>CAZVAA010000045.1:0-2182 GCA_964624125.1 uncultured Sphaerobacteraceae bacterium | reverse complement strand
CCGCGCCTGCTCGGGATCGACGACGAGGTCGCGGTCTACATGCTGCCGATGGGCGACTATCTGGACACCAGCCGCGGCCAGAACACGATCGTGACGTCGTGGACCCGCTCGTCCGACAATGCCATCCCGAGCCGCGGCAAGATCACCGGCTCCTACATCAATGCCTCGTTCGCCAAGGACCAGGCGATGGCCTATGGCGCCGACGACGCCATCATGCTCAATGCCGAGGGCAAGATCGCCGAGGGCAGCGCCTGCAATATCTTCATCGTCCGCGATGGCACGCTGATCACCCCGCCGATCAACAGCGACATCCTCGAGGGCATCACCCGCCGCACGGTGGTTGAGCTGGCCAATGAGCTGGGAATCCCGATCGCCGAGCGGGGCATCGACCGCTCGGAGCTCTACATCGTCGACGAGGCCTTCTTCTGCGGCACCGGCGTGCAGGTGGCGTGGATCGAGATGATCGACGGCCGCGTGATCGGCGACGGCACGCAGGGACCGATCGCGAAGCAGCTCTACGACAAGATGTTCGACATCTTCCGCGGCCGCGACACCAGCCACGACGAGTGGTTGACCAAGGTCCCGGTCCAGAAGTAGGGACACCCGGCAGAATCCGCATTTCCCGTGGCGCCGCAGACAAGTTGCGGCGCCCCCGGACACAAGGTCCGGGGCTACGGTCAGTCGTGTCCGGAGCCACTCATGTTCCCACCGATCGAACCGTTTGCGACCGGGATGCTCCCGATCAGCGACGGCAACCGCATCTTCTGGGAGACCTCCGGCAACCCGGACGGAAAGCCCGCGCTGACGCTTCATGGCGGTCCTGGCGGCGGCCTTGGCTCCGGCTATCGCAAGCGCTTCGATCCGGAGCGGTACCTTATCGTCGGGCTTGACCAGCGAGGATGCGGCCGCAGCCGGCCGCTCGTCACCGATCCGGATGCGAACCTCGACTCGAACACGACGCAGGCGTTGATCGCGGATATCGAGGCGCTGCGGGAACATCTCGGGATCGAGCAGTGGATGGTGACCGGCCTGTCATGGGGCACGACACTGGCGCTCGCCTACGCGCAGGCGCATCCGGGGCGCGTCAGCGAGCTGGTCCTCTTCGCCGTAACGACCACGACGCCCGCCGAGGTGGAATGGGTCACCGAATCGATGGGCAACCTCTTCCCGGAAGAGTGGCATGCCCTCGTCACGGCGATCGACCGGCAACCCGGCCAGCGGGTGATTGATGCCGCCTGTGCGAACATCACCGATCCCGACCCGGAGATACGGGCTGCAGGCATCCGCGCATGGTGCCGGTGGGAAGACGCGCATATCTCGCTCGACCCCAATCGCGGGCCGATGCTGGCGGACGATGACCCGGAGAGCCAGGCGATCTTCGCGACGCTGGTCACGCATTACTGGTCGCACGGCGCCTTCCTTGGACCGACCGAATTGCTCGACGGGATGGACCGGATCGCGCACATCCCTGGCGTGCTGATCCATGGCCGGCTGGATGTCAGCTCACCGCTGATGACCTCATGGCGGCTACACCGGGCATGGCCGGGGAGCGAGTGGATCGTCGTCGATGGCGAGGGGCATGGCGGCCCGGCGATGATGGAGGAGATGGTGAAGGCGATCGCGAGGTTCGCGACGGGATAACTACGGGTAAAAGTCTCCCGTAGCCCCGGATCTTGTATCCGGGGATCGTGACGCAAAAACCCCGGACACGAGGTCCGGGGCTACGGGCGGTGGCCGGTTGTACGGAAACGCGCGCCACCGCGAAGTAGAGCGCCGGGAAACAGCCTCGGCCACCACGGGGCCGAGGCTATCGGGGGCGTCGCCTACTCCGCGCCGTTCCGGGCATCCTCGATCGCCTGCTCCAACTCGTCACCATGCACTTCTTTCGGAAATACACCGGCGATTCTGCCTTCGGGGTCCACGATGAATGTCGTGGGGTAAACGACGATGTTGTAGTCCTTGGTGATCTGACCTGCGGCACGGGTGCCGCCTTCCGAATCGCGACCGATCGGGAACGTCACGCCCGTATCGTCAGCAAAGGCAACCGCATTTTCCTCAGAGTCGCGCTTGGAGCCAACCCCAACGAATGCGACATCGTCGCCAGATGCCTCATAGACATCCTGGAACGCCGGCATCTCGCGGATGCATGGCTCGCACCATGATCCCCAGAAGTTGACGACCA
>CAZVAA010000044.1:3323-17550 GCA_964624125.1 uncultured Sphaerobacteraceae bacterium | reverse complement strand
ACGAGATCACGCCCGGCAACTTCATCTTCCGCGTGCTCGAGCTCGAGCAGATGGAGATCGAGTTCTTCACCAGGCCGGACGAAGCGGAGGAGCAGTTCGAGTCGTGGCAGGCCGCGATGCAGGACTGGGTCGACCTGATCGGCCTGAAACCGGAGCATGTGCGCATTCGCGAGCATACGAAGGAAGAGTTGTCGCACTACTCCGATCGCACGATCGACTTCGAATACCTGTTCCCCGGCTCGATGGGCTGGAGAGAACTGTATGGACTGGCGAACCGAACGGATTTCGACCTCCGCCAGCATCAGGAACACTCTGGCGAGGACATGCGGTACTTCGACCAGGCGGCCAACGACCGGTACCTGCCGTATGTGATCGAACCGACCTTCGGTGTCGAGCGGACGTTCCTGACGGTCATGCTCGATGCCTATGACGAGGAAGAGACGGTCGACGTCAATGGCAAGGCGGATACCCGGGTGGTCCTGCGCATCTCGCCGCGTCTTGCGCCGTACAAGGCGGCGGTCCTGCCTCTGGCGAAAAAGCCCGAGCTGACCTCGGTCGCGCGTGACCTGTTCGAGCGCTTGCAGGATGAGACGGGCGCGTTGGTAGATTACGACGAGACGTCGAACATCGGGAAGCGCTACCGTCGCCAGGACGAGATCGGCACGCCGTTCTGCTTCACGGTCGATTTCGACACGCTGGAGGACAAGGCGGTGACGGTGCGCGACCGCGACACGATGTCGCAGGAGCGGATCGGGCTGGATGAAGTCGCCTCGTACGTGCGGGAGCGAATCCGGTAGCGACCACCTTTAGGTAAACAAGCATGAAGATCGCCGCCCCGAAAGGGGCGGCGATCTTCATGTGTCTCTCCTCAATCGTTCCGGTTGTGTGCTTCGATAAGGTCAGCGATGGCGGAGGCGTTTGGCCGGTCGGTGGCGCGGAGGCCCGCCGCTGCGCCCTGACGGTCAACCGTGGGTCGGTTCTGGCTCATCTTTGCTTTCCCGATCATGGACTCGACAGGAATCTCAATGCCGACAATGTTCGCCAGCAGGTCGTCGATGAATGCGCGTGGGGCGTCGGCCATTTTCCACGGCTGGTTTGAGCTGAGCGTTTCCATCTTGCGGGTCAGTTTGCCGACCGCGCCCCGGAGCCACCGCTCGTCGTCAATGACCCGTAGCGGGCCACGGGCGTGGACGACCTGGTAGTTCCAGGTGGGAACGACCTCATGGGTGTCTGCCTTGGTCGGGTACCAGTTGGGGGAGATGTAGGCATCGGCAACGTGGAAGATGGCGAGGCATGTGCCTCCGTGGCGCCACATGTCGTTGTTCCTGGCAACATGCCCGATGAGGGTGCCGTGCGGACCGCGATCCGGTTCCAGGATGAGCGGAATGTGGTTCGCCTCGGGGCCATGCGGACCCACGGTCACCAGGGTCGAAAGGGGATGCCGGTCGATGATATCACGCACCTGTCCTTGATTGGATGCATTGAAGTGATCCGGGAGATAGACCATCGGGGCAACTCCTATGGCAGTCGGAGACGCATCTCCGAGGCATCATACTCCGGTTCGTCCTCCGCGATCTTCAGCAGGCCGTCCCGCTCGAGGCCATGGATGAGATCGATGAGCCAGGGGAGGTCTGTTTTCGTGAACCCGGGTTTGATGGCAGGTCCGAGTTCAATGGCGGCGAGGCCTTCGCCTTCGTGATCGCGAAGAGCGTCGACGATGCGGCCCCGGAAGTATCGAGTGGTCTGCTCGAATGGCACGGATTTCTTCGCGCGCGGCGTCTTCGCGTTGGCGACGATCGCGGACTGGATCTCCGGGAAGGCGTTGCACGCATCCTGCAGCGGGCAAACGACGCAGAGTGGCTTGCGTGCGGTGCAGTGTAGCGCCCCGAACTCTATCAGGCCCTGGTTCCAGTTCCAGGCATCGCCGGGTGGAAGGACGTCGGCCGCGACGGCGGTGACTTCCTTGTCGGAGACCGTCGGTTTCGGGACATCGACACCGACGAAGAGACGGTGCAAGACGCGGCGCATGTTGGTGTCGATGAAGGCGACGTCCTGCTCGAACGCGAAGCAGGCGATGGCGCCAGCGGTGTAGGGGCCGATGCCGGGGAGGGCGAGCAACTCCTCCACGGTGCCCGGAAACTCCCCGCCGCGGTCGACAACGGCCTGGGCGGTGCGCTGCATGTTGACGGCGCGGCGGTTGTATCCGAGGCCCTTCCAGAGGCGGATGACCTCGGACGTTGGCGCGGCGGCGAGTTCATGGACGGTCGGGAATGATTCGAGCCACCGATGGTAGTACGGAATGACGCGATCGACCTGCGTTTGCTGGAGCATGATCTCGGAGACCATGATCCGGTAAGGATCGCGGGTGTGGCGCCACGGGAGGTCTCGCCGGTTGGCGTGCCACCAGGCGAGGAGGCCTTCACGGACGGCGGTGATCTTTTCGGCCGGGATGTCGGTGGTCGGTGCGTCCATTGGTTCCAGCGAAGGGCCGACGTTGTGCCGGCCCGTACGCGAGAGGTTCTCCCTCTACATCGAGGTTGGCGGGGTGGGACGCTTGATCTCGAGGACGTTGGGTCGGTCGCGAACGATGTCGACGAATTCGTAGAAGAACTCGAGGGCGTCGGTGTAGCGCTCGTTCCAGGTGAACTTCAGGTAGGCACCCTGGCCGTTGTCGAAATAGAGTGTCGGGCTGCCGAAGACGCCGAGCTCCCGGCCCTTCAGATAGTCGTCGCGGACGATGGTGAAGGCCTCGTCGGATTTGAGGTCCTCGCGGAAGCGATCCATGTCGAGTCCGGCTTCCTCGGCGGTCGCCTCGAGCACGCGCTGGCCGGCGAGATTGCGTCCGTCGACGTGGCGGCGGACGAAGAGGCCATGGTGCATCTTCTCAAAGGCATCCTGGCCCTGCTTGCGGGCGGCGTTGGCGGCCTGGAAAGCGCGCATCGTGCTGCTCTTGCCGTCGTTGGGATATTCCCAGACCTTGAAGTTGGGGTCCGGATGATTGACCTGCTCCAGCGGGAAGGCGCGCCAGGTGACATTGAGGCGGTCGCCGAGGTGCTGTTTCACCTCATCCAGCCAGCGCACGATGGAGTAAGAGGTTGGGCAGGTGTAGTCGGAGAAAATCTCGATGTTGTAGGTTTCGTTGCTTCGATCGCGAGTCAATTTGAAGTCCCTTTCGTTTCGGAAGTATTGTCACTATCCACAAGCATAGCCCATGCTGCCTCGACCGTCGCACGCAAGTCGTCGAGTGAACCCGAGTTGTCGATGATGCGGTCGGCGGCGGCGATTTTCGGCTCCATGGGTGGTTGGGCGGCGACGCGTCGTGCCGCCTCTTCTTCCGAAACGTTGTTACGGCTCATGACGCGGGCGACCTGCGCTTCCTCAGGCGCGGTGACCAGCCAAACTTCGTCGCAGACCTCGTGGTGGCCACTCTCGATGAGCTTGACGGCGTCGATGATGATCACGCCTTCGCGGATCGCCTCGACGCGACGGTCACTCTCGGCGATCACCGCGGGGTGGGTGAGGCGGTCGAGCTCGGCGAGCTTCGCGGGGTCGGAGAAGACGATCGCGCCAAGGGCCTTGCGATCGAGCGAGCCATCTGGCGCGATGATGCCATCGCCGAAGTGCTCGCGCAGGGTTTCCAGCAGCGGCTCGCCCGGCTGGACAAGGTCGCGATAGACGAGATCGGAGTCGATGTGGTGCGCGCCGAATTCCTTGAGGATGCGCACAACGGTGCTCTTGCCGGTCGCGATATTGCCGGTGATGCCGAGGACGATCCGCTGCGTGTCAGTCATTGGCGTAGGCGAGCTCCTGCGCGGTGTGCGAGACGGTTTCCCAGTCCTCGTAGGCTTCGTCCAGTTGCGTCTGGACTTTCTCGAACTCCTCGCCAAGGGTGGCGATCGCATCGACATCCTGGTCGATCGTGGCGATCGAGATCGCGTCGTTCAGCTCGTTGAGCCTGCCTTCCAGTTCCGAGATCGAGCGCTCGACCTTGGCGAGCTTCTTCTGCACATCGGATTCAGAGCGCCGCCGCGGCTTGCCCTTCGCGGAGACGGTCATCGTCTCTGTGGGCTCGGGCTTCTTCTGCTCCGACTCAGCCTTCTGCTCGGCGGCTTCCTGCTGGGCGCGACGGCCAAGCTGGCGCTGGTAATCGGTGTAGTTACCGAGGGAGGTTGTGATGGTGCCATCCTGCACGTGCCAGAGCTTCGTCGCGATGCGGTCCATGAAGTAGCGGTCATGCGAGACGAAGAGGATGGTTCCGTCGAACTCGTTGAGCATTCGCTCCAGCGTTTCCCGGGCGAAGATGTCGAGGTGGTTCGTCGGTTCGTCGAGGACGAGGAAGTTCGCCTGTTCGAGCAGCAGTACGGCGAGCGCAAGACGGGAGCGCTCGCCACCAGAGAGATCGGAGATGTGCTTGTAGACATCGTCGCCGCTGAAGAGGAAGCGTCCGAGATAGGTCCGGGCGTATTCCTCGGTCATCGACTGCGTGTTCTGGATCAACGAGAGCGGCGTGCCGCTTCCCTTGCCGCGCAGTTGCTCGTGCGACTGCGCATAGTAGCCCGGCTTGACGTTTGTGCCGTAGTTGTATTCGCCCTTAAGCGGGGGAAGCGCGCCGACGAGCGTCTTGATCAAGGTTGTCTTGCCGGCGCCGTTTGGACCGAGCAGGCCAATGCGGTCTCCGCGCTCGATCGTGAGCTGGGGCGTGTTGATGAACACGGCCGGACCTTCTGGATCGCGGTAGCCGATCTGCATCTTCGAGGATGTCAGGACGTTGCGGCCTGAGCGGACGCTGGTACCCAACCGGATGTGCATCCGGTCGTGCTCCTGGGGGCGCTCGATGCGCTCGAGGCGGTCCAGCTTCTTCTGGCGGCCACGCGCCTCGCGATAGCGCTGTCCTGCGCCGTACTTACGGATGAACTCTTCCTGCCGGGCGATGTATTCCTGTTGCTCTTCGTACTCCTTGAGGCGGCGCGCCATGCGCTCCTCGCGCATCGGGACGTACTTCGCGTAGGGGGCGGGGTAGTCCTCGAGGCGGCCGAACGAGAGATCGAGCGTACGGGTGGTGACGCGGTCGAGGAAGTAGCGGTCGTGGGAGACGATCAGGCAGGCGCCATTCCAGCGACCGAGGAATTCCTCCAGCCACTCGAGCATGTCGAGGTCGAGGTGGTTCGTCGGCTCGTCGAGCAGCAGGAGATCGGGGTCGGCGAGCAGGGCCTTGACCAGCGCGACGCGGGTCTTCTGGCCGCCGCTGAGACGGGCGACCGGCTCGTCGAACTGGTCCTGCGTGAAGCCGAGACCCTGCAGGACCTCGTCGGTTCGGTGCTCGATATCGTAGCCGCCAGCGGACTCGAAGCGGATGCTGAGGCGGTCGTACTCCTCCATCAACGCGTCGAGGTCGGCGTCATCCTCCGCCATCTGCTGCTCGATCTCGCGCATGCGGTCCTGCGTTTCGAGAACCGGCGCGAACGCGAGGCGGGCTTCCTCACGCAGGGTGTTGTCGCTCGTGAAGTGGGCTTCCTGCGGGAGGTAGGTCACACGCAGGCCGGCCTGCTGCGTCACTTCACCGGCGTTCGGGTGCTCGATGCCGGCGATGATGCGAAGCAGGGTGGATTTGCCGGCGCCGTTGACGCCCACGAGGGCGACGTGCTCCCGCTCCAGGATCTGGAAGGAGACGTTGGAGAAGATTTCCTCGGTGATATAGGTCTTGGCGAGATTGGATACGTTGAGAATGCTCAGGGGTGGCATGGTGGCCTTTCAGGATGTCGTGGATCAGGGCAGGACAACAGAGGGCGCGGCCGCGCAAACGCGAGCGGCGCCGGGGGTTCATATGGAGGTTGTCACTGCGTCCGTTGTGTCACGACGAAAAACTCCCGAAAACACGGCATGATACTGAGCCGGCTGCCCTTTTCGGGCGCCAACGACAAGTATAGCAGGAGGTTCAAGCGGTTCCGGCGACCGGGGTACGGCGGCGCCGGGTGTTGCGGACCGTATCGGTGGTGAGGACGACGAGCGCGGCCCAGACGAAGCCAAAGCCGATCCAGCGGCTGAGAGGGACCTCCTCCCCGAGAATGGCGACGCCGCAGATGAACTGCAGGACCGGCGCAATGAACTGGAGCATGCCCATCGTCACGAGGGGAACCCGGCGGGCGGCCGCCGCGAAGAGGATCAGCGGGACGGCGGTGATGACGCCGGTCGAGAGCAGCAGGAGGGTGTGGCCGGGACCTTCGGAGGTGAAGGTGCCCGAGCTGGATGTCTCGATCCAGATCAGCGCGATAGCCGAGAAGGGGGCGAGGACGGCGGTTTCCACGGTCATGGTAGCAAGCGCGTCATTTTGCGTGCCGATCAGCTTCTTGATGTAGCCGTAGGTCGCGAACGAGGTGGCAAGAGCGAGTGCGATCCAGGGCGGTCGGCCGTAGTCGATTGAGATGATGAGCACCGCGATAGTGCCAAGCGCGACCGCGATCCACTGGAGTTGCCGAAGGCGTTCCTTCAGGATCAGTACGCCCATGAGGACCAGGATCAGCGGGTTGATGAAATATCCGAGCGAGCTCTCCACGACGTTGCCGGTGGTGACCGCGTAGATGTATACGCCCCAGTTGACGGTGAGCAGCAGCGCGGCGACGGCCATGACGGCGATGTGTCGTGGGTTGCGCAGGAGCGGGCGAACCCAGGCGAAATTGCGGGTGGCGATGCCCAGCAGGATACAGAAGACGAGCGACCAGGTGATGCGATGGGCGAGGATCGCCTGGGCAGATGCCGGCGAGAGGATGTGGAAATAGAGCGGCAGCACACCCCACATGGAGTAGGCCAGGAAGCCGTACAGGGTGCCCTTCCGGATTTCGGAATCGTCGAGCGCCGGGGCGGTCGCGGCGGCGGATGTGGGTGCGGTGCTGGCGGTTTTCACGTGGCGATTCCGGTTCCTGGCGCGTGGACGGGACGAATTCCCTTTTCGCATTGTACGGCGGTTCTGGAAGCCGGGTTGCCCTCGTTATGGTCAACGGGTCGAATTGGCACAAATGTGCGAAAATATCATTCTTGGAAACCACTTCTGCGATGGAAAGGATCCTGGCGTGACTGAAGCTGCGACCGAGCGGATGTCGCATGTGTGGCCAGTGGGCACACGCCGCAACGAGCAAGGCGAATTGGTGATTGGCGGCGTGTCCGCCGTCGATATCGCCGATACCTTCGGGACCCCGGTGTATGTCTATGACGAGGCGACGCTGCGCGATTCCATGCGTGGGTTTCGCGATGCGTTTGCCGAGGCGCTCCCGGGCAGCCGTGTCGTGTTTGCCGGCAAGGCGTTCCTTTCCATCGCGCTGATTCGTCTCCTGGTTGATGAGGGGCTCGGGCTGGACGTGGTGTCCGGCGGGGAGCTCTTCGTTGGGCTGAAGGGTGGCATGCCGCCCGAGAGGATCTCGTTGCACGGCAACAACAAGGGCCGTGATGAGCTGGAGATGGCAGTTGAGGCCGGTATCGGCAAGATTATCGTCGACAACTTCGACGAGATCGGAGTGCTGGAGAAGATCGTCGACCCGCAACGACCGATGTCGGTGTTGTTGCGAGTAAATCCCGGCGTCGACGTGCATACGCATGAGAAAATCAGCACCGGGATGGCTGACTCGAAGTTTGGATTGCCGATCGCGGATGGACAGGCCGGGCGGGCCGTCGAGCGGCTTGCCGGGATCCCTGGCCTCCACCTGGCCGGGTATCACGCGCATATCGGCTCGCAGTTGTTTGAAGCGGATGCGTATCTCGATGCGATCGGGGAACTCCTCGATTTCGCCGTCGAGATGCGGGACCGGCATGGCGTCGAGCTGGAGCAGCTGTCGCCCGGTGGTGGCTTCGGGATCGCGTATCTCGACGAAGATGAGCCGATATCCCCGGAGCGATGGGCCGGGATGATCGCGAAGGCAATCACCGAGGGCTGTGAGCGGCGGGGGTTGGCGCTCCCGATCGTCACGGTCGAGCCCGGGCGATCGATCGCCGGGCCGGCTGGCGTCGCGCTCTACCGGGTCGGGAGCCGGAAGGAGCTTCCGGGTATCCGGACCTATGTGGCAGTCGATGGAGGAATGGCCGATAATATTCGACCCACGCTCTACGACGCCGTCTATACGGCGGCGCTCGCCAATCGTCCTGGAGGGGGCGATGTCGAAACCGTCACGATTGCTGGCAAGTACTGTGAGTCCGGGGATGTCCTGATCGAGGACATCGCGCTCCCACGCCTCGAGCAAAACGACCTGCTCGCGGTTCCCGCCGCGGGCGCCTACTGCCTCGCCATGGCGAGTAACTACAATATGTCCCTTCGCCCAGCCGTGGTGATGGTGAAGGAGGGAGAGGCACGGGTGATTCGACGTCGCGAGACGTTCGAAGACCTTGTGCGTCTCGATGTATCGGGTCCCGAATGACAAGATTCCCGGCCGACCGCCCGTCAGGTGGTGGAGGCTGGAATTCCTGAAGCATCGACCGGGCATTCCGCATCCGCGAAACAGACCCGGATAAACACGGGGAGGCGGCTTTGAGCGAGCCTCGAAACCAAACCAAGACCGATAGCCTGGAACTCCATACTGCAGATGACTCAGTCGTCGTCGAGGAGAGTGATGTCCTCGCCGAATCTCCATTGGAAACCCGCCTGGCCGCGCTGGGCGAGCTGGTGGATGACCAACCGGACGGCGACGAGGCGGACATGCCGCTCGAGATCGACGAAGACGAAGACGATGACGCGCCGGTCGATTTCCGCAACACCGTTTCGATGGATGCCATCGCGGACAGCGACCTGGCTGGCGTGAGCCTGGATGACCCGGTTCGCATGTACCTGCGCGAGATTGGTCGGGTACCGCTTCTCTCCGCCGAGCGTGAGGTCGAGCTTTCGACGGCGATGGACCACGGTGAGTACGTCACCGAGGTCCGGGGGCGGCTTTCGTCCACCGGCTCGCATGAGCCGACGGCGACCGAGATCGGCATGGCCATCTGGCACTCGTTCAAGGCGGGGTGGCCGCTGGTCGCCGAGCTGTGGGAGCTGATCGAGCCCGGGACCGAGCCGGATTCATTCGAGCGTGTGTTCGCGCGGGTGCTCCCGATGACCGGCGTGCCGAGCACGGCCGTCAAGACGCTGTGCTCGCGGCACGAGCTGAGCGAGTCCGACCTCGAGGAGCAGCTGCGGCTGCGAACCGTCGAGTGGGGCCTGTTGCCGGAGAATATCCACGCGAAGCTGTCGCCGACGACGGCGCTGCCCTCGGACAAGGTCATCCGCCCGTTGTGGGAGCGACGCGAGCTGCGCCAGGCGCGACGGTGGACCGAGATCGAGCAGTCGGGCAAGCAGGCAAAGGTCGCGCTGACCGAGGCGAACCTGCGACTGGTGGTCTCGGTCGCGAAAAAGTACATGGGTCGCGGGCTGAGCATGCTGGACCTGATCCAGGAGGGCAACCTTGGCCTGATCCGCGCGGTCGAGAAATTCCGCCATCACAAGGGATTCAAGTTCAGCACGTATGCGATGTGGTGGATCCGGCAATCGATCACGCGGGCGATCGCGGACCAGGCGCGAACGATTCGCATCCCGGTCCACATGATCGAGACGATCAACAAGATCCTGCGGACGAGCCGGCAGATGCAGCAGGAGCTCGGTCGCGAGCCGACGCATGAGGAACTGGGCAAGGCCCTGGACATGACGGCGGACCGGGTGACGGAGATCCTGAAGCTGAGCCAGGACCCGATCAGCCTGGAGATGCCGATCGGTGAGGAAGAGGACAGCAGTCTCGGTGATTTCATCGAGGACGAGAAGCTTCCCGCGCCGGCGGATGCTGCCGGGCGCCAGCTCCTGCGGGAGCAGGTGGAGGAGGTCCTGGAGACGCTCACCGAGCGCGAGCGGCAGGTGCTCTACATGCGCTACGGGCTCGATGACGGCCGGAACCGGACGCTGGAGGATGTCGGCAAGCAGGTCGGCGTTACGAGAGAACGAATTCGCCAGATAGAGGCGAAGGCGTTGCGGAAGCTGCGCCATCCGGACCGGGCACGCATGCTGCGGGATTACCTGGAGGAGTAGCCCTCTGGCTGACGAACCGAAGCTGCAGGTCACGGGAGGGCTCCACGCCCTCCCGTCCTGCGTGTCGGCGCGGTTTTGGCGGGAGTCGTGCATACTTTGATGCGCGTTGGTGCCGGTTTCCGGACGACATGATGACTTCAGTAATGGATAGATGGTAAGGACACAGACAGATGGCATGGGTTGATACAGCGCGGATATTTGTGAAGTCCGGCGATGGCGGGAGTGGCTCGCGGCATTTCCGGCGAGAGAAGTACGTGCCCAAGGGTGGGCCGGACGGCGGCGATGGTGGCCGCGGGGGAGATGTGATCTTCCGCGTAAAGGCCAACCTGAACAGCCTCGTGCCGTTCATGTATGTGCACCGGTTCGTCGCGAAAGACGGCCAGGCCGGTATGGGCCAGAAGAAGGCTGGCCGGTCGGGCGCGAACGCGTACGTCGATGTGCCGCCGGGAACGGTGATCTACCACGACGAGACCGGCGAGCAGATCGCTGACTTGACGGAGCCGGGCGAGGAATTCGTGATCGCGCAGGGCGGCAAGGGTGGCTTGGGCAACGTCCATTTCAAGTCGTCCACGCGCCAGGCGCCGCAGATCGCCGAGCTTGGCGAGCCGGGCGTCGAGATGTGGCTGAAGCTGGAGCTGCGGCTCATCGCCGACGTCGGGCTGGTCGGGCTGCCGAACGCGGGCAAGTCGACCCTGCTGGCGTCGTCGAGCCGGGCACGGCCCAAGATCGCCGACTATCCGTTCACGACGCTCCAGCCGAACCTCGGCGTGGTCGAGGTCGGGGGCAAGGGCGGCGAGACGTTCGTGATGGCGGATATTCCCGGCCTGATCGAGGGCGCCGCGGCGGGTCAGGGGCTCGGGCACGAGTTCCTGCGCCACGTGCGGCGGACAAAGGTCCTCGTGCATGTGCTGGACGCGTCCGGTGGCCTGGAGCAGCGCGATCCACTGGAAGACTTCCGGACGATCAACGCCGAGTTGGTCGATTTCGATCCCGAGATGGCAAAGAAACCGATGATCGTGGCGCTGAACAAGGTTGACCTGACGGAGGCGCAGGAGAACCTGCCACACCTGAAGGAGGTCCTTGGCGGCGAGGGATATACGATCTTCGAGATCTCGGCGGCCACGGGCGAGGGTGTCACCCAACTCCATAACCATATCGCTGCGAAAATGCGCGAGATCCGCGAGATGGAAGCCGAGGAGAAGCGGCTGCAGGAAGAGAAGCCGAAGCGCCGGGTTTACACGCTTGGCGATATCGACGAGCGCGCGTGGGACGTGGTCCAGACGGGTCCCACGCGCTACGTGGTTTCCGGCGTGGGGATCGAGCGGTTCACGAAGATGACCAATTTCGAGATCGACGACTCGGTCGACCGGTTCCAGCGGGTGCTGGAGCGATCCGGGATCTCCGACGAGCTCAAGAAGATGGGTGTGGAGGACGGAGATACGGTCCAGATCGGTGATATCGAGCTCGACTGGGGCGACCAGGCCGAGGATACGCCCTGGATGGCGGCTCGGGACGAGCAGCTCGAAGCGCTGATCGCAGAGGAAGAGGGCGAGGACCTGTAGGGGACGGTGGAGTCGAAGGCCCCGGCCTCGCGGGCGCGAACCCTAACTCGCCCGCATCAGGCGGCGAATGTGCCGGCGTCTGGTCAGCCGGATGCTTCGTCGGTTTCCTCGAGGTCGATAACCTTCGAGCGTTCCTGGCCGTAGATGCCGCGGTAATCGAGAGGCAGCATGGCAGCGACGCGCTCCATGATGTAGTCGACCGCGGCGGCGGAGTTGGTGCGCTTGCCGTCGATCTCGTCCGGGATCAGGAAGGGCTCCCCGAAATGGATGCGGACGCCCTTGTGGCCAGGGTCGGGCATGGCGGAGCCGCGACGGTGCTGCTTGTCTCCGTTGAACGGCAGGCGCTCTGATCCGGTGATCGCCGTCGGGATGATCGGCACCTTTTCCTGAATGGCGAGGAGTCCGGCGCCGGGCAGCACGCGCTCGATCTTCATCGTGCGGGAACGGGTGCCTTCGGGAAACATGCCGAGGGCGATATCCTGCTGGAGGGTTGCGCGGGCGCGTTTGATGGCCTGGCGGTCCATCTTGCCGCGATTGATCGGGAAGGCGCCGCCCCAGCGGAGGATCTTCCCGAGCACCGGGACCTTCATGAGCTCGATCTTGGCCATGTAATGCAACGGGCGTGGGCAGGCGATCGAGATCAGGACCGGGTCCAGGTTGTGCAGGTGGTTGCCGACGATGATGCAGCCGCCGTCTTTCGGGACGTTGCTCTCGCCATGGACGTCCATGCGGAAGAGGAGCTTGGAGAGGCCGTACAGGATTCGCCGCAGGACGCGGAACGTGAGCGGGCCCATGGTGCCCTCGCGGAGGTCACCGAACTCGGTCCTGCCCGTGCTCATGCCGTCGCTCCCCACCGCTCCTGCGCGAGGCGCTCGATCTCGACCACGATCTGGTCGATGGAGCGGCCATCCGTGACGATACGGATGGCGTCGTCGGCCCTGCGGAGCGGAGCGACGGCCCGGTGGGAGTCCTTGTAGTCACGCTCGCGAAGGTCGTCCATTACCGAGGCGAAGTCGGTGTCGACGCCTTGCCGGCGGAGGTCGTGCAGGCGACGGCGGGCACGCTCCTCGACGCTGGCGTCGAGGTAGATCTTGGTGCCGGCATCCGGCGTGACGACGGTGCCAATGTCCCGACCAACCATGACGACAGGTGTGCCGTCGGCGATGCGGCGCTGGACGCCGAGCAGTGCCTCGCGGACCGCCGGATAGGCGGAGACCTTCGAAACATTGCTGTCGATCTCGCGTCCCCGGATCGCCCAGGTGACGTCTTCATCCTCGAGCAACACATCGACGAGACGACCGTCATCGACAGATGCGGGGCGGAGGTCGATATGGGCGGACCTGGCGATGTCGGCAAGCGCGTGCTCGTCGTCGAGATCGGCGTTGGCGCGGAGCGCGGCAAGCGTCACTGCGCGATAGAGCGCGCCGGTATCGAAGAGAAGGATCCCGAGCTGGTCCGCGAGGATTTGTGCGACCGTGGTCTTACCGGCCGCGCCGGGACCGTCGATTGCGATCACCTTGCGATGGTCGTGCGTCATTTCTTCTCCCCGAAGTGTTCCGTGAGTCATTGCGTTTCGATCGACGATTATCCCGGCGGTCCGGACCGCCACGACTGCCGGAGGCATCCCGGCGTGGACCACGCGCTCCCTGTGTGGGGCGTTGCCGTGGCGCAGATGAGCCTCGCTCGCGCTTGTCGACCGGTGCGTGCTGGAATCCGCCGACCGGAAGCACCTGCAACTCGCGCTTCGCGTTCATCCGCTCGGCGTCCTCGACTGGCAAGTCGACCGCCTCGTAGAGCTGGAGCAGCTCGCCCGGAGTGAGGTCGCGCCAGGCACCAGGCGGGATGCCGGTGAGGCTGATCGGTCCGACGCGGACGCGGCGGAGCTTGAGGACGTTGATGGCGACCGCCTCCATGATCTGGCGGACAACATGGTAGAGGCCCTCGTGGAGGACGACCTTGATGATGATGCCCTCGTGCGTCTCCCGCAGGAGGCGGCACTCGTCCGGAACGATCTTGCGGCCCTGGATATCGATCCCTTCACGGATCCGCTGGAGCTGGCGGTCGGTCGGCCGGGTGTCCGTGATGACGTGGTACTCCTTGGAGAGCTCGTAGCGCGGGTGCATGACCCGGTGAGCGACCTCACCCTCGTTGGTCAGTAGCAGCAAGCCTTGGGTTTCGCGGTCCAGCCGACCGATGGGGTAGACACGCTCTGGCACCTGGACGAGGTCCATGACGGTCCAGCGCTGCTTCTCGTCACTGACGGTGGTGATGAAGCCGCTCGGTTTGTTCAGCACGATGAATCGCGGCTTCTGGCGGCGGACCAGCTTGCCATCGACGCGAATCTCGTCCTGTGTCGGATGAACCCTGGTGCCAAGCTCGGTGACCACCTTGCCGTTGACCTGGACGCGGCCGGCGGTGATCAGCCCTTCGGAGGCGCGACGGGATGCCACCCCGCGCGCGGCGAGGACGCGCTGGAGTCGTTCCCCGGTGTACTCGTCGCTGGTCTGGTCCTGATCGTCGTGGCGATCTCGGGAGGACATCGTCAGGCTGCCATTTCCGGATTGGGTCGCCAGGCGGCTGTTTCCGCCTGGTAGATCGGCAGCGTGCCGACCTGCGACTCGTCGAAGTA
>CAZVAA010000044.1:0-3223 GCA_964624125.1 uncultured Sphaerobacteraceae bacterium | reverse complement strand
GCGGTCATGATCTTGACGACGCTACCGATCGGAAGGCGTTCCTCGGGATTCTTCGCGTACATCTCGACGCCGGATGTCATGTCCATGACATAGATGCTCCTGGCGGTCACCTCGGGCGGGGCGATGGCGGAGAGGTATTGCGCCGTGCCATTTGTGCCCGGTGCTGCGGAGAGGGACGGGGCGAGCGCGGTCGCCACAAGCAGGGCGACGATCACGCTGGTGATGGCACGAGCGGCGATGCCCGTGGTGGACGGCATTTTCAGGAGCATGAAGCGCATCTCTTTCGATCGAAGGTGACGTGTTTCGCCCTCGTGTTCCGTGCGGGATGGGTAACCGTGACAACCGGGACGATTCGCGTGTACCAGTATATGGGTCCGCGCGCCGGCCGGGCCACCCCTGAAAGAACCTCCGGCTACGGTAGACTTCTTCCGGAACCGCGCTCCAGCAACGACATTGGCATCCGCGCGGAGCCGACAGGAGATGATCGGAAGACGCCGTGACTGAACGCGTTGTCGACCCGGTGCGGATCGCCGCGCTGGGCGACCTTCACATTCGCACCAGTGTTCCCGGGCACCTCCGCGACGACCTGATGACGTTGAACGGGCAGGTCGACGCGGTGATGATCGCCGGGGATATTACCGAGAGCGGGCGGATTCCCGAGGTGGAGGCCGCATCCAGGGTCCTGTCATCAGTCCGGGCGCCCATGTTTGGCGTGCTCGGGAACCACGACCGGCGGGGCTTGCGACGGACCGCGATGCGACGCGGGCTCGAGGCGGCCGGCCTGGTACTCCTCGATGGCGACGCGGTGGTCCACGAGCTTCCGGATGGTCGTCGTCTCGGGATCGCGGGCGTCAGTGGTACGGGCGGTGGATTCCTGCTCGGCACCGGGGACGAAGAACCGTTGATCGGCAACCGCATCCGGCAGGCGGTGGCGGTCAGGGCGCGCCGCGAGGCGGAACGACTGCGCAGGGCACTGGCTATGCTGGCCGGGCAGCAACCCGACGTGACGGTGGTGGTGACGCATTTCTCGCCAACGCTGTCGACGCTCGGAGATGAGCCGCCGCTGAAATACTGGATGCTCGGGAACTCGCTCCTTGGCGAGATCATCGACGAGGCGTCCGTTGACCTCGTGGTTCACGGCCACGCGCATATTGGCAATATCGCTGGCGAGACCCCCGGCGGAACGCCGGTGCGCAACGTGGCGATGCCCGTTGCCGGCGGGATCGTGATGCTCGATGTCGGGCCGGAGCAGGCCGTGCTGACGCTCGAATCGATTGGAAGCAGCGGCGAGGGCACCGCGTCGGAGACCACGCGTCTGCGTATGTCGGACCTCTTCAAGACACGTTGACCAGATATCAGATCGGAATTTCATGACCCTTGCGATGCGACACCAGTCGCGGATCCGTCTTGATTTGCTCGCCAACCCCTTTGGTCCCCCGGAGTGGGTCTTCGACGCGTTTTCGTCGGACGACCCGTTCCGGGAGCCCGACGGCGCGCTCGCCGACCGCCTGAAGGAGCGGCTGGGCGGGCTCGTGGGCGTGCCGGCATCCTGGGTGGTTTTGGCGAACGGGATCGATGAACTGCACGCAATGATCGCGCGATGGCGCTCGGAAGAGGGGCCGATCCTGTTGTTCCCGCCGAGCGATCCCGATCTCGATGCCTGGATCGGACAGTACGACGGGCAGATAGAGCGAGTTCCACGTGGCAACGGCTTCCGGTTGCCGATCGAGCCGAACGGGTCGAACCTGCCGCGAGGATCGACCGCGGTGGTGATGTCGCCGAATGATCCGTCGGGATCGATCATCAGCGTGCAGGAGGTCGTGCGACTGACGCGGCAGTGCTCGATGGTGGTCATCGATGAGCGACACGCGGCCTACAGCTCGCGATCGGTGCTGCCGCTCGTGCGGGAGTTCGAGTCGATCGTCGTTGTGCAGACGATGGAGACCTTCGCTGGCCTGACCTCGCTACCACTGGCCTGGGCGATCGCACCGCCGTCGGTGGCGAAGGAGATCGCCCGGCGAGGCCGGCCATCAGGAATCCCGCGGCTTCCGATGGTCGCCGCGCATGCGGTCCTGGATGACTGGAGCAGCGTCCAGCAGTCTGTCCGGTGGGTGATGCAGGAGAAAAGCCGGTTGTTCCGGCAAATCCGCAAGCTGAACATGATCAGCGCGCCGTACCCGTCGTGGAGCAATTTCCTGCTATGCCGGTTTGAGCGGGGATCGCGAGAGTTCTTTGTACCGAGGCTAGCGGAGCGGGGAATCGATGTGTATAGCCCGCCGCATGACAACCTGCGGAACCATGTACGGATCAGCGCGGTGTCGGCCGAGTGGACAAATGCGCTGAAGCGGGCGCTGATCGATATCGCGCTGGAGTTGTAGGCGGGAAGCGCGACCTGCGGCCGCGTCCCCGGACATTTCGGACCGCTGCCGCGAACCTTCAGTCCGGGGCTACTCCCCCGACTGCGCTATCGGAGTCGGGTTTTCGGAAACCGTGTGGTTGCGGGCACTTTATCGACCTGCGGTCGATGGGGTGACAACTCTTCGAGGTCACCCCCTACGAGACCGCGCAGCGGCATATACGGAAGCCGTGTGGTGGTGATTACCAAATCACCCTGCGGGCGATGGGAGCCGAGTCCTTCGGGACCGGGCGCCCCTACGGGTTGAGGGCGTCTTGCTGGGCCTTGAAAAGGTCGACCAGGCCGGTTGAGGCGAGGTCGAGCAGGCGGGTGAGAACCCCGTGCGAGAAGGGCTCCTGTTCGGCGGTGGTCTGGATCTCGACGAAGCGGTCGGTGTCGGTCATGACGATGTTGGCGTCGACGTCGGCTTTCGAGTCTTCGCTGTAGTCGAGGTCCAGCATCGGCACGCCCTTGACGACGCCAACGCTCACGGCAGCGACGCCGGAGCGGAGTGGGCTCCTGCGGACCTTTTTCTGGGCTTCGAGCCCCTTGCACGCCTGCGCGACTGCGACCCAGGCGCCGGTGATCGCGGCGCAGCGGGTGCCGCCATCGGCGCGGATGACGTCGCAGTCGAGAATGACCTGGCGCTCGCCAAGCGCGTCCATGTCGGTGACGGCGCGAAGCGAACGGCCGATGAGGCGCTGGATCTCCATGGTTCGGCCTCCCAGCTTCCCCTTCACCGATTCACGTGGCGTGCGCTCACTTGTGGAGCGGGGCAGCATCGAGTATTCGGCGGTGACCCAGCCGGTGCCGCGACCCTTCATCCAG
>CAZVAA010000043.1:0-17829 GCA_964624125.1 uncultured Sphaerobacteraceae bacterium | reverse complement strand
AATGGCACTCCACCACGAGTCGTCGGGGAGTTCGTGGACTACTGGCGCAACGATTACGACTGGGATGCGACGGCGGAGCGCCTGAATCGCTATGAGCATCTTCACGTGAATCTCGATGGCTGCCAGGTGCATGTCCTGCGCAAGCGAGCCCGCGCATCCGGGCGCCTCCCTGTCATCCTGACGCATGGATGGCCCGTCACCTTCAACGAGATGCTGCCGACCGTCGAGGCGCTCGATGGGGAGCTCGACGTCATCGTGCCCTCCCTTCCCGGATATGCGTTCTCAGGCGTCCTTCCCATCCCGTTCCGGGAAGAAGCGATCGCGGCCCGATGGCACAAGCTGATGACGGAGGTGCTCGGATACGACCGGTTCCTGACCTATGGGGAGGACGTTGGCGCGGGGATCAGCGACTGGCTGGCTGGCAAGTACCCGGAGTCGGTGGCCGGAATCATCGCCTCTCACGCGTCGCTCTCCGCCCGGGACCGCGACGGAGTCGAACTGTCCGACGAGGAGCGAGCATTCTTCGCCAGTCTGGACAAGCAATCGGAGAGCGGCTACGCGCACCAACAGGCAACCCGGCCGGACACGCTTGCCGTCGCCCTCACCGATTCGCCGGCCGGGCTCCTGTCGTGGCTGGTTGAGAAGTACGCTGCGTGGGGACCGGGAAACCGGCTTGAGCCGTATCACCCGGACGAGATCATCACTCCGGTCATGCTGTACTGGATGACCAGATCGATCGGGACGAGCTTTCGCGCCTATTCCGAATCCGGCTCCGGCGGGCAGCATCCAATCATCACGGTGCCCGCCTCGTTGATCATCCAGCAACATGAAGCTGGCTACCTACGCACGCTTGGCGAGAAAAGCCATCGGGATATCCGGGCATTCGAGGTTTTGGATCGGGGTGGCCATTTCCCCGCATGGAAAGCGCCGGCCGATATCGCGCGGGCGATCCTGGCACTGGAGGAAGCGGTCAACACCTGACGCCGACATCAGACAATGTTCGCCCAGGGACCAGCCCGGTCCTCACCCGCCAGTTGTCACTCCCCGGACCGCGAGCCCGAAGATGAACAATGCCAGCAGGCTGTACAGCAACAATCCCTGCCGTGGATGCCGGTCCCGCGTGTAGGTCCACATGAACGGCATCACCACGACCGCCGAGATGCCGTACAGGTAGTGCGTGGTGTCGTCCGGCGTTCGTCCATCAGCCAGCATCACCACGCCGAGTCCGACCTGCACCACCACCAGCACCTGTCCGATGATCAGGGCGCCGGCGACGTTCCCGCCCAGTGATCCGCCCCTGATGTACTCGACGATGCCCCACAATCCTACGAACAGGAAAAACAGCATCACGGTGGTGGCCAAACGTTCGTGGAGCAATTCGACAACGGTCATCGGGAAGCAAATCCGGGAACGCACAGGTGTGCTCGTGGAGCGGCCGGTCCACCGCTCACCATCTCGGGTCAGTATACGCCGCATGGCCATCGACAAATCGGCATCGGCTCACTGGCCAGTGCTCGCCATCGACGACATTTCCCTCTCCGGACGTCGCTCGTAACGTCATCCGGACGCCATCGTCGTACATACACCATTGACAGTCCGATCACCCCGAGCGTACAATCCGGTCGTACAGTCTGGTGCGTACACTGTTATCGCCGAAGACAATGCACATTGTGTTGAGCCGTTGTGATGCTCATCTGCCGATGAGCGTTCGGACTGAAAGGAGTCGTCGTGGAGTCCGAGCCCCGAGACTACCAGGAGGTCATGGACAACGCCCTGCAGCTGGTCTACAGCCATCATCACCGGCTGGTTTCCAGGCTTATGCCTGAAGCCTTCAAGCCGTTGTCGCTGGAGCAGCTACGTCAGGGTCCGTTGGGTCAAGACCTTCTTCGCCTCGCCCGCCTGGCACGTGGCCAGAATCGTGAGCCAAAAGAGCAGGTACTCGAAGCCATCGATTCGGTGCTTCAGTTGCTCTTCTGGCCGGCTGCCGCCGAGGACTACACGGTGCCGCGCGCCTTCTGGGATACCGATCTCGGCCGGATGCTCGCGCTCGCCAAGTACCGCGCCTACGAGCCGAACGAGCTCGTCAGCATCGGCAACGCCGCGCAGCAACTGGGTGTCACTCGCCCGACCATCTATCGCTGGATGGACGATCGCACGCTCAACTACGTGCGCGATGACATGAGTGGACGCACATTCGTGGTTCGCCGCGATATCGAGTCGCTCAAGCGGGTCGCCCAGGAATTCGAGGGACAGCTCTAGACCGGAAACGGCTCCACGATGACGTGATTCAGGGAAGATTCACAGCATCACTTGGGGTGGGGACAATTTCGGATGGAGCCAAAGGGCCGGGACATCGTCCCGGCCCTTTGGCTGCCCGGCGCATGACGCTTCCGCACGACCTCCCCTGAATCCGGCTCCACAATGCGACCGCCCCGGAGTCATACTCCGGGGCGGTGCGGAAACGAATGGGGACAGCGCAGCTGGTATGCAGCGATCGCTTTCCGCTCTAGATCTTCCGGTGTCCGTCAAGATCGCTGACCGCGACCAGCTTCCCGTGACGGATATACAACCGTGGCAACCGGGGCGCGAGGCCAGTCATGATCTCGTGCGGGATAGTCCCCGCCACCTCGGCCAGCTCATGCAACGTCGGAGCGTTCGGCGTGTCGTCGGTCCCGTTCCCGATGATCACCACTTCCTGCCGTGTTTCCTCCGGGAGCTCGCGTGGCAATTGCAGGATCGTCTGGTCCATGCACACGCGGCCGATCACATTCGCCCGCTCGTTGCTGATCGCCATCCAGCCCTTCGAGGACAACGCCCGCAGGTAGCCATCGGCATAGCCCATCGGCACCAGCGCACCACGCGTTTCCTCGTGCGCTTCCCACGTGCCGCCATAGCCAACGCGGTCGCCAGGACGGAGCGGGATAATCCGCGTCACCATGCTGTACACGGTGAGGATCTGCTTCATCGCGCCCGCTGGTCCAGGCAGCGGGATGTGTGGCGCGGGCTGGACGCCGTACATCGCCAGCCCCGGCCGGACCATGTCCTTGTGGTATTCGGGGAACTGCACCGTGGTGGCGCTGTTGGCGACGTGATGGACCGGGACGTCGATTCCGGCATCCTTCAGCATCTGCATGCAGCGGTCGAAAATCCGCACCTGCTCATGCGCGGAGGAGACATCGAGCTCGTCGGCGCAAGCGATATGCGTCATCACGCCTTCAAGCCGCAATTCGGGGTGTTTCAGGATCTTCCGCGCCGACTCGACAACGGTATCCGGCGTCACGCCGAACCGTCGCATGCCGGTATCGATCTTCAGGTGGATGTTGATCGGTTCCTTGCGCTGGTGCATCCGGACGACCTTCGCCAGCCCGGCGGCGAACCCCGTATCCCCGATGACGATCGACATGTCCATGCCGACCGCCCGCTCACGCTCGGCGGCGCCCATTGGTCCCATCACGAGGATCGGCGCCTCGATACCCGCCTTGCGGAGCTGCGCCCCTTCGTCGACCGTGGCTACGGCAAGGCCATCGGCGCCGTTCTCCAGCGCCACCTCACCGACCGGCACGGCGCCATTTCCATATCCGTCCGCCTTGACGACCGCCGTAATCTTCGCCTGCGGGCGAACGTGGGACCGCAGCACCTGCATGTTCGTGGCGAGGGCGTCGAGGTCGACCACGGCGAACGTCGGACGCCCCTGCCAATGCTCGGCAACCTCGCGAATAGTCATGCGTCCTGGTTCTCCATATACGAGATCACCCGCACGAGGTCCTTCCGCGAGATGATGCCCACATACCGGTCGTTATCATCGACAACCGGCAGCGGATGCACGTCCCGGTCGATCATTACCGAGGCGCATTCGTTCAGCGTCGCGTTATGACGGATGCTGATTACCGGCGACGACATCAGCATCCGCGCATTGGTCGCCAGCGCCCTGCGAATCTCGTCCTCATAGAGCCGTCCGGCATCGGCCACGAAAATCGCATCGAGAAACGGCACCGGCGTTGGCGCCTCGACATCCGACTGCCGCGCGATAATGTCGCTCTCGGTAATGATGCCGATGATCTCGTCGTTCTCGACGACCGCGACACCGGCGACATCGTGATCGACCATCAACTTCGACACGCGCGCCACACTCTCATCCGGCGATACCGGTGGCACGCTGGATCGCATGATCTGCGACACCAGCGGCTCGGATTCGCCGATTTCTGTCCTGGGTTCGTTATCCATCTGCTTCTCCCTCCATTGCGAGAAGGCACGCCGGGGTCCACGCCTGGCGCGACCCGGCATCGGTTATCCGCTGCTCCACCATATATCGCCGATTCCGGGACACTACGCCAGCCCCTTGAGGCGTCCGGCAATCGCATCCGGCAGGTCTGTGGCGATCACGCCCAGCTCACCGAACCGCTCCTCGACCGCCCGGGACGCCCCGGTTCCCACATACAGCGAGAGTCCGGCCGCATCCACCGGCGAAAGCCCTTGCGCAAGGAATGCACCCGTCATCCCGGCGAGCACATCACCGGATCCCGCCGTCGCCAGCGATACCGGCGCATCCTCCGCCACCAGGGTCGTCTTGCCGTCCGATCCGACCGAATGGCCGCCCTTGAGCAGGACCGTCGTCCCCCATTTCGTCGCGTGATCGGCCGCGACCTTCTGGGGATCGGCGAGAATCTCTTTCGACGACATGCCGGTCAGGAGTTCCATCTCGCCGATGTGCGGCGTCAGCACCATGCGGTCGCCGGGCATTCGCGCCCACCACTCCTCCTGCTTGGAGAGCCACTTGAGTGCGTCGGCATCGATCACGAACCGGAGATGCTCATGTGCGAACAAAGGGGATTCGCCGCCCGAGCTATCGTGCACCGACTGCGGGCTGCCGAACCCGATCGCCGCGCCACCGGCACCACCCTTGCCGCCGAACCCGAACAACGTCGACAAGAGGTGATGCGCCAGTTCGTCCTCGCCCAGGCCCGGGCCGATCACGACCGCGCGCCCCTTCTCCAGCCGCGTGCCAATCCGCTCCGCCGCCATGCGCGCCGCGCCGGGAACGTCGGTCTCCGGCAACGGAATATGCGCCACCTCGGGCATCGCCCCGGCCAGCATCGCGATCACCCCACGACTCGCGGCCAGGTGCACCACGCCAGCGCCAGCACGACCGGCCGCGCGGCACGTCAGGTAGGCCGCCCCGATGTACGAGGGCGACCCAGCGACGACCATGACGCCACCAACGCCCCATTTGTGTGCACCGACCTCGCGTCTCGGCAGGACGCGTTTCGCGAACGCTTCATCCGCCCATGCGGCGCCTTTTGCCAGTTCCGGCCTGGATGCCATCGATCACTCTCCTTGTTGATCAGTGCGTGGAGCCGCCCCGTGCCACCGCTTCCTCGGCGGTGATACGGCTTCCGGCGCCCGTCGCGACGACAAAGGCCATCGCGTCCGAGCGGGAATGGGTCAGGGAAATGCTGAAGTTGGTCAGGCCCAGTTGCCGCGCACGCTCGGCGGCCCGGCCGTGCAGGATCAGCACCGGCTTCCCGCGACGGTTCGGCAACACCTCCATCTCGCGCCAGCGGATCCCGATGATCCCGGTTCCGAGCGCCTTCGAGGTCGCCTCCTTTGCCGCAAACCGGGCCGCAAGTTCATCGACCCGGTCGCCGTACCACTTCCGCTCCCGCTCGGTGTACACGCGCTTCAGGAATCGCTCACCGAAATCATCCAGCGATCGCTTGATGCGCGGTATCTCGATGATGTCGATGCCAACCGCGATCTCTCCCTCACGCTCGGGGTCGAACTCCGGGACGTACCATCCCTCCCCCTCCCGAACCTCGAGCTCCGGGACCTGGTATCCCTGCCAGCGCTTGCGACCGGACATCAGCGTTGCTCCTTACCGGGCCGGTTCGCTCCCACCGGCGTCGGATTCTTTACGGGTTGATAGCGCTCCTCGAAGGCGCGGAACGCCGACTCGAACGTCCCCGCTTCGATGGCCTCGCGAATCTGCTCCATCTGCCGCGCAAGGAAGCGCAGGTTGTGCTCACTCGCCAGTCTCAGGCCAAGCACCTCGTCCGCGCGGAACAGGTGATGGATGTAGGCGGCGGTGAAGTTCGTGCACGCCTCGCAATCGCAGGTCTCGTCGACCGGACGATGCTCATGCTTCCACGACGCGTTCTTGATGTTGATCCGGCCATCCGGCGTATAGAGCGCGCCATTCCGCGCCGCCCTCGTCGGCAGCACGCAATCGAACATGTCGATACCCCGCGCAACACCATTCCAGAGGTCTTCAGGCGACCCTACCCCCATCAGGTATCGTGGCTTCTCACGCGGCAGTTCCGGCGTGCTGACCTCCAGCATCTCCGCCATAACCGGCTTCGGCTCGCCAACGCTCAGCCCACCAACGGCGCAGCCAGCGACATCCATCCCGGAGAGCCGTCGCGCGGCCTCGACACGCAGGTCGGCCTCCATGCCACCTTGCTGGATGCCGAACAACACCGAGCGCGATTCCGGGCCTCCTTGCTCCTCGTAGTGCCGGATTGCCCGTTCCAGCCAACGGGCCGAGCGCTCGGTCGACGCGGAGATCGCCTTGCGCTCCGCCGGCAACCCGACGAGATGATCGAGCTGCATCATGATGTCGGAGCCGAACCCCATCTGCAGGTCAACCACCCGCTCGGGCGTCATCTGCCACTTCGAGCCGTCGATATGCGACGCGAACCGGACGCCTTCTTCGGTCACCTTGGCATTGCTCGCAAGACTGAAGATCTGGAAGCCACCGCTGTCCGTCAGGATCGGGAGTTCCCACCGCATGAACTCGTGCAGGCCGCCCGCGTCCTGCAACAACTCCACCCCGGGCCGCAGCATCAGGTGATAGGTGTTGGCGAGGATGATCTGCGCGCCAATTCCGCGGACCTCACGCGGGTGCAGCGTCTTCACCGTCGCCTGCGTGCCGACCGGCATGAACACCGGCGTCTCGATCACGCCTCGCGTGGTCGTGATCCGACCACGGCGCGCCATGGTCGCCGGGTCCTCTTTCATCAGTTCGAACGAAAAGCGCCCTCCGGGCGCCCGGCTTGATGCCAATGGCGACGGAGGGCTCACATGGGATGCGGATTCTGGCATGGTTCCTTCTTATGCGGACGGGCGGGCGTATCCTGCGTTGCGGCGTCGCGCTCGCGCGCGGGCCAGCGCATCATCGACCGGGCTCACCGGCGGCGTCATCGCCTCAGGCATCGCGTCCTCGGCATGGCTACTGT
Source organism: uncultured Sphaerobacteraceae bacterium (assembly GCA_964624125.1). Taxonomy (GTDB): domain Bacteria; phylum Chloroflexota; class Chloroflexia; order Thermomicrobiales; family UBA6265; genus UBA6265. The sequence continues at coordinate 10,597 of CAZVAA010000043.1, read as the reverse complement.
CACGCGGCGTCAGGTCGGTAATCACCGACGGCGTCGCCCGGCGGGCGCGACGCTCGCGCTTCGGGGGCTCCGGCACAAACAACGAGACATCCGAATCCGGGTCATCCTTTGTCGCGACTGGCGCGGTTGGCTTCCTGGTCGTGCTCTTGGCGGCACTGCTCTTCGTACCGGTCGACGTCCGCGAAGCTGTCGTCGACTTGCTCGACGTCGATTTCGACGAGCGGCTGGTCGTGGACGAGCGCTTCGTGGACGAGGTGCTCGTGCCCTTCTTGCTGCTACTGCTCGAGGCCCGGGAGGACGTCGATGTCGTCTTCTTGCCCTTGCCACCGAGATCGCGCTCGACGCTCTTCGTCACCGAATTCAGCTGCTGCTGCATCGGCCCAATCTCGCCGGTGATCTGGTTGCCCATCTCCTTGGCTTCGGCAACCGTCTTCTCGAATTCTCCGGTCAACTCCGACGTCATGTTCCTGAAGTCGCGGTACATCTTGCCCGCCTGGCCCATGACCTCGGGCAGTTTGCCCGGACCGAAGATGAGCAACGCCGCGACGGCGATGATCATCATCTCCTGCATGCCGATACCGAGCATCTGGTCTCACTCCTTGCGTGGTCGTGCCTGCGTCCGTGGTCCGGCACCTGGCGACCTTGTGTCATTACTGGAGCGCGCTTCCTGTTCGGGAAACCGCCCGTGCGTCCAATCGATCGTCGAGAGCGGGCAATTCCGGGTCGATCGTGTCAGTGATAGTGCAATCCGCTCTGGACACCGGAACCATGGCACAATTGCTCACCGGGAAGTATCCGGCAGATCGCGCGCGCTCTGCAACACCAATGCGCGCAGGATGGACGGACATTCCATATGTCGCTGCTCAGCAGGTTTCGCGCCTGGATCACTGCCGAAGAGTTCGCCGACGAACCCGGTGAGGAAAACGATTCAATGTTCGATCGCGGCAAGACGAAAGTCGTCATCGGCCTCGGCAATCCAGGCCGCAAGTACGCCGGGACACGGCACAACATGGGTTTCATGGTCGTCGAGGAGCTGGCAAAACGCACCAACGCCCCGACCTCACGGCAACGCATGAAGGCCGAAATCTCCGAAACCCGCTACGGCGACGACCGGCTCGTGCTCGTGATGCCACAAACCTACATGAACGAGAGCGGCCTGTCAGTCCGGGAGATCGTCCGCTGGTACAAGGCACCGCTCGAAGACGTGATGGTCGTCTACGACGATCTCGATCTCAAGTACGGCCAGGTTCGGGTGCGCCCGAAAGGCAGCCCGGGTGGCCATAACGGCATGAAGTCGATCTTCCGCGAGCTCGGCACCCAGGAGATCCCCCGTGTCCGCGTCGGCATCGGGCGAGGCAGCGGCCACCACGCCATCGGTCATGTCCTCTCACGCTTCTCCCCGGAGGAGCAGGAGCATCTCCCGGCGATCATCGACCGCGCCGCCGATGCCGTCGAGCTGTGGATGCGCGAGGGCATCATCGAAACGATGAACCAGATCAACGCAACCCAAAGCCCGGTATAATCCCCGAGGCACAGGTACATCGCACGAAACCAAGGAGCACCCCGCAGTGACCCCCGATCAGCAACAGGAAACCATGGCTACCATCGGCGTCGTCGGCGCCGGCACCATGGGCAGTGGTATCGCGGAAGTCGCCGCGCAGTCCGGGTATAACGTCGTCCTGATCGATACCGATGAGGGCATGCTGGAGCGCGGTCTCGGCCGCATCACCTCCGATCTCGACAAGCTGGTTGCAAAGGAACGCCTCTCGCAGGAGAACCGCGACGAGATCCTCTCCCGGATTGAAGGCGGAACGGCGATGGATCGCCTCGCTCCCTGCGTCCTCGTGATCGAGGCGGTCACGGAGAATCGCGAAGTGAAGTTCGAGGTCTTCCGGCAGATCGCCGAGGCTGTCGCCGACGACACCATCATCGCCAGCAACACCTCCTCGCTCTCGATCTCGGAGCTCGCCAGCCACGTCGCGAATCCGGAGCGGGTCGCCGGCATGCACTTCTTCAATCCGGTGCCGGTGCTGAAGCTGGTCGAGGTCGTGAGCGGCCGTACCACCAGTGACGACACCGTGGCCATGCTCATGGCGGTCGCCATGCAGATGGGCAAATCGCCGGTCGAGGTCAGCGACTCCCCCGGATTCGTCGCGAACCGTCTCCTCATCCCGATGATCAACGAAGCCGTCTTCGCGTTGAACGACGGTGTCGCCACGGCCGAGGATATCGACCAGATCATGCGCCTCGGCGCGTCCCATCCGATGGGCCCGCTGGAACTCGCCGACATGATCGGCCTCGATGTGGTGCTCAGCATTATGGAATCGCTGCATCACGAGTTCGGGGACGACAAGTACCGCCCTGCCCCGCGGCTCCGCCAGATGGTCTCCGCCGGGCAGCTCGGCCGCAAATCCGGCCACGGCTTCTACAGCTACGAGTGACGAGGAGTTCACCATGGGCGCCGTGGACCAGCCCGCGAGAGATCTTCAGCGTTCCCGCCCGATCCGGGTACTGGTTGCCAAACCGGGGCTGGACGGGCATGACCGCGGCGCCAAGGTGATGGCGCGAGCGTTCCGCGATGCCGGATTCGAGGTCATCTACACCGGCCTCTTCCAGACGCCGGAGATGATCGCGAACGCCGCGTTGCAGGAGGATGTCGACGTCGTCGGCCTGAGCATCCTCTCCGGCGCCCATATGTCGCTTTTCCCGCCGATCATGGACGCCCTCCGGCAGGTCGGCCGCGACGACGCCCTGGTCGTCGCCGGCGGCACCATCCCCTCCGCCGACATTCCGGCGCTCGAGCAACTCGGCGTCTCGAAGGTCTTCGGTCCGGGAACTCCGCTGCAGGACGCCGTCGCCTACATCCGGAATCACGCTCCCGACCGCGCCGACGTGCCATGAGCCGAAACCGCACGCCTGAATCCGAGCGTTTCCTCTCGCTACCTGCATGCGTGTATGAAGGGGGCATTGAATGACACCCCCTGATCGACCCGGCCTCACCGAGCGCGTCCTCAACGGCGACCGCCACGCCCTGGCACGTGTCCTCACGCTCCTCGAGAACGACGACCCGGTCGGCCTCGCGGTCCTCGAAAAACTCTTCCCCCGAACGGGAAACGCGCATCTCATCGGCATCACCGGGCCGCCGGGCGGCGGCAAGTCAACGCTCGTCAACGAGATGATCCGCGAATATCGCGAGCGCGGACACCAGGTCGCCGTCATCGCGATCGACCCGACCAGCCCGCTTACCGGGGGCGCCACGCTTGGCGACCGCATCCGCATGCAGGAATGGCACGCCGATCCCGGCGTCTTCATCCGCAGCATGGCGTCCCGCCGGTTCGGTGGCGGCCTCGCCCAAAACGCCCTCGCCATCGCCCACGCCTTCGACGCCGCCGGCTACGATCCGGTCATCATCGAGACGGTCGGCACCGGCCAGGACGAGGTCGCGATCGCCTCCCTCGCAATGACCACGCTCCTCGTCCAGGTCCCCGGCACGGGCGACTCGATCCAGAGCCTGAAGGCTGGTTCACTGGAGATCGGCGATGTCCTCGTCGTCACCAAGGGCGACCGTCCGGAAGCCAGCGAGCTCTCCCGGGATCTCCGCAGCCTCCGTCAACTCGGGATCGCGTCAGGAGCCGAGCAATCCGGCTGGGACGTTCCGGTCGTCAAGACCAGCGCCGTCCGCAAGGAGGGCATCGACACGTTGATCGAGTCCATCTCCTCGCATCGCGCCTGGCTCGACGAATCCGGAGAAATCGCCAATCGGCGCAGCACGATCATCTCGACCGAGATCACCTCCCGCGTTCACTTCGCCCTCATGCGCGAGCTCAACGATCCCACACGCGACAACAACGCCATGCAAGACCTCGTGGCCCGCGTTGCACGCCGGGAACTCACCCCGCACGAAGCCGCCGACGACGTGCTGGCGAGAATCCACGCGACCACGTAGGATCGGCCGATTGCCCGATGCTATAATTGCTGGTTGTAGTCACCACGTTTCCTCATTCATCCCGGAGTACGAAATCCATGGCAGGGCATTCCAAATGGTCCACAATCAAGCGGCAGAAGGGCGCAGCCGACGCCAAGCGCGGCCAACTCTTCACCAAGCTCGCGCGCGAAATCACCGTCGCCGCCCGGACTGGCCTGCCTGACCCCGAAGCGAACTCTCGGCTTCGCCTTGCGATCCAGAAGGCTCGCGGCGAGAACATGCCGAAGGACAACATCGACCGCGCGATCGCCCGCGCCACCGGCGGTGCCGACGGCGCGAACTACGACGAGGTCTACTACGAGGGGTATGGCCCCGGCGGTATCGCGCTCATGATCCTCACGTTGACCGACAACCGGAACCGCACCGTTGGTGAGGTTCGCGCCGCGCTCACCCGCGCGAACGGCTCACTCGGCGAGAACGGCAGCGTCAGCTGGATGTTCGATCCCGCCGGGATTATCGCCATGCCCATCGGCGATCACGACCCCGACGAGATGCAGCTGGTCGCCATCGACGCTGGCGCCACCGATGTCCAGGTCGAGAACGACATGATCGAGGTCTACACCGAGCCCACCGAGCTCCACAAGGTGGCCGAGCAGTTCACGGAAGCCGGCTTTGAGCCGCAAACGGTCGAGCTCACCATGAAGCCGAAGACCCTGATGCAGCCTGAAGAAGAGGATGCCATCAAGGCGATCCGCCTCGTCGAGAAGCTCGAAGACCTCGACGACGTCCAGACCGTCTACACCAACCTCGACATCTCCGATGAGGTTCTCGCGCAGGTCAGCTAACGACCAGCGCCGGAAAGGCCGGTGATCGATGTCCACCCCGCCCGATCAGCGATCGGCGCCGATAACCCTGGGCATCGATCCCGGAACTGCCCGCCTCGGCTACGGCCTCATCTTCGGCGGCATCCGCCCCCTCCTCATCGACGCCGGCGTGATCGAGACCTGGCCGGACGCGGAGATGCCCGACCGCCTCGTCACGCTGCACCAGAGCGTCACCGAGCTCATCGAGGAGTTCCATCCCGACATGCTCGCGGTGGAGAAGCTTTTCTTCGCGCGTAACGTCACCACGGCGATCTCTGTCGGCCAGGCTCGTGGCGTCGTCTTGCTCGCCGCCGCCCAGGCCGGTGTCCCGGTTTTTGAATACAGCCCATCCGAGATCAAGCATGCGGTCGCCGGCTATGGCAAGGCCGACAAGCCACAGATGCAGGAGATGGTTCGCATCATCCTCGATCTCGACAGCGTGCCCCAGCCCGACGACGCAGCGGACGCCCTCGCCGTCGCGATCTGCCACGCCCAAACCGCGTCATACGAGACCCGCTCTACGCGCTTCGGGGGCGCGCGCTGATGGCCAAACAGCAACGGCTCGACCATACCCTCGTGGAACGTGGTCTCGCTGATACGCGCTCCCGCGCCAAGGCGCTGATCATGGCCGGAGACGTCCTCGTCAACGGCCAACAGGACACCCGGGCCGGTCGCAATATTGGCCCGAACGACACCATCGCCCTCAAGGAGAAGCCCCGCTTTGTCAGCCGTGGGGGCGAAAAGATCGATCACGCGCTGGATGCCTTCGGGATCGATGCCGATGGCCTGGTTGCCGCTGATCTCGGAGCAAGCACAGGCGGGTTCACCGATGCATTGCTCCAGCGCGGCGCAGCCCGGGTTTACGCGGTCGACGTCGGGTACGGCATCCTCGACGAGCGCATGCGCACCGATCCACGCGTGATCTCCATGGAGCGCACCAACGCCCGCCATCTGCAGGAGTTGCCAGAGCTCGTCGATATCGTCGTGATCGACGTCTCCTTCATTTCGCTCTCGCTCATCTTTCCGGTGGTCGCGAAGATCCTGAAGCCGGGCGGAGTGTGCCTGCCGCTCATCAAGCCGCAATTCGAGGCCGGCAAGGAGAATGTCGGCAAGCGCGGCGTCGTGCGCGATCCCGCCATTCACGAGATGGTGCTCCGCAAGGCGGCCGGGTACGCGCATGACAACGGCCTTGCGATCCACGGCCTGGTTGCCTCGCCGCTCCGTGGCCCGAATGGCAACGTCGAATTCCTCGCGCATCTCATCAAGGAGCCGGCCGATCCTGGGGCCGACGTCAACGCCATGGTCTCGGCCGCGCTTGCAGAGGCCCGCACTATTGCCGCCGGAGGAGATACCCCTTGAGCGATCCGTTCGCCGACTTTCTTGCCGCCCTGAACGATGACCCGGCCGCCAGCACGGACCGGGTCCGCGTCGACCCGAACCGTGTACACCGGACCGGCGTCCCTGAAGTGGTCTACGCCGCCCGAAAATCAACGTCCGATGTCATCCATGCCCTTCGGGCGCTGGCGGAAGCGAATGGCCGCGCCATCGCCAGCCGCCTGACCGAGGAGCACCTGCGCGACCTCCATGCTCCCGACGGATTCGACCTCTCCATCGACGAGGACGCGCGTGTGGCGATCCTCTCGAAAGACGGTGCCCCTCCCCTCGCTGCCCTTGACGGCCGCATAGCGGTCATCACCGCCGGTACCTCCGATCGCAGGGTCGGACGCGAAGCCGCGCTCATGGCCCGGGAGATGGGCTGTGACGTGATCGAGATCCACGATGTAGGGGTGGCCGGCTTGCATCGCATGGTGGCTCCGCTCCGTCACGCCATCGCCGAGGGTGTCGACGCGATCGTCGTTGCCGCCGGGATGGACGGCGCCCTCCCCACCGTGATCGCCGGCCTGGTCGACGTCCCCGTGATCGGTCTCCCGGTCAGCACCGGGTACGGCGCGGGCGGTGATGGCATGGCTGCCCTGATGACGATGTTGCAGGCCTGCGCTCCGGGAATCGCCGTGGTCAATATCGATAACGGCATAGGCGCCGGCAGCATGGCCGCGCTCATTTCTCGCCGTGCGAATCGGGTGCAGGATGAAAAGCCCGTGATATAGGCAATTATTCTGTATGCAATAGGGTTGCATCTCCATGGTTCAGCCGCTAAACTATCACTACATACGCATCCGCGAATGTTGGAAATGGGGAGGACAATGAGCAACTCCAACGTCACCTCACACATATGATCCGGGCAAATCTCCACGCGCGCGGCGCCTGGGGGTTTTCTTGTGTCACGTGACGTGAGGGGATGAGGGAGTTGGCCGGTGCGTCGCCAGGACCGAGGCGATCACCCTGCGCACCAACTGACCGCATTTGCGCACGCCCTGCATGTCAATGGCGACTCTGAGAGTGCTGCGCTCAACCGAGAGGTGGCAACGCTTCAATGGTTACGAGCCTTTTTGCCAAAGGGAAAGATCAGGGATACCTGCTGACGGACGAGATCCAGGCAGCCTTCCCGAATGCGGACGAGCAATCCGCCCCGCTCGAGGAGTTCTATTCGGCGCTAGTCGCCGAGGGCATCGATGTCATCGATCGCAAGCCCGAACCGGCCAGGCCCACCCGCCCCGCGCGAACCCGCGCCCCCAAGCCGGAACATGAGGTCGCACCGGCCAGCGTCGGCGACTCGGTCCGTCTTTACCTCCAGGAGATCGGCGAGACCAGCCTCCTCACCATGGAAGAGGAAGTCTGGCTGGCAACCCGCATGGAGCGCGGCAAGCTCGCCGAGGAGCGGCTCAAGAACGAGGCCGACCTGACCGCCGAGACCCGTCGAGACCTCGAAGCCGACAAGGCCGATGGGGACGACGCTCGCGGCCATCTCATCCAGGCAAACCTCCGTCTCGTCGTCTCGGTTGCCAAGAAGTACGTCGGACGCGGGCTCTCCTTCCTCGATCTCATCCAGGAAGGCAATATCGGCCTGATGAAGGCGACCGACAAGTTCGATTACCATCGCGGCTTCAAGTTCAGCACCTACGCCACCTGGTGGATCCGCCAGGCGATCACCCGCGCGATCTCGGACCAGAGCCGCACCATCCGGCTCCCCGTACACGTTGGTGAAACGATCAACCGGGTCAAGAAGACCTCGCATCGCCTGCAACAGATCTTCGAACGCGAGCCGACCGATGAAGAAGTTGCCAAGGCAATGAGCATCCCGGACGACAAGGTCCGCCAGGTGCTCGATGTCTCCCGCCATCCGGTCTCGCTCGAGGCCCCGGTTGGCACCGACGGCGATGCCTTCCTCGGTGACTTCATCGAGGACGATACGATGCCCGCGCCGCTGGAGATCGCGTCGCAGCAGCTCCTCAAGACACACATCGGGGACGCCCTCGAGCGCCTTTCCGAGCGCGAGCGCCGGATTATCGTCCTCCGCTACGGTCTCGAGGACGGCCGCTTCCGCACGCTGGAAGAGGTCGGCCGCGACTTCGGCATCACGCGCGAGCGCATCCGCCAGATCGAGGCGAAGGCACTTCGCAAGCTGCGCCAGCCAGAGTCCATGACGCCTCTGAAGGGCTACCTGGATTAATCCGGCGACGACAATACAGCGAAACGCAAAGGGGCCGGCAGGAAACTGCCGGCCCCTTTGCGCTACCCCAAACCGTCAGTTCACCTCGACCACGCGGGATGGTCCAAATCACGGATGCCCGGTGTGCTCCTGTCCGGCACGCCACCGAGCGATGTCGCCTGGATCACGCCATCACGGATGCTCTCGGCAACGACCTCCGCCGCCATCACGCCCACGGCGAAGGCCGTCGCCTCGACCTCGCCCGATGCCGCGACGACCAGCGTGTCCCCGTCCCAGGGCGTGTAGATCGGCGAGATCGCTCGCGGAAGCCCCGCCTGCGCCATGTGCGCGACGATCGAGCACTCGGTCTTGCTCAGCCGGGCATTGGTCGCCACCGCGACCAGCGTCGTGCTCATGACCACGTCGTCATTCGAGTAATCGGGCTTGCCGGCAACAAGATCCCCATAATCGATCGGTCGTCCTTCGGCGTCGTGGGCGCCCGCCAGGATCTTTCCATCCCGGCCCAGCACATCACCGACCGCGTTCACGACGGCCAGCGCACCTACCACGCCGCCTTCGCCGAAGGTGCGGCTGGCAGAGCCGATCCCGCCCTTCATCCACGCGTGATCGCCACGTCCCTTCCCGACCGTGGCGCCGGTTCCCGCGCCAACCGATCCTCTCGCGAAGTGCGTGTCAGCCCGCTCGCAGGCCAGGTAGCCATCGTCAACGCCCGGTCGGACATTCCCATCGCCAACCCACAGGTCGTTGATGATCGCACCGGGGACCTGCGGCAGGACGCCATGCTGCTCGTCGATCCAACGCACCACGCCCTCGGCGGCGGCAAGCCCATATGTGCTTCCCCCGGAAAACGAGATCGCATGAATGTGAGGCGATGCGTTCAGGGGGGAAAGGATGCCCATCTCCCGTGTCGATGGCCACCCGCCTAGCGCCTCGCCGCCACCGGTTGTCTCCGGAGGACAGAGGATCACCGTGCAGCCGGTCGCCGCTTCCTCGTAAGTGACATGCCCCACCCGGAACCCAGGAACGTCCGTAATACTCCCGCTTCGAAAACCACTACTCAACGACCTACTCCCGTAACATTTCCGCCGTCATATCCGGCCCACCTGGTGATGACCACCTTGCTCTCGGTGAAGAACCGTACCGCGTCTCGCCCCTGCGGGTGCAAGTCCCCAAAGAACGATCGCTTCGCGCCGCTGAACGGGAAATACGCCATCGGCGCCGCGACACCGACGTTGATCCCGACATTCCCCGTTTCGACCTCGGTGCGGAACTTCCTTGCCGCCGCGCCGCTCTCGGTGAAGATCGATGCCGCGTTGCCATACTCCGCCGAATTAATCCGCGCGATCGCCTCATCCAGTGAATCAAGCGCCGAGATACCGACCACCGGGCCGAATATCTCCTCGCTGTACACGCTCATCTCCGGGTGGACACCATCGAGCAACGTCGGTCCGACGAAGTAGCCGTTCGGCAGGTTCTCGACGTGGACATCCCGTCCATCGAGCACGGCGTCCGCCCCTTCGCTTACACCTCGTTCAATCGCGCCGAAGATGCGGTCCCGCGCCTGTGCCGACACCACCGGGCCCAGTTGCACGTCGGGATCGAGACCATCACCGACGCGGATCTGCTTCGCGGCCTCGCTGATCTTCTCCAGGGCCATGTCGTGCGCGCTCCCCACCGGCAGCACCAGCGAGTTCGCGAGGCATCGCTGCCCGGCGGCGCCATAGAACGAGTTCATGATCGTCCCAAGGTACGCATCCATGTTCGCGTCCGGCATCACGACGATCGGGTTCTTCGCCCCTCCAGAAGCCTGGACCCGCTTTCCGTTCGCGGCGGCGCGACCATACACGTATTCCGCCGTCCTCGTCGAACCCACAAACGAGATGGTACGGATGTCCGGATGATCCAGCAGCCCGTTGACCGCGTCGTGCCCGCCGTTCAGCAGGTTGATCACCCCCGGAGGAAACCCGACTTCCTCGATGAGCTCGAACGTCCGCTGCTGGACCATCGGATCCTGCTCGGACGGCTTGAGAATGAACGTATTGCCGGTGGCGACGGCGTAGGGCCAGAACCAGAACGAGATCATGAACGGGAAGTTGAACGGCGTGATCCCCGCGCTGACGCCAAGTGGCTGGAAGATGACCTCTTCGTCGATGCCCGCCGCGGCGCCGTTCTCCAGCCCGTACCCCATCATCAGCGTCGGGATGCCGCACGCCGTCTCCACGTTCTCGATCCCGCGCT
>CAZVAA010000042.1:16271-17850 GCA_964624125.1 uncultured Sphaerobacteraceae bacterium | reverse complement strand
GCTGGCCCGAACGTCTCGTCGATGTGGTCCGCGAAACGGATCGCGACATCGAGCAGCGTCCGCTCCCCCGTCACCCGATGATGCGCGATCGCCGCCTGGATCAAATGCCCGGCGCAATACAACTCGTGCTTGTCCGCGAGGTTCGTCCATCGCTCATCCGCGCGATCTCCCGCGAAGTAGGTGTTGACGTACCCGTCCTTGCGTTGTGCGCCGGCGATCAGCGAAACGACGTGATCCAGCTTCCCGCGCAGGTCGGCGATCGCCTCTTCCGGCTGACCGGCGAGCGCCCACGATGCCGCCTCGACCCACTTGTAGACGTCCGAATCGTTGTAATACCGACCCTCGAAATCGCCCGATGCCTTCCCGGCGGCACGGACGAAGTTCCGGAACCGCCCGGTCTCCTCCATGAAGCTGTACTGCGTCGGCAGCGAAACCTCGAGATTCGTGCGAATTCGCGGAGCCAGCACGGCATCGCGCAGGCGAATACTCCCGACCGGGACAGGCCGGTGCGCCGCGTTCGGGCTGGTGCGGACATTCGTGATCACGGCGGATGGTGTCGGCATGGTGTTTCCCCTGAGGACAATGGGGCGGTCCATCGACCACCCGCGCCGGGCTACATGCCATCCATCCTACCGCCGATCGGCACAAAGCGAACAGGGACGGCAGGCGTGGCCTGCCGTCCCTGGTGTGGTTCGCTCGCTGGTCGTTGGCTAGAGGTTGTTGCCGGTCACGATGATCAGCATGTGCTCGCAGTCGGCGGTCGGCAACGTCACCTCGAAACGGGTCTCCCCGCCGGCCGGGATCTCCTCCTGCAACGTGTTGCCATCGGTCACCGAAAGGATCGTCCCTTCGTCCGAGAGGCAGGCGACCTGCGTATCGATCGGGCTGGTCATCGCCAGGTCGTCATGCGGGTTGACCACCACGCCAACGACGTCGGTGCCCTGCTGTACCCAGTCGGCAACCTCCCCCGGCACAGAGCCGAACGATCCGGGCGAGCTCGACACCGTGAAATGCACCTGCGACTCCATCGTGATCTCCGGCGGCATGCTGGCGACCGGGAAATGCACCGTCCCGAGGCCAATATCGCCGGGTTCGAGACGTCCGGGATTATGCCCAAGCGTCATGCTCGACCCCAGCGCGAAGAGGTTCCCCCGCGTATCCCGCACCACCACATCCACGACGATCTCCTCGATCGCCTCATCGGTGTTGTTGTGGATCAGGATGGGCATTTCCGGCCCTGCCTCGCCCATGGCGATAACGTCGACCGTCCCCTCCGCCGCGGGCGTCAGCACCTCGAAGCCGTTGCCGCCGACCAGGTCCGTGTTCCAGGCACCGTCCGCCACCGGCGTGCCCTGGGCGACGACCGCGAAAGGCAATGCCAGGACGATGAGACCGATCGCGATCACGAGGTGCGATATCCGGTTGATGTTCATGTCGTGCTCCTCTCGGGTACAAGGCCATCGGCCGCTCACGTCCGCCCGTCCGCCACGATCAGCTCGCCCGCGCAGGGCGGCCCATCACCCGGCAACACCTGGAACGCCACGGTTCCGCCGACCGGGAGCACGCTCGCGCTTGTGCT
>CAZVAA010000042.1:14813-16171 GCA_964624125.1 uncultured Sphaerobacteraceae bacterium | reverse complement strand
GGTCACCGAACGAGGCCGAGCCCATCCCGATCCCCTGTGGCTCGATCCGGCCCGGCGACACCGTGGCCGCATCGGCGACCGCGTACAAGTCGCCGGAACCGTCGAATGCCACCGCCTCGACCCGCACGAGATCGATCACGTCGCCGGTGTTGTTGTGAACGATGACCGGATACGCCCCATCCTCCAATTCGCCCACGGCAACCACCCCGACCGTGCCCGCCGGGGCCGGCGTCAACAGGTCAAATGCGGTACCGGCCGCCACATGCATGTTCCAGTCGCCGCCCGCCACCGGAGACGCCCCCGGCGTGGCAATCCCCTGCGCCATCGCGAGCATCACGCCCATCGCTATCGCTACACTGGTCAATCCGGACCACATGACACGTCCTTTCGTGAATCTCGATGACGCGCCCGATCGCGCGCCGGTTCTCACGAGATGGGCAAAACCGGCACGTCGATGCCGCGAGGCGGCCACGCGCTGGCGCTTGTCCAGTCACTTTGACGATGGTGTCCCTGGAATCTAGGGTGCAGGATGTGAAGGACGAATGTATCCGTAGAATTACGGAAAAGCCCGGAATGCATACTGATAAATCAGGCAGGGCTGGCCCGTCAGGTGGGAGGCAACCATGACGAACGATCAATCACTTCGGGAACGACTGACGCTGGATCGCTATCCCCGCTCGGGAAGGTACGACCCGGAATGGCAGGTCGCCAACGTCATGGGGCCCAACGCTCTCTGGCTCACCGAGTCGGTGACCCGCCAGATGGTCCTGCGTCCCGGCATGCGGGTGCTCGATCTGGGCTGCGGCATGGCGATGAGCTCGATCTTCCTCGCCAAAGAGTTCGACATACAGGTCTGGGCAACCGATCTCTGGATCGATGCAACCTCCAACCTGCAGCGTATCCGCGAGGCCGGCGTCGGGGACCGCGTCTTCCCGATCCATGCCGAAGCCCATGCCCTGCCCTTTGCGGACGGCTTCTTCGACGCCGTCATCAGCATCGACGCCTACCAGTATTTCGGCACAGACGACCTCTACGCCCCGACGGTCGCGCGATTACTGAAGCCCGATGGCCAATTCGGCATCGTCGTGCCCGGGCTGACGCACGAGATCGGCGAAGTGCCGGAACACCTCGAGCCCTGGTGGGAACCCGACTACTGGTGCTTCCACAGCGCTGCCTGGTGGCAACGTCACCTGGAGCGCAGCGGCGCCTTCACCGTCAACCATGCGCAGGAGATCCCCGATGCGGTCGATGACTGGATCCGGTGGGACCGCGCGGTGCGCGACCACGGTTTCCCCGATCATCTCCCGCCCGACCCGCACACCGACCAGATGCTCGAAGCCGACGCCGGCCGCACCATC
>CAZVAA010000042.1:13471-14713 GCA_964624125.1 uncultured Sphaerobacteraceae bacterium | reverse complement strand
TCGCTGGTTCACCGGCAGGGGTTTGCATAGTAGGATGAAGCAGTCCCGCCAGCCGGGAAGACGCTATCTGCCCTGACACGAACGGTCCCCGATGTCGACGACGATCCGCGCCCGGCGCGGCACCATGCCCATGCTCTTCCTGATCGTGACCATCCTCATGGTCGGGCTCAACTTCCGCGCGCCCCTGCTCGCCGTCTCCCCGGTGCTGGAGCAGATCATCGACGCCACCGGCATCAGTGGCACCGTGGCCGGCATGCTCACCACCATCCCGGTCATCTGCTTCGGGTTTGTCTCTCCCTTCGCCCCGACACTGGTTCGACGCTTCGGTATGGAAGCCGTCCTGGTAGGCCTCTTCGTCGTCCTCATCGGCGGCATCCTGCTCCGCTCGGCCCCGCCCATGCCCGCGCTCTTCGCCGGCACCGTCGTCATCGGCGCCGCCATCGCCATCGGCAACGTCGTCGTCCCGGGGTTCATCAAGCGCGAGGCGCCGAAGCGTCTCGGCCAGATGACCGCGATCTACTCCGCCGCCATCTCCGGCTCCGGCGCCATCGGTGCCGGCATCACCCTGCCGCTCATGAACGCGTTCGGGCTCGACTGGCGCGGCGGACTCGCCCTCACGGCCATCGGCGCGGCACTTGTCCTGCCGATACTCACCCCATGGCTCATCCGCGCCCGTGGCAACGGGCACACGCGCATGCGCATCCACGCCCCGACCGGTCTCTGGCGCAACCGGCTCGCCTGGTTCGTCACCCTCTATATGGGCATGCAGTCGTTGCTCTTCTTCTCGGTATCCGCCTGGCTGCCAACCTATCTCATCGCCGAGGGCATGGAAGAGACCCGCGCCGGGTTCATGCTCTCCATCTCGCCCCTCTTCGGCATGGCCGGATCCTTCATCGGGCCTCTCCTCGTTTACCGTCGCGACGACCAGCGCTGGCTGATCTGGCTCAGTTCCATCCTTTGTGCGGTGGGCCTCATCGGCCTCCTGATCGTGCCGCTCACCCTCACCGCGTTCTGGGTGGTCGTCTTCGGCTTTGGCAGTGGTATGACCCTCAGCCTCGCCCTCACCTTCATCGGGCTCCGCACGCCCGATTCCCACCACGCCGCCGACCTCTCCAGCATGGCGCAGAGCGTCGGCTACGGCCTGGCGGCACTCGGGCCACTGGTGGTCGGGCTCATTCGCGACATCTCCGGCGGCTGGACCCTGCCGATGGCCTTCGTCCTCCTGATGACCCTCCCCCTCCT
>CAZVAA010000042.1:0-13371 GCA_964624125.1 uncultured Sphaerobacteraceae bacterium | reverse complement strand
CTACCCCCGCAAGGTCAGCAAGGTTTCCGCTCCCACCCGCGACAGCTTCTCGGGGTTGCGCACATAGTAGAGACCGCTGATACGACCGTCCTCGACGCGGACCGCCAGGACGCCGTCAAGCTCGCCGTCCATATGCATGAGAAGCGCCGGGGCGCCGTTGACCATGGTTGGCGATGCGGTGAAGGTACTGGGGTGCTTGCCAAGCCCGCCAAGGAGCCCGCGAGCCACCTTCCCGGCGCCGACAATCGGTCGCGCCGCCGCCTGCCTGACCCCACCACCGTCACCGATGAACACAACCTCGGGCGCGAGCACGTCAAGAAGCCCCTGCAGGTCCCCGGTATCGAGCGCGCGCTGGAACGACGCCAAGGCCGCCCGGGCTTCACTCACCGGGACCACCTCACGCGGGCGACGGGCGTTGACATGCTGCCGGGCACGATGGGCGATCTGGCGAACGGCCACGGGACTCTTGTCCACCGCTTCCGCGATCTCCTCGTAGCTGACATCGAACACGTCACGCAGCACGAAAACCGCCCGCTCCGTTGGCGAGAGCGAATCAAGGACGATCATCAGCGCCATCGACACGCTCTCGGCGAGTTCGACATCCTCGGCCACGTCCGGCGCCGTCAGCAGCGGCTCGGGCAACCATTCGCCCACATACGCTTCCTTCCGGCGTTTCATGGTCCGTAACAGGTTGATCGACTGCCGGGTGACGATCCGCACCAGGTAGGCGCGCTGGTCACGCACCTGCTCCAGATCCACGTTCACCCACCGCAGCCAGGTCTCCTGCAGGATGTCCTCGGCATCGGAGGCCGATCCCAGCATCTCGTAGGCAATGGTGAACAACAGGTTGCGGTGGGCGACGAAGGCGCTGGTCGCCGAATCCGTGGCATGGTCGCTCATTGCTCGTCCTCTCCCTGGTTGCCGGCGATCGATGCCGGCAACCAGGACGTATGTGCTACTTCGATTCCAGGTCCCGATGGCGGAATCCCGCCATCCCCGCCACCATCAACGCGGCCGCGATCACGACGAGCGTCATCGACGCCGGCCAGGAGATCGACTCAAGCGGAGGACGACCAATGGGCTCGAAGGGTGACAGGGCATGAAGCCATCCCGGAAGGTCCATGCTCGTCCCGAAGACCCCGACGAACAGGCTCAGGCCGATCACGACCCACGTCACCCCGATCGCCCGCGGAAGCACGCCGTACAGCAACGCCGCAAGCCCGAGCACAACCAGGACGCCCGGCGCATAGGCCAGGTGCGCCACCGCCACATCCCATACGTAGGATGTGTCGCCAACCGCGACCGCCGCGCCGGCGCCGGTCATGGCACCGGCCACCGCCAACAGCACCATCACGCCCAGCGTCATCACGGCCAGGTAGCCGCCAGACCATGCCCACCGGCTGGTCGCCGTCGCAAGCACGGGCTCGGCCCGGCCCCCTGTCTCCTCGCTCCGCATCGCCTGCACGCCGAGGAGCGCCATCATGCCGGAGAACACCGCCGTGAACAGCGTGATCACCGCGAGGTAGCCGTCAAGCAAGGTGTTCACGGAGCCGCCGAACATCTCGAGCCGGCGCTCACTCATCGCCTCCGGATCCGCGACCTGGTCGCCAAGCGCCCCGAAGATGAACCCAAACGTCGACAGCGCCACCGTCCACCACAGCAGGCTACCCCGCTGCAGCCGGAACGCGGCCGCGAGCGGCGAGCTCAGCCACGGCGCCGCGGACGGTTTCCCGGCGCGGGCGGATATCACCCCCTCGCCGAAATCCCGGCGGATCGACAGCGCATATCCGGCCACTGATGCGGCAGCGGCCAGCCCGACCGAAAGCAGCAATGGCCACCACCGGCCATCCACGTACGGCCGGGTCTGGTTCGACCACGCCAGCGGCGAGAACCACGACAGCGGGCTGCCGTAGTCGCGGATCATGTCGCCGACGGCCCGCACTACCCACGCCACGCCAAGCACCGCGCCCGCCATCCCGATGGCGGTCCGTGAGTAGCCGGTCAACTGGACGGTGGTCGCGGTGATGCTGGCGAACACCAGGCCAACCGCCCCGACGCTTGCGCCGAACAGCAACCCGTCGCCACCCGCGTGACCGTTGGCGATCATGGTTCCGGCCAGGACCAACGCCAGCACCACATTCGCGCCAGCCGCGACGGCCAGCGCCGCGGTGAGGTGCGCATGCCGCCCCACCACATTGGAGCGGAGAAGCTCGGCCTGGCCATTCTGCTCCTCGGCCCGGGTATGCCGCGCAACCAGCAGCATGCTCATCAAGGCGGCCGCCAGGAAGAAGAACAACCCGTACACGCCGACAACATACCGCTCCGCGGTGATGTCGTAGCGGCCATATCCAGGGCCAAAGATGGCCCCGACCGCCCCCTCCATGATCCGGAGAAGGTCACGTCGTTGCTCCTCCGTTGCGGTCAACTCGGCCAGCGCCCGCAGGAAGAAGGACAGCATGATCGCGAACCCCAGCAGCCAGGCGGGAAGCCTGATGCGCTCGCGCCGCAGGATGAACCGGATGAGCGTGCCGGTCCCTTCAAGCGCGTTCCCGCGGGAGCGAGTGGCAGCCGCGGGCGTCGATTCCCGGACAACGATCGCGCTCATCGCTGCACCTCGCTTCCACCGTTCCCGGAAGCAGCAAGCTCGTCGCCATAATGCCGGAGCATGAGTTCCTCCAGCGTCGGCGGATGACTGGTCAGCGAGCTCAGGCCAAACCCGCTCACATGCTTCATCGCCACGTCCAGATGCTCCCCGTCGACGACGAATCGCACCCGCCCAGCATCGACCTGCAGGTCATGGACGCCTGGCATCCGCTCCAGCCCGGTGACCGGCTGGCTGGTGTCGGCTTCGATCGTGGTCCGGGTCAGGAGACGCATATCCCTGAGCGTCCCCGACTGCACGATCTGGCCTTGCCGGATGATGCTGACCTGCCCGGCGAGCTCCTCGACCTGCGCGAGGATGTGGCTGGAGAGCAACACGGTCCGCCCCTCCGCCTTCACCCGCCGGATCACATCCCGGAAGACCACCTCCATCAGGGGATCCAACCCGGCCGTCGGCTCGTCCAGTAACAGCAACTCCGCGTCGGAGGCCAGCGCCGCGATGATCGCGACCTTCTGGCGATTGCCCTTCGAGTAGGTCCGTCCCTTCTTCGTCGGATCGAGGTCGAACCGCTCGACCAGCTCGTTCCGCCGGGCCGGGTCGAGCCCGCCCCGCAAGCGACCAAGCAGGTCGATCGCCTCGCCGCCCGTCAGCTCCGGCCAAAGCTCCACATCCCCCGGCACATACGCCATCCGGCGGTGCAGCTCCACCGCGTCATGCCACGGGTCACGCCCGAGCACCTCCACCTGGCCGGAATCGGCCCGCAGCAACCCGAGCAGCACCCGGATCGTGGTGGACTTGCCGGCGCCGTTCGGCCCCAGGAACCCGTGCACCTCGCCCGCCCTGACGGTCAGGTTGAGATTGTCCAGCGCCCGGACAGGACCAAAGGTCTTTACCAGCCCGGACGTCGCGATAGCAATGGTCATGGTGTCTCCTTGAATGACTGTTCCTCCTCATATTCCGGAGGCTCAACCACAAGACACCGCTAACCGAAAGTTGTGACACCGGTTGGCCCTGTTCCGTTCAACAGACTCGCACGGGGGTCATGCTCCCCTTCCGTAATCCCGCCGTCGTACCCCGATTTCATCCTCCGGGTGGATGTGCCAGCTTTCGGTGATCCCCAGACTGGGCAAGGCGGGAATGCCGACACGCCCCAAATACCGCTCCCGTCTCAGTCCCGTCACAGGTTTCTTCGCCAGTCTGTCAATGAGGTACCGGCCGCCTTGCGCCATGCCAGCCCGGGCATTGAACGATTGAAAGGATGTCCCCATGCAGAACCGTCAACGCTTCCATCCCATCAACCGCCTCGACGCCACCATCACGCAATGGCTCGCGCGAAACAGCGTGCCGCTGGTGCGCATCAGTCTCGGGTTCGTCTTCCTCGCCTTTGGCGTCCTCAAGTTCTTCCCCGGCGTCAGCCCGGCCGAAGGCATCGCCGAGCAAGCCATGGAGGAACTCTCCCTCGGCATCATTCCCGGTGACGTCGGTCGCATCCTCGTCGCGCTCATGGAGACCGCGATCGGCGCCTCCCTGCTCACCGGTCGCTACCTGCGGATGGGTCTCGCCCTCCTTGGCATGGCGATGATCGGCGTCATGTCGCCGCTCGTCCTCTTCCCCGGCGAGCTCTTCGCCGGCGACTTCAACGCCCCGACGCTGGAGGGCCAGTACGTCCTCAAGGACGTCGTCCTCCTCACCGCCGCGAACATCGTCGCCCTCCGCGAGCGCGGGGTCGACATGGTGCTTGTCCAGGAACCGGCCGAACCGGCCGTCGATCCCGGCGCCGCTCGGACCCCGGGCATGTAGCCTGGGGCCGAAGGCACCAAAACCAGCGCTTCCCTTAACACAACGAGCGCTCCCCGGTTTCCGGGGAGCGCTCGTTCATCTCGGGACCCGTTGCGGAAGATCAGGTCGTGGGGGTCGACTCCGGCCCGATCTCCGGAACCACCGTCGGGATCAGTCCCTCCGGCACCAGGAAGACCGAGATACCCGTCTCACCCTCGCCGCGCGGCGCGATATAGGCGATCCCGGCCGCGCCGGAATCATCCACCGGCGCCAGACCGATCGCCACCGCGCCAGCCTCGTCGATCACGCCACCGACGTCACCACACGCGATGACCTCCTGGCCCTCATCGAGGACCGCGATCGCGTACTCACCGGCCATGAACTCATCGACCGTCATCGGCATCCGCGTATACCCGGACGCCGCCACCAGCGCATCCGCCGATCCGCCGTGCTCGGCATCGACCATCGTCAGGTCGTTCAACGGCTCGGCCGACGTCGCCATCTCGAGGTCGGCGCACGTGCCCGTGTAAACCGACGCCGGGAGCTCCATCGCCAGCGGCAGGTCCGGCACCTCGGGCGCCTCCGGCGTTCCTTCCGGCGGGAATCCCTCGATTGGGTAGAGCAGGATCCACAACTCCGGGGCCTCCGGCGCGATCTCGTAGTTCGCCGGGTTCGGATCCAGCATGTAGCCGTCAGGCATCGTGTTCGGGTCAACCATCACGGAGACGGATGGCACCGCCGGCACATCCTCGATCACGCACTGGCCGCCCGCACTGCTGCACTCACCCAGCGCCTCACCGGTATTGACGTCGGAGAGCTCGACGCTCACGCCGTCAGCCGGCTCGATCGCCTCCGGCAGCTCGGTGCAGCCCGGTGCGATGCAGAGATTCACATTCGCCACCACATCGACCTGGCCGCTCAGGTCGGCCGGCACGAAGAAGAAGTCACAAACGACGTTCGCCCCCGCCCCGACCGTCACCGGATGACCGATATCGTCGCCGGGCGCATCGCTGGTCGAGCAATAGACGAACCAGTCCTGGAGCGTATCGGCCGGCGGTCCGGAAATCGTCCAGGTACCCGGCTCTACCTCAAGCACCACATTCCCGTTCGCGTCGGTGGTGCCCTCGACGGCCATACTGGTTTCCTCATTCACCGCCACAATAAACGTGTCGGGGGAAGCGCTCTCGTGGCATTCCTCGAACCAGTCAGCGGGAACCTCATCGCACAATCGGGCGTGAACCTCGATCGTTCCCGCCCCGGAGGATTCCGGGGTGGATTCCTGCGCGGAGGCCTGCCACGTCGTTGCGCCCGTGACCGCCAGCATCAGCGCCAGCAGGGCGAAACCGGATTTCAAAAATCGCATGCAATCATCTCCTTGAGAGAGGTGAATCGCGTCAAAAACCTCTTGAGTCCCGCCCCTCCAACGACCGGGCCCGCGTTACGGTTTCGGACGCCAGCCCTGGCAAGGCACCATCTCCAGTCGCACGTTCCACACCAGACGCCCATTCCCGGGCAATTCCGGAATATCAACCGATCGGTGGATACCACCACTCCATGACCATGCGTAGGATGGAGTCACGACACGTATTACAAGAGGAGGGGACACTCATGGACTCGTCGAAACAACAGAGCATCGGCATCATCTGGGCGCTGCTGGGCATCGCCTATTTCGTCGTGATGTACCTGACGGATTTCAACACCACCGTCATCGTCATCGGGGCGATGGTTTTCGCCGTCATCGCGGTCACCACGCCCTGGTGGAGCCGGATCATCTCCTCACGCGGGCTCTGAGCATCATTCCCCGGCGCCCGACCGGGGGTCTCCGTGCCTCCCCGGTCGTGTATCGCCCTGTTTTTCCCTTGACCATGGCATACACTTGAGCCGGGACCCGATCAACATGCGCCTTCCGTGAGGACGTCGCCCCATTCATGCACCTTTCCAGGATCTTCACGCTGATCGGCATCGCCTTCGGGGCAATGTTCGTGTTCGTCAATGCCGGCGACCTCCCCGACCCGTGGCCCCTGGTCGCGCGCATATCCGGAGGCGTCGCCGCCATCGCCGCAATCTGGTCCGGCATGACGCGGCCAACGCCCACGACTCCCGCGCCGGATGCCCAGGCCCTTCGCGCCTACTGGATGGCACTCGCGTTCGAGCTCATCGCGATCCCGGTGGGCGCGATGGTGCTGAACATCGTCTTCGACCGACCGGAGCTCGTTGTCCTCTGGGTAGTCCTCGTCGTCGGCGCACATTTCCTGCCTGCCAACGCGTTCGGCGTGCCGCATATCTCCCTGCTCGGCGGCGTCCTCATCGTCATGGCGATCGCCGGCGCGGTCGGGACACTCACGATCGACGACCAGATCGCGCCGACCGTCGCGGTCATCACAGGCTTCGTGCTGCTCGCCTTCTCGGCCATGACCTCATGGACGGCCGGCGAGAATACAGCCACACAACGGGACTGAAGCGACTCCCGATCGCTACGGCCACCTGCCCTCCCGTTCCTCATGGCGTGAGGACTGCGATACACTCAAAGCCATGAGTACGACCGAGCCGCCCTCCTCATCTGAATCAGACAACACACCTCCAGATCCGGAGGACAACCAACGGGGCTTTCATCCCCTGGAAGCGGCGCGCTCGGCGCTAAACATTCCCGACGACTTCCATCTCGGTCGCGATGCGGTCGGACGCTTCTTCCGCGCGCCGCAAGGCCGCATCTCCTGGCGACGGAACCTCTGGGCGATCTGGGCCGCGCAGCTCCTCGCCATCATGGGGTTCAACCTCCGCACGCCATTCCTGCCCCTCTATTTCGGTGAGCTGGGCGTCGAGACCACCGAGCAACAGGCGTTGTGGACCGGCGTCATCCTTGCCGTCGGCGCCGCGATGATGGCGATCACCTCTCCGATGTGGGGAGCGCTCGCCGATCGCAAGGGGCGCAAGCCGATGCTCCTGCGCGCCCAGTTCGCATCCTTCGTGACCATCGGCCTCGCCGCGCTCGTCGTGAACCCGTGGCAAATGCTCGGCCTTCGCGTCATCGAAGGCGCGCTGGCAGGAACCGTCACCGCCGCGACCGCCCTGATCGCCGTGACCATGCCGAAAGAACGCCTTGGCTATGGTCTTGGCCTGATCCAGACCGCGGTCTTCTCCGGTGCCGCGATCGGGCCACTGGTCGGCGGCCTGCTCGCCGACCGGATCGGCTACCGTGCCACCTTCGGCGTCGCATCGCTGATGCTCCTGAGCGCCGGGCTGATCACCCTCTTCCTCGTGCAGGAGAAATTCACGCCCCAGCCAACCGGCAAGGATGCGCCATCGCAGTCCTACTCGTGGAAGATCCTGCTCGGCCCCGTCCTGCTTTCGCTGACCTTCGCGATGCTGGCGATCCGCTTCGCCTCCTCCGCGGTGCAGCCGATCATCCCGCTCTTCGTCGATGTACTGGCGGATACCAGCGAGAGCACCTCGACACTGGCGGGTTTCACCCTCGGCATCCTGGGGCTGACCAGCGCCATCTCGTCGGTCTACTTCGGACGACTCGGCGACAAGCGTGGCCACACGAAGATCCTGATGTTCGCGGCGCTTGGCTCCGGCCTGATCTACCTGCCGATGGCGCTGGTCACCCAACCGTGGCAGCTCATCGTCCTGCAGGCGGTCTTCGGCATCTTCGCCGGCGGCATGATCCCCGCCGCCAACGCCCTCATCGCCAGCGTGACCGACCCCGCTCGCCGCGGCACCGTCTTCGGGTTCATGAACACCGCGGCGTCCTTCGGTGGCTTCCTCGGCCCGCTGGCGGGCGCCAGCCTCGCCGCCGGCATCGGCTTCCGCGCAACCTTCGTGGTCACCGGCGCGGTGCTCCTGGCAACGGTGGCCCTGCTCTTCGCCACCAACAAGCGGCACCCGATGGAACCCGAGCACGCCGTGGACTCCTCGTCACAGAACTAAATAAGCCACCGGCAGCCATAATGTTGATACGGTGCAATTCCCCGGTATCCCGGCGATTCAGACCATGCGTCCGTACGTCGGCGTTGCGCCGGTTCAGGCGAAACCCCGTACTTCACACTGTTATCGCAATTGCAGATTGTTGACAATCCTGCAGTATGGTATAATCACCATAACGGAATAAGGCGTAACCGGCGCAAGGCTATGCATCATAGGGATTTCCGCTCCGGACTCCCACAATGCACCAGTTGTAGCGACGGGCGTCACGACCGGCATTGGATTGGTTCCAATGCCTTGGTACGTTCATAAGGAGTTCTACCACCACCCTACCCCTCATCACGTTCACACCTGATCGATCCTCACCAGAAGGGAGATGCCAGATTGACGACTAAGCTTGATGCATCTGAGCAGTTGCGGATTCGCGCCGGTATCCAGTTGCTTGCCGATCGCAAGCACGTACCAGTTTCGGATCTGGAAGACATGCCGCTGGAGAAGATCGAAAAAGATATCCGTGCCGCCCGGGTCACCACCTGGGATATCGCCCGCCACGTGGCGATCGGGCAGAACCTGCAGCGTCTCTGCGAGCAGTTCAACATCCCCGCATCCATGACCATCAGCGAAGCGCTCGACCAGGGCCTGATCACCCAGGAAGACGCGCTCAGCTGCTACGCTGTCTCGCCCGAGACCATTGAGGCCCTCATCCGCGAGCACCACTGGATCGCTGCCTAGGCACACCTTCCACGACATGTAAAAACCCGCCCGGCTGGTGACATCACCAACCGGGCGGGTTTTTTGCGTGGCACCCCGCTTCCCGAGCCGGCTACCTACCTGGCCAGGATCTCGATCTTCACGACCCCCTCGCGCTCCACGATCCTCGCCTCATCAGGCACCGCAACGAGCTCGCGAACCCGCGCCAGGCTACCAACGCCCTCGACTCGAACCACGCACGCCGTCCGCGTTACGCTGACGTACGCCACCGCGCCAGTCGCGGAATCTCCCGTCGTCCGGAAGACCAGCTCGACCGGGTCGCGCCGCTCCAGCCCCCACGGCACCCCGTCCGGTTCCTGCCAACGAGGCGTCCCCACCAGCGCATCCCGCCAGCCATCCTCCTCGCGCACCAGGAACCGGCTGACCGCGAGCAGCCCTGCCACTGAGACCCACGCCAGTGCGTCACGCCATGGGCTGATGACCCGGAACGAAGCGTCATCCCGGCGAGGCGGGCCCGGATACCGCTCGAATGGCGGCCCCTCCGTCATCGTCGCGCGCCGCGCAACCGCACATAGACCTCGCCATCCTCAACCTCGACCGGGAAGGTCCGCACCCGCACCTTCGGATCGGTCAACGACTGCCCGGTGAGCAGGTCGAACTCCCACTGGTGCCACGGGCAGGCGAGAATCTCGTCCTCACGGCCCCAGATGAACTCGCCGGGCGCGGACGGCAACGACGTTCCTCGCTGGACGCCCCGGCACACCGGCGCCAGCTCATGCGGGCAGATGTTGAGCACGGCGACGATCTCGTCCCCCACCGGGAACAACCCGATCGACAACCCGTTGATCTCGACGATATGCCCGCCATGCCGCACCTCGTCGACATGCGCCGCAAACACGCGCTGTGTCGCGGCCGTCGCCCGCTCGCTCACGCCGGTCCCTCCGGCAGCTTGTACAGCCGCCTCGCGGTCTCGGACATCACGTTCCCCCGCTGTTCCTTCGGGATGAATCGCGCCGCGAAATCCGGCGTGTCCCCATCCCAGTGCGGGAAATCGCTGGAGAACATCAACATCGATCCGTAATCGAACATCTCCAGCATCTGCGCGAGATGCCGGGGATTCTCCGGCTCCTCGATCGGCTGTGTCGTCAGGCGGATATGCCGCGAGATCATCTCGCTCGGTGGCTCGGTCAGCCACGGCACGGTCATCCGCAGCGCCTTCCAGTTCTTGTCCATCCTCCACATCAACGGTGGCAGCCAGGAAATGCCTCCCTCGATAAGGACGAACATCAGCTCCGGATACCGGACGAACACGCCTTCGTTGATGAGGCTGATCAGGTGGGAGATGTAACTGGTCACCAACCCGGAATGCCACTCGAAATAGGTGCTGGCATATCCCGCGGCGCTGGTCGGTCCGGTAATCCCGACACCCTCGTTCCCCGGATGGATCGCGACCGGAATCCCGACCTCCTGCGCGGCTTCGTAGATCGGGTGATAGAACCGCTGGCCATACGCGATCCGCGCGCCGCTCCCCATCAACACCTGCACCACGCCCGGCGTCCGCCCCACCCGGCGAATCTCCGCCGCGGCCGCGACCGGATCGTTCGGCCCCACCGAGATCGACAGCCGGAACCGGGGATCGACCGGCAGCCAGTCGTTGATCATGTGGTCGTTGATCGCTGACAACAGCGCCGCCGAGTAGTCGAGATCCGGCGAGACGCCGATGTGAATACCGCCCTCGGGGTTGAGGATGCCGTACTCGATGTTCTCCTCATCAAAAAAGTGCTTCGCCAGCAGGTCAGGCCGGCCTCCGATGCGGTCACCATCGTCGGTCACCGCGTCGGCGCGGATCACCCCGCCCGGGTTCCAGTAGCCCTGCACGCCGGGCCCGCGATTCCCGTTCAGGAACCGGCTCCTGAACGGCTCCTGCAGGTATTCCGCAACCTGGTCCGGGATATAGCTGGTGTGAATGTCGGTATCGATGATCGAATGCGCCACGTATGCTCGACTCCCGCGAGAAACGCCTGTTCCGATGCCTGTCAGCCTACCCCGGCCTGTCCCGCTGTCAATGACAACGTGAGGGCGTCCGGAGTACTCCGGACGCCCTCACGCCATCGAGTTCGACCGCCTTATTCAGCCGGCCCGATCCGCCCCTGCAGCATCAGCATCGTGACGATGCCGTCCGCATACGGGCTGTTCTGGTAGATCGGGTCGTCATCAGCCGGCCACGGACCGGTCCGCAGGCCTTCAATGATGCTGTTGTTGCCGTAGCGCTCCCACAATGGGATACGGGGCAGGAGCTCGTTGTACGCCTTCGCGATCACCGCGATGCTCTCCCGCTGCGCCTCGACATCCATCCCTTCGGCCGACTGGATCGTCAGTTGCTCGAGATCCACCTCGCCCACCGAATCGGTCTCCTGGACCAGCGAGAACTGCGTCCCCAACCCGCCACTGTTGATGGCCAGCAGGTTGTAGGTATAGAACGCCGCCGTATACGAGAAGTGCGGATGCGGGTTGGTCGAGCTGCCCCACCCAACCACGGCGATATCGAACTTGCCCTGGTCGACATCGATCGGCTGCTGCTCGGCGGTGATCGGCCGTGGCGAGATCTGGAACCCGAACGCATTGAGCTGCTCGGTCGCGTTGGCGCCGGCCGCAGACCAGTCCGGATACTCCGCGGGCCATGTGATTTCGTACGCCGCCTCACGCCCCTCAGGCGTCAACCAGAGATCCCCATCGCGGGTCCAGCCGGCGTCCAGCAGCAGGGCCTCCGCCTGCTCGAGATCATACGGATACGAGTTGAACTCACCGAGCGCCGCCTCATCCAGCCAGGCACGGGCATGGTTGTCGCTCATCCCGGTCATGTACTCGGACGCGATCCCGGAATCCGCCATCGAGATGAAGCCGTTCTGGTCCCGATCGATGGCATGCGCGATCGCCTGCCGCACCCGCTTGTCATCGAATTCCGGGAACGAGCCATGGTTGAACGCCAGGCTCGGCCCCGAATAGATCGGCGGACGGACAATCCGGAACCCCTCGGCGAGCATCTCCTCCTCGACCGCCGGCGGGAACGCCTGGGTACCGTAGTCCACTTCCTTCGTCAGGATCACCGCGATGATCGCCTCGCCCCGTCCATTGAAGTTGCGGATGCGATCGAACTGCACCTGGTCGGCGTTCCACGCGGAATCGTTCCGGACCAGCGTCATCTCCGACCCGGTAATTGACGCGAGATCCATCGTGAACGGGCCGTTCGCCACCACCCGGTCGGGCCGGAACTGGACGAACTCCTGCAGGAGCTGCTTGACCTCGTTGTCGTCGATCGACAGCCCGGAATCGAACAACTCGGCCGCGCGATCCGCCCACTCTCCATACACGGCTGTCGGCTGCGTGCTGGTGCGCAGGATATACCGCTGCACGATGGTCGACGGCTCCCGCATGATGAAGTTGATCGTGAGGTCGTCCACCACCTCGATCCGCTCGATATACTGCCAGACGACCCCCGACATGAGACGCTGCAGGTTGAACGTGGTGATCACGTCCTCGGTCGTGAACGGCGACCCGTCATCCCAGACACAGCCCTCGCGCAGCCGGATCTGGAACGCATCCGCGCCCTCTTCAGCCTGCGCGATCTCGCCAAGGTCAGGCTCCGCCACCGCCGTGGCGGCCGGTGTCGCGCCACTCCCCGAGGAGTTCACGAACCCCCACGATGTCGCCATCAGGGGCATCCACTCCTGCGCGCCCCAGTTGTAGAGCGCGAAGGGCTGCCAGATCATGTCGCCGTAGATATTCGGCGTCTTCATGATCGAGTTGGTCACGAATTCGTTGTGGTGCCCCTGCGGCGGCTCGAGATACGGCCAGGCGGCATGGAACTCCCGCGCGCCATCCTGCGCGATGACGGCCCGCCCCCACGGCGAGACGCCGGAGAGACCGAAGAGCGCGGCGCTGGCGCCCGCCGATGCGCCGAGGAAACGCCGACGATTGAAGCTACCGGATACGCCTGAACGAGTAGTGGTCGACATGACACGTCCTTTATATGAAGGACCCGGCAGTCCGCCTGGCCCATGCCGTTGATAGGGAACTGTGGCCCGATCCTATCGGTAGCCTGTGATCCGGTCAATACGTGCGCTAGCATTCGGCAGCGACATAATGGTTCCACTGGAGTCCATGATCATGATCATTCCCGAGATCACAACCGACCGTCTCCTCCTGCGCCCCTTCAGCGAAGCAGACATCGACCGCGTCACCGAACTGCTGCAGTCCCCGGAGATCGCACAGACGACCCTCTACATCCCTTACCCGTACACCCGGCAGGACGCGGTGACCTGGATCGGGACACACCGGTCCGCCGCCGAGCTGGG
>CAZVAA010000041.1:4173-18291 GCA_964624125.1 uncultured Sphaerobacteraceae bacterium | reverse complement strand
ACCACCGAATGAGTACGGCCACATCCGACGACAAGAAAGCGACAAAGGACGTCGTCCCCATGCGGCGTCAATACCTGCAGATCAAGTCGCGTTACCCCGAGCACATCCTGCTCTTCCGGCTCGGGGACTTCTATGAGACCTTCGACCGGGACGCGGAGATCGCCGCCGAGATTCTCGATATCGTGCTCACCGGCCGCGACATGGGCAAAGGCAATCGCGTCCCGCTCGCCGGCATCCCGTACCACGCGGCCGATGGCTACATCGCCCGCCTGATCTCCGCCGGCTACAAGGTCGCGATCTGTGAGCAGATCGGCGAGCCCACCAAGGGCAGGGGCCTGGTCGAACGCGATGTCACCCGGGTCGTCACCCCGGGCACGATCGTCGATCCGGCCATGCTCGACGCCCGCACGAACAACTACATCGTCGCGGTCGTGATCGAAGGGAACCGCGCCGGGATCGCCCACGCGGACATCACGACCGGGGAGTTCCAGGTCACCGAAATCAACGAGGAGAGCCAGGAAGAAGCCCTGCTCGCCCTGGGGCGCGAGATCCTTCGCCTCCGCTCGCCCGAGATCGTTGTCCCGGCCGACCTCACCGACTCCCTTGCCTTGCCACAATCATCGTGGCTGCCCGAAGACGCCAGCATCAGCAAGACGGACGCCTGGCGCTGGACCGAAGAGCGCGCCGCCCAATCCCTGATGCGCCATTTCGAGGTCGATTCGCTGGATGGCTTCGGCGCCACCGGCAAGCCGTTCGCGATCCGCGCCGCAGGCGGCCTCCTCCAGTACCTCGAGGACACCCAGCTTTCCGGCCTGGAACAGATCACCAACCTCTCGACCTACTCGACCAGCGGCTACATGACGCTCGACGCGCAGACCCGCCGCAACCTCGAGCTGACCGAGAGTTCTCGCGGCGACCGCAAGCTCAGCCTCACCGCCGTGCTGGACCAGACCCGCACGCCGATGGGCGCGCGCCTGCTTCGCAAGTGGATCAACCAGCCGCTGCTGGATGTCGACACGCTCAACGAGCGCCTTGACGCCGTCGAGTGGTTCACGAAAAACGCCGCCGCCCGGGCGAAGACCCGCGACCTGCTGGGCAAGGTCGGTGACATCGAGCGTCTCGCCAACCGCATCACGACGAGCATCGCCGTGCCACGCGATCTCGGCCAACTGAGGGATGCCCTCACCGGCCTCCCCGATCTCGCGCCACTCGTCCGTGACCTGCCTGGCATCGACCCGATCCCCGACGTCGACGCCGTCGCCGATCTGCTCAGCAGCGCGCTGGTCGACGAGCCACCCGCCGTGCTCGGCAAGGCACAGGTCTTCCGGCCAGGCTACGCAAGCGAGTTGGACGGCCATCGTGCCCGCGCCCGCGAGGCGCGCGAGTGGATCGCCAACCTCGAACGCACCGAGCGGGACCGAACCGGCATCAAGAACCTCAAGGTCGGCTACAACAAGGTCTTCGGCTACTACCTCGAGGTCACATCCGCAGCCCTCGCCAACGCCGAGCGCGAGCGGATGTCGCGCGGCGAAGACGGCTCTCCGCTTCCGGACGAATACATCGCCAAGCAAACGCTCGCCAACGCCACGCGCTACTTCACGCCGCAGCTCAAGGAGTACGAGACGCTCGTCCTCACCGCGGAGGACACGATCAACGACCTCGAAGCGGACGCCTATCGCAAGCTGCTCCGCCAACTGGCGGGCTACGCCGACCGCTTGTTGACGGTCGCCTCGGTTGTCGCCCGGATCGACGTCGCCGCGAACCTGGCGGAGGTCGCCATCGATCGCGACTATGTCCGCCCCGAACTCAACGAGGACGACGCGATCGAGATCGCCGACGGGCGCCACCCTGTGCTGGAAACGACGCTCCCGGCTGGCGAATACGTCCCGAACGACGCCTACATCGATACTGGCGCCGAGCAGGTTGTCATCCTCACCGGCCCCAACATGGCCGGTAAATCGAGCTGGCTCCGGCAGGTCGCCCTCATCACCCTGATGGCCCAGATCGGCTCGTTCGTCCCCGCCTCAAAGGCGACGATCGGTATCGTCGACCGCATCTTCACCCGCATCGGCGCCCAGGACGACATCGCCACCGGCCAAAGCACCTTCATGGTCGAGATGCTCGAGATGGCGAACATCCTCCACCACGCGACACCGAAATCGCTCGTCGTGCTGGACGAGATTGGCCGTGGAACCAGCACCTACGACGGCCTCGCCATTGCCCGCGCGATCGTCGAGTTCATCCACAACGCGCCATCGCTCGGCGCCAAGACGCTCTTTGCGACGCACTACCACGAGCTGACCGAGCTGGCCGATGTGCTCCCCCGGGTATCCTGCTCGCGCATGGACGTCCTGGAGGACGGCGAGCGCGTGGTCTTCCTCCGCAAGGTGGTCGCGGGCAATGCCGACAAGTCGTACGGCATCCATGTCGCCCGCCTCGCCGGCATCCCGCGGGGCATCACCCGGCGCGCCGAGGAGATCCTCGCCGATCTCGAGCAGCATCAACCCGGCACTCAGAACCGGTCCGGCCGGCGCGAAGCCATGCGCCAACCCGCGCCAACGGACGAGCCGAAGATGCAGCTCACCTTCTTCGACGCTCCAAACCCCGTCGTCGAGCGCCTCAGGGAGTTGGAGGTCGAATCCCTCACGCCGCTCGACGCCATTCGCGTGCTCTTCGAGTTGAAGCAGGATCTGGATTCCTAACGCAACACGGGCTCAGGCTCGTCGGCGCGCAAGACAGCCGATGTCCCGGCTGCCTCAACGTCGCCAACCTCACCCCGCAACCAGAACGGAAGTGTGGTCACGATCGCGAACAACAGGATGTTGGCGACTGAGAGGGTCAGGAACAACGCAGGTTCGAGAATGCCGGGGACGTTGAAGTAGACACCCACCAGGTTCAGGGCATACACCACCGACACGGCCACCGTCAGCCGGAGAACCCGGGAGTCCAGTCGCAGGAGGCCTGCGAGGACCACGAGCAGGAGAACCGCGGGATACATGTACCGCTCGTGCGAACGGGTTGGGAACAGGAAATAGGCATAGTTGGCGACCACCATCGCCCAGACGACCAGCGGCACCGGCGAAAGGCTGCGCTGCCGGCGGATAAGGACGAAGCCCACATAGATCAGCGCTCCCACAAACAGCAGGGTTCCCCAACCTTGTTCCGTGAGACCGGCGAGCGTTCCGTCCTGGTCGCTTTGACGATCGGGAGACCCCAGCGGGATCATCCAGATATTTGCGGCCCCCAGCGTGGTATATGGATAGAGGTCCACGGCGACCCCAACCCGGTCTGCAAGCGACCATCGTGACCAGGTACCGGTGAGTCCGGTATCAAACGGCGCAAGCAACAGCGCCATCACCCCAAGTCCGACGATTGCCGCGACCAGGATGTTCGCCAACTGTCGTTGGATGACGGTCGAGAGCGGGCCCCCCTTGCGCATCTCTCCCAAAAGCATCACCAGGAGTCCAATCAGGCATAGGAGTGCCAACGGCGGCTTGATCATGACGCACCACGCGAACAGCGGAATCGCCAGAACCCACCTGTCCGGGCGAAGCCAGAGAACCCCCAAACCGACGAGCATGATGAGCCCGGAGACAGCATCCCACTGGCCCCATACTGCGGTCAGGAAAATGGTGGCGGGATTCAGCATATAACCAACGGCCGCAAGCCTTGCGATCGTCTCCGTCACCAGCCGTCGCAGGAGGTACCAGATGAGAAGTGCGATCAGGAGATCGGCGAGTGCGGGGATAACCTTGAGCAGGAAACGGTAGGCCTCTCCGTGGAAGTTCTGCCCACCGGCGAGTTCGAACAGGGAGCCAAGGAGGTAGTGCAGGTAGAGGTCGCCTGGCAAATGATCAGGGGATTCGGCCACGGCATAGAACGACCGGAACGGCTCCGACACCAACGTCCGGGCCCAACTCCCGAACGTATCCATGTCGTACTGGAAACCATAAAAGAATGGCGCGATCGCGAGACGCACCAGCATGCCGGCAACCAGCAGCCAGAGCCAATTCCTTGTCGCCACTTGCCGCAGCCTCGTCATCGTCACATCCAGACAACCGTCGCCCTACGCCGTATACAACTGGCAATAATAGATGGTCCGGCGCGGGAGTTTGGCGAACCGGCGGGGACGATCTAGACTTCACTACGTGATTGACGATCCTGGGTCAGCGATGACCGCTTCCGCACGCTCTCAAGACGCCGTCGACCGCCAGGCCCACCACAATATGGGCTGGCGTTTCTCCGTCTTGCGGAAGATCGACCGGTTATCGCTGTGGCACGTAACCGCGATCTCGTGGGTTGCGTGGCTCCTGATGTGTCTCGCCCTGCTGGGGACCCCGCGAGATTCGATCGTCGGCCTGACGCAGATCGCCGAATCGTGGGGCGCGGTGGAACGCGTCGCACTGTGGCAAGACGCCCTTTCCTGGCTCCTGCCGCACTATTCGCTGCCGCCAGGCGTCATCGCCTACACCATTCGCGCCTCGTTCATCATCCTCTTTGCGCTCCAGGCGATCGTCTTCTGGCGAATGCTCCGCACCGACAAGCCATCATTCTGGAAATGGATGATAGGGCCAATCGGGTCCCATATCATCATGTTCCTGATGCCACCATCAAACTCCGACGTGTTCTTCTACGCCATGATCGGCGACCTGAAGGCTAACGGAATAAATCCGTACGTCCATGAGCTTCAACAATTCCCCGACCATCCCCTGCTGCCATACCAGCACTGGATCGATATCGGCACCGTGTATGGGCCGGTATGGACGACGATCTGCAGCATCATCATGAGGATCACAGGCCCCGATCCGGTAGCCGCCATCGTCGGATTCAAGGTGTTCGGCTCACTGGTCGCGATTGCCGCCACCGGGCTTGCCTATTATCTTGCCCGGTTCCTGACGCGAAACCAGTCACTCGCGGTGGCTGCCGCCATGCTCGTCGCATGGCAACCCAATATGACATTCGAGAATTCGGGTCAGGTTCACAACGACACAACGGTGATGCTCCTCGCCACCACAGGCATCGCGATGGTCATCATCGGCGGCCTGGGAGCGCTTCGGGCCGGCATCATCGTCACCACGGTATCGTTCACGACCAAATTCGTAACGCTGCCTCTCGTTGGACTCCTCGTCCTCATGCGCCTGGTGAGATCCCCGGGCGAACAGTTCAATGTTCGCCGCCTCATCACGCAGTGGACCCTCGATGCCATCGCCATCATCGGAGTTGTGCTGGCTGCGTTCCTTCCGTACTGGGAAGGCACGATTACCATTCACGAAATGCTTGCCGAGCCTGGCCGGCTCTTCGCTCATCCCGTGTGGCGAGTAGGAGAAGCGGCTCTCCAAATGTTGCCTACCGAAACAGCGGTGAATGTCTATCGCACCGTGCTCAGGTACGGCATGCAAGCGCTGACATTCACCGTCTTCGGGTACGTCACCTGGCACTTCATACGGGTAATGTGGACACGGCAGTCAAGTGGCCTGCTGAAGTTGCCAACGGATGCACCCCGGCAGACAAGCCTCGAATATCGCCCAATCGAATGGTGGACTCGGCCTCTCCTGGTGGCATGGACAATCGTCGTAATCACGCTCTCCATGCTCCCGGTGAATGCGCATCCCTGGTACTGGACGTGGCCCATCATCCCGGTCGCCTTGCTGGTGACCATCGATCTCCGCAGCGTCCCGCCGGAAGAACGGTCCAGTCACCTGCCCCGATGGTTTACCTGGTACCTGATCGCGACCGCGGTCATGACGCTGATGTACCACACCCGCATAGCGAGGTACGGATAACCCTCTCCGGGCGGCTAAGCGACGCACGTTCGAGCCGAACACGAACTTGACCCTAAAAACACCTCTCCTCAACAGGAAGCGGATCCATCCTCAACGAGATGGGATCGAGACCTACGGCTCCGGCGACTGGGACGGAAACGCCTGGGCTCAATAGGCGATCGCAAACGACTCTGGATAGCGAGGATCTACGGACGTCGATTCCTTGATCGGACGCTTTCAGACGAAACAACGCCCCGGGAAGGACTTCCTTCCCGGGGCGTTGTGCATCTTGGCCCGCGCAGGCGATGGAACTGATGACTATCGCGCACACGGATGCACGCCGATCCTATCCCTCGAACTGGATGTCGACCTGCATCTCCGTGTTGCCCCGGAACAGGCTGGCGACCGGGCATGTCTGCTCAGCCTTTGTGGCGAGGTCCTTGAACTCGGCCTCGGTCATGCCCGGGACCTTGCCCTTGATCGTCACATTCGCATGCGCGATATGGAATCCGCCACCATCCTTCGGCCCGAACCCGACCTTGGAAACCACGTCGAGCTCGTCCGGCGGCGTGCCGTTCTGGGTCAACGTCGCGGCCAGGTTCATTGCCAGGCAACCACTGTGGGCAGCGGCGAGGAATTCCTCGGGGCTCGCCGTGTCTCCCTGGTCGGCGCGCTTCGGCAAGGTGATCTCGGTGTCCTTGAAGGCACCGGACACGCCATTGACGATGCCCTTGCCATTCTGGACGTCACCATTCCACACAGTTCGGGATTCGCGTACGGAAACTGCCATGTCAACTCCTTTGCGATGCGGTGATCCCGTTCCCGGGATCGTCTCGTTCAGTCATCTACCATACCGCCAGTTCCACGCCAGCACGGCATCCTGTCCCGGAAAACTACCCGGTTGGGCGGGGTTCCCGGTTCAGGAACGTGATCAGGCAGACGGTGGCGGGTCGAGATACACGGTCTTGACCTGCGTGTAAAACTCCCGCGCCGACTTGCCCTGCTCCCGGGAATAGGAGCTCGAACCCTTGTACCCGCCGAACGGCACCTGCGGCTCCGCGCCGGCGGTCTCCGAGTTGACGTGGACGATACCGGCCTCGATCTCGCGCACGAACTCCATCGCCCGCCCCAGGTCCTTCGTGAACAGCGACGCCGAGAGGCCGAACTTCACCTGGTTGGCGACCGCGATCGCTTCATCGACATCATCCACCGGGATCACACCCAGCACCGGCCCGAACAGCTCCACCTGCCCAAGCCGCGATGCCGGATCGACATCGGCGAACAGGGCCGGGGTTACGAAGTGGCCGTCCGCCAGGTGTTCCGGTCGCTCGCCACCGGTCACCAGCGATGCGCCGTCGCCCTTCGCGCGCTCGACTTCACCAGCCACGCGTTCGGCGGCACCGGCATCGATCAGCGGGCCGATCATCGTCCCCTCAGCCAGCGGGTCGCCGACGGAGAGCGAGCCGATCTGCTTTGCCAGGCGTTCGGTGACCTCGCTGACCACCCTGCGATCCACGATCGCCCGGCTGGTCGCCGTGCACTTCTGGCCGGTGCTCATCATCGCCCCATTGATCACCTGCGTGATCGCATGGTCCATATCGGCATCCGCCAGCACGATCGCCGGGTTCTTGCCGCCCATCTCGAGCTGGACCTTCGCGCCCCGCGCCGAGGCAGTCTTGCGAATCTCGCTGCCAACCTCGTTCGACCCGGTGAAGGAGATCGCGACCACCCGCTCGTCTTCCACAATGGCGTCGCCGATCTTCCCGGCCGAGCCGGTCACCATGTTAAGCACGCCCTTCGGCAGCCCGGCTTCCTCCAGTGCCGCAACAAGGTGGACCGCGCACATCGGTGTGGCCGATGCCGGCTTGAAGACCACCGTATTCCCGAACGCCAGCGCCGGGATGATCTTCCAGGCCGGAATCGCGATCGGGAAGTTCCACGGCGTGATGATCCCGACGACGCCCAGCGGCTCATGCAGCGTGTAAAGCATCGTCTTCGGGTTGGCGCTCGGGTAATGCTCACCGATCGGCTGCTGCGCCTCACCGGCGTAGTACCGCATGATCTGGACGGCCCGGGTCGTCTCGCCGATGCCTTCCTTGAGCGTCTTCCCCTCTTCACGAGTCAGGTCACGACCAACCTCGTTGACCTTCGCGGCCAGGATCTCGCTCGCCTTGTACAAAATGTTCGCCCGCGCGATCGGCGAGGTGTCCTTCCAGCCCTTGGCCGCCTCCTCCGCCGCCGCGATCGCCGCATCGACGTCCCCGGGCGTGCCGGCCTGGAAGTGCCCGATCACCTCGGACGCCTTCGCCGGGTTGCGGTTCTCGAAGGTCTCGCCGCTGCCGGACGCCGTCCATTCACCGTTGATGAAGTTGCCGTATACGGGAACGCCATTTCGCTCTGCAAGCGCGCTCATATGCTGCCCTTTCCTTGTGATGTAGCGGTGGATGGCCACCTGGCACGCAACCAGTCAACCATCCGGTTGATACGCATTTCCACCGCACGCCTGTCGCCACCACTCCCCCGATTCTCGCACCATAGACGCAACGAAGCCACGATGGCCCGCGGAACCGGGCAAGCCACAACCACACGAGGAACGCATATGGACGGGCATCCAGCCATCCTGATGGAAAACGCCAGCAAGCACTTCGGCAACCTGAAAGCGGTCGACGACATCTCCCTCCGCGTTGAGGAAGGCGAGATCTTTGGCATCATCGGTCCAAACGGCGCCGGCAAGACGACCGTCGTGAATCTCATTACCGGGATGCTCCGGGCAGACGAGGGTTCGGTCATGACGCTTGGACTCGACCCGATTAGCGACGAGCGGAAGCTGCGGGAGATGCTCGGGGTCCAGTTCCAGGAAGCACAGCTTCCACCGGCGATAACCACCCGGGAAGCGCTGGTGCTCTACTCATCGTTCTTCCGGTCGCCACGTCCCTGGCACGAGCTGGCAACGGACTGGGGCATCGACAGGAAGCTCGACACGCGTTTCGACCGGTTGAGCGGCGGCCAGAAGCAGCGGCTCTTCATCTGCCTCGCCCTGCTCAACAACCCAAGGCTCGTCGTGCTCGACGAGTTGACAACCGGACTCGATCCGCATGCGCGCCGCCAGAGCTGGGAGCTCGTTCGGCGCATCCGCGAGCGCGGAACAACAGTCCTCCTGGTGACCCACTTCATGGACGAGGCGGAATACCTCTGCGACCGTATCGCGATGATCAACGGCGGGAAGATTGCCGCGATCGGCACGCCGGCAGAGCTCACCCGGCAAACGGCAACGGAACGCGAGGTTACCTTCACGACACAGAACGGATTCGAACCGCTCTCGCTCGCGCCGTACGGCACCGTCAGCGTCGACGGAAACCGCATCACGGTCCGCGGAGGTGAGTTCGTCATGGCGGACGTAGCCGGCGCCCTCCGCTCCCAGGACATCGCGCCCGCGGATCTCGTCACCGTACATCGCTCCCTCGACGACATGTTCCTGCAACTCACCGGCGCCAACCTCACGGAGAACGACTAGATGAACGCATCCATGACCTTGACCTGGACCGAAACGAAACTGCTCTTCCGCGAACCGGCGGCGGTCTTCTTCACCATCGTCTTCCCCCTGATGATGCTCGTGATCTTCGGCGGAATCTTCGGCAACGATCCGGCTGATGGCTGGTACGGCCGTGGCGCCATGGATCTCACCGTCCCCGGCTATTTCGGGATGATCCTCGGCACGGTTGGCCTGCTCAGCATGCCGATCGTCATCTCCGAGTACCGGAGCCAGGGCATCTTTCGCCGCCTGCGCGCAACACCGTTGAATCCCCTGACCATCATCGGGGCGCATTCAATGATCAACCTGCTGATGTCCATCGCAGGGTTCGCATTGCTCATGGTCGGCGGCAAGATCCTGTTCGACCTCATGTCGCCGGTCCATCCGTTCCAGCTCGTTTTCACGATCACCCTCTCCTACGCTGCCATCGCATCGTTCGGCTTCGTCATTGGCAGCATGTTCAGGACATCGCGCACGGCGCAGGTCGTCGGAAACGTGATCTACTTCCCGCAGCTCTTCCTCTCAGGCGCATCGTTCCCCCGGGAGATGTTCCCCGAGGGCCTTCGCACGTGGACGGAATGGATGCCGATGACCCAGATCGTGAAGCTCATCAAGGACGCATGGCTCGGCAACGCCCTGTCGCTTGGCACCATCACCTATCTTCTGGTCATGACACTCGTGAGCGCCGTGGTCGCGGTGAAGGTGTTCCGGTGGGAATAGCACGCCGACTCGAATCAATTCAGCTATCGCGTGACGGGCTGGGCGAGCCGGTCGGCGACAACGACCTAGTCTACAAGCGCTGGTACGACCGCTTCCTCATCATCTTCGGCGTTATCGCGGTCCTTTCCATCATCGCTGCGGTGGCCGACTCGTCGGTTCCACTCGAGCCCCGGCTTGCCGGGGCCGCGCTGACGGTCGGGCTCATGATCTGGTTCCACTGGCGAGGCCGGTGGGACCAGGTCACGTCCGACCGGCACCTCATCATCTTCATGCTCGGCATGCTGCTCGGTGTCATCGTAAGTATCAGGCTCTGGGACGGCTTCGCCCTCCAGCTCTTCGGTGCTTACTGGCTCGGCTTCGCCTACTTTCGCCTCTGGGCGGCGCTCGTCTATGTCACGCTGCTGACGATCGGCTCGCAGTGGGCGTTCGGCGCCTTCGATGACGTCGCGTGGAACCTCGATATTGTCTCCCCGACCATCGTGATCATCATGCTCCTGGCGCTCGTCGTCTCCGGCATGATGGCGAGCTACATCGAATCATTCGCTCGGGAATCCGACCGCCGCGCCCAACTCCTCGAAGAGCTCCAGGCGGCACAGGCCGAGCTCGCGGAGCAGGAGCGGGCCGCCGGGATGCGCCAGGAGCGCGAGCGGATGGCCGCGGAGATCCACGACACCATCGCCCAGCATTTCACCAGTATCGTGACAAACCTGACTGCGGCGGAGAACCGGATCGACTCCAACCCTGCCGCCTCGCAGCACCATCTGGAGTCCGCGCTCGATGCCGCCCGCCAGGGCATCACCGACGCGCGCCGGATGGTGCGGACATTACAACCGGAAGTCCTCGCCGACCGCACGCTGACCGAAGCGCTCAGGGAGATCAGCGCTTCCGCGGGATCGGCTCATGGCCTCGATGTCCGGTTCGACGAAACCGGCCTCCCTGCCCCGATGAACCGGATCCACGAAGCGATCCTGGTCCGCGCGTTGCAGGAAACGCTGCTCAACGTCCGCAAGCATGCCGGTGCCAACACCGTAACGGTCTCGCTCGCCTGGGAAGATGACGACATGATTCTCGATATTACCGACGACGGAGCAGGGTTCGACCCCGGCCTCGTCCAACCAACCTCGGAGGGACACCAGATGGGCCTGGCAACGATGCGGTCTCGCGTCGAAAGCGCCGGCGGGACATGGATGCTGGAGTCGGCACCCGGCGAAGGAACCTCGCTCGCGATCTCCTTCCCGGTCGAGCCGGATCGCGAAAGAGCCGCCCAATGACGGCCCCCGTTCGCGTCCTGATCGTCGATGACCACTCCATCGTCCGCACCGGTATCGCCGGCATGCTCGCGGAAATCGACAGCGTCGAGGTGATCGGCGAGGCGCAGGACGGCCAGCACGCCATCCGCGCCATCGATGAGCTGCAGCCGGACGTCGTGCTCATGGACCTCCGCATGCCGGTCATGGACGGCCCGACGACCATCGCCACCCTCCGAAAGGAGGGCAACCAGATCCCGGTCCTGGTCCTCACCACCTACGATACGGACACGGATATCCTCCGCGCCATTGAATCCGGCGCCAGCGGCTATCTGCTCAAGGACGCCTCACAGGAGGAGCTGATCCAGGCGATCACCGCGACCTCGCGTGGCGAATCCTGGCTAACGCCTTCGATCGCCAACCGCCTCATGACCCGGATGCGGTCTCCCGCGCCGGAGAAGCTCAGCGAGCGCGAGCTGGACGTGCTCCGGCTCGTCGCGAAGGGCCACTCCAACAAGGAGATCGCCGGCGAGATGTACATCAGCCAGGCGACCGTGAAGACGCATCTCATCCATATCTTCCGCAAGCTCGACGTCAACGACCGCACTGCCGCCGTGACCGTGGCCCTCGAACGCGGCATCATCGCGATCTGAAGCGACAGGGAGCGCTTGGCTCCCGTAGCCCCGGACCTCGTGTTCCGGAGTCCGCACGCGAAAAAGCCGCCCACAAGGGGCGGCTCGACGCTACGGCCAATCGATCCGGGCCGACCGGTTTTGCAGCATCAGGTCCGCCAGCGTGATAGCCAGCATTGCCTCCACCACCGACACCGCCCGCGGCACCACCGACGGGTCATGCCGCCCGTAGACCGTGATCTTGCGCGGCTCGAGGTTCGTGTCGATCGTGTCCTGTTCCTGCTCGATCGACGATGTCGGCTTCACCGCCACCCGGACGATCACATCCTCGCCGGTGGAAAGCCCCCCCAACGTGCCCCCGGCGTTGTTGTCGCCGATGCGGACCTCGCCGTCCTCGATCCGGAACGCGTCGTTCGACCGCGACCCGCGCTCCCGCGCCAGCGAGAACCCGCGCCCGATCTCCACGCCCTTCGTAGCCGGGATGCTCAGCATCGCCTGCCCGATCAGCGCGTCCAGCTTGTCGAACGTCGGCTCACCAAGCCCGACCGGCACGTTGGTCGCCCGCGCCTCGACAACCCCGCCGAGGCTGTCCTTCTCTTCCTTGATCTTCATGATCGCGTCGACCATCTTCTCGGCCGCGACCGGATCCGGGCAGCGAACGATGTTCTGCTCGATCTGGTCCCGATCGAACGTCTCCATCTCGATCCCGCCGATCTCCCGGGTGAATCCGAAGACCTCGGCGCCCGCCGTCGCCAGGATCTTCCGCGCGATCGCGCCCGCAGCGACGCGGCCCCACGTCTCCCGCGCGGACGACCGCCCACCGCCCCGGTGGTCACGATGGCCGTATTTCCGCCAGTAGGTGTAATCGGCATGACCAGGCCGGAAGACATCCCGCAGGTTGTCGTATTTGGAGGAGTCGACATCCTTGTTGTAGGTGATCAGCGAAATCGGCGCGCCGGTTGTCACCCCCTCGTACACCCCGGAGAGGATCTCCGCCCGGTCCTTCTCGTTCCGCGGCGTCGTCACCTTGCTCTGGCCTACGCGCCGTCGGTTGAGTTGCGCCTGGATGTCCTCGACCGTTAACGGGATTCCCGCCGGGCACCCTTCGATCACCACACCGAGCGCGGGTCCGTGGGACTCGCCCCACGTGGTCAATTTGAAGATCTTTCCGAAGCTGCTGCCCATAATGCGGGATTGTCCCTCATGCTCCCTGCGTGTAATGCTTGCGACCTTCCGGGAAGATCACGCCGTAGACATCGTAATGATGCTCCGGCGTCGCCCGAAAGCCAATCGTCTCATACAACCGTCGCGAGCGGGCATTCGTGCCCTGCGTGCTGAGGCCGACCCGCCGCGCTCCCAACTGCACCATCCGCTCGATCGCGAAATGCAGCGCCTCGCGCCCGAAACCCTGCCCCTGCATCGCTGGCCGGATCGCGATCCGGTCCAGGTGCGACCATCCCCGGAACTGCGTGAAGCCCACGTAAGACACGACCTCGCCGTCATGCATCCCCGCCCACACCTCGATGTTGGGCAGCGCGATATAGCTGGAGAACTCTTCGGCCGAGTTCCACCAGAGCCACGGGAACGCCTCGTGGTCCACCTCGATCACCGCCCTGGCAAGCTCCCCGCTCCGCCAGTCAAGCTGCACGAAGTCCTGTCGCCGGCTCGAAATCGTCCGCAGGAACGCCTGCGGTTGCCGCATTTCGTAGGTCACGATCGATTCGAGCCGCTCCAGCCCGTTCCGCTCGTAGAACGATGGGCGGCGGATCTCCTGGAGCTCGAGCACCACGAATCCCGCCTTCCCCTGCTCCTCCGCGGCCCGAATCGACGCCGAAAGCAGCTCGTCCTCATGCCGGAACGCCGACGCCACGTGCACGGTCGGGATATCCTGCCGGTGCCGCCACGGCGTGACCAGGATGAACTCGCGACTCTCCGGATGCCACATCGAGAGCCCGGGCGCCTGGATCACCAGCGCCTCGGCATCGCCCTCACTCAGGCGGGGATGGTTCCGGAGCGACAACCTGCCGATATCCGCCGGAGTCAGTACACGGATCTCTTCGTTTCCGTCTTGCCCCTGCGCCGACGTCCCGAATGTGGGGATCGTCATGCCAGCGCCTCCAGTCCCATCACCCCCATCGGCGTGATCGGTACACGGGTCATACCGTGCCGGGCAAGCACATACAACATCGGGACATACAAGGGAATCACCGCCGCATCATCGATCA
>CAZVAA010000041.1:0-4073 GCA_964624125.1 uncultured Sphaerobacteraceae bacterium | reverse complement strand
GGACGCCGCGATCTCCGCGATCGCCGCATCGGTGTCGATCACCGGCATCTCCGCCGGCCAGTCACGTCCGAGCATGCCGGGTGGAATGACGCCCTCGGCATTGCGGACCCGCCCGTCGAACGACACCTCGGCGAACTGGTTTGCCGGGAACACGAGTTGCAGGGCCTTCCGGATATGCGGATCGTCCAGCGGCGGATTGCTGTTGCCGAATGCGATGTAGGCAAGCGCGAATCGCGCCTCCTCATGCACGACAAAGTCCTGCATCCCCGTCGCCGGATCACTCACGAGCGATACGAGCGCCGGAGGCACATCCGCCACAAGATCGACCTTCCCCCCCTGGAAGAGGTTCACGGGCTGCGCCGCGTTCATCCCGAGCAGGAACGTCACCTCGCTCACCGGCACCGGCGCACCCAACCACGAGTCGACCGCGACCAGCTGCAAGTTGCCCTCGTCGTCGTACCCGTCGACCCGATACGGGCCAGAGCCGTTGATCTCCATCCACCAGTCCGGCGACCGCATGTCCTGGTGCCGATCGACGATCGCAGCCGGCATGGCCGCCAGCTTCATCGGGAATGTCGACGACGGCGCCACCAGCGAGATACGCACGGTTCGCCCATCGACGATCTCCACCCCCGGGAGGTCCTGCGCCGCGCCCGAGACGACCTCGTCCGCACCGAGGATGTCCATCAGGTAGGTCAACCCCGGCATCGCCGCCGTGCCATCTCCGGCGACTCCAGGCCGGAGCGCCCGCATAAAGGAGTAACGGACATCTTCAGCCTCGATCGCCCGGCCATCATGGAATCGCGCGTCCTCGCGCAGCACGAAAGTGTATGACTGGCCATCTTCCGAGACATCCATCGACGCCGCCAGCTCCGGCACCGGCATCAGGTCGGCGTCATACCCGACCAATCCGCGACTCACCTGCCGGGCCACGAGGATCGTCTCGAGGTCCATCACCCGTGCCGGGTCGAGCGTGGCCAGCCCCTGCGCGGGCCCGGCGATTCGCACGCCACTCTCCGGTGTCCATGCCGCCGCGTGCGCCTGCCCGGGCGACAACGAAACGAGCCCGCCTCCGGTCCCGAGGGCGAGCGCGAATCCGGCAAATTGACGGCGGTTATGGCGTCGACAACTATTCATGCGGGAATTCTACATCCCGGGACCGGGTTGCTGGCGCGTCGTACAATGACGTCGACAGCAAGCCGCTGTCGTCGCCCACGCGTTTCGATGAAAGACACCGATGTCCACCAAGCTTCCCCTCTTCCCGCTCGGAACCGTCCTCTTTCCCGGCATGCCATTGCCGCTGCATATCTTCGAGCCCCGCTATCGCCAGCTGATGCGCGATCATGGCGACGACCCGATCCCCTTCGGCGTTTCGCTGATCCAGAATGCAACCCAGCCGCATCGCCCCTGGCCGTCACATTCCATCGGCACCGCCGCCATGATCACCGGCCGCACGCCCCGGTCCGAAGGCCGCTGGGACATCGTGATCGAAGGCCAGCGCCGGTTCCGGATCACCGGGATCGACCATACCGAACCATATGATGTCGCCCAAATCGAATGGCTGGACGAGCCGCTGGGCGATGAGGAAGAAGCCCGGCTCCTGTTGCGAACCGTCGCCTCGCAGTTTCACCGGTACGTCGGCGGCATCACTCGCCTGACGAAGCGCTCGTTCACTGGCGTCGAGATCCCGGACGACCCGGTCCGCGCCTCCTACGACCTCGTCTCCCGCCTGCCGCTGCACACTTGGGAGCGGCAGCGCCTGCTGGAAGCTGACACCGCCGTCGACCGCCTCACCAAGGTCTCCATGCTCATGGAGCGGGAGCTCGCGCTCCTCCTCCGTGCCGGGGCCGCCGGTCTCGCCCTCAACCACCCGGGCGGCCTCTTCTCGGTGAACTGATCGACGGGCCCGGTCGCCCCGGACCCTGCTCACGAAGAAATACCGCCGTAGCCCCGGACCTTGTGTCCGGGGTTTTCATTTCCATGCCCAGACCCTGTGTCCGTGGTTCTCACGTACTTGCCCGGACCTTGTGTCCGGGGTTTTTCGCGTCCATGCCCGGACCTTGTGTCCGCGATTTTCGCGTTCATGCCCGCGTCCGGGGCTATGCCGGGTTCTCCTCCAGCCACCGCACGACGATCTCCTCCACCTCGTCCTCGGAATGCTCGCCCGAGTCGATCATGATATCCGCCGCCTCGAACGCCTCCCGCAACCGCTCGTGTTGCACGCGATAGATCTCGGCGGACCATGTCGGCGAGCGCCGCGCCCGAACCTCCTCCAGGTCGAGATCCAGCGCCACCACGACATCCGGATTCCGCTTCTGCCACAGGTCGCGAATGACGCTGTGTTCCTGCGCCACGACGCGCGCATCGTATCCAAGCTCCTCCAGGCGCTCCACCAGCGTCGTCTTGCCAGACGCGCATGGTCCAACCACGACGATTCGCCGTTGATCCCCCGCCTGCGAGGAGTTCGTCATCCGCCAGCCTCCGTCATCGACTCATGCCATCGGGAACTGCGCGCTCAGTCGTCGCACCAGCATCGGCATATCCTGCTCCACGATTGAGAGCACGATCACCGCCATGTCATCGTTCGGGCGCCCGTCGTCCCGCTCGATCGCTGATTCGAGAATCTCCGACGCCAGCTCGTCCGACGAGACATCACGCGTCAGCACGTTTGTCGCGAGCTCCCCGAAATCGATCGGCTCCAG
This sequence comes from uncultured Sphaerobacteraceae bacterium, assembly GCA_964624125.1. Classification (GTDB taxonomy): domain Bacteria; phylum Chloroflexota; class Chloroflexia; order Thermomicrobiales; family UBA6265; genus UBA6265. The sequence continues at coordinate 1,371 of CAZVAA010000041.1, read as the reverse complement.
ACCTCGCCGCCGTCCGGAATGCGGGATGCCGTCGGTGAAAAGCGCGATCCGGGTTCCTGCCTCCACCGGGAACTGGACGACCGACGGACGCGTCCGCTGGTAGCGGCCGATCGGCCCAGAGTCCTCGATGACGGCCCGTGGGCCCTGCTGGTCGCTGACGAGCATCGGCGACTCGGCATTGCGCGAGACGACGATCGTCTTCGTCAGCATGTCGACGGAGAGCAAATCGAACGTCGCGGAAACGCGCCCGTGCCGGAACGCGTACAGGTGGTCATGCGTCGCCCGGGCCACCGCCCCGTCGCGCACACCTTCCTTGATCAACCCGACGGCCTTTGAAGACAACAACAGGCTGAGCGTCTTCGCCGCCTTGCCCGACCCCTGCCCGTCGATCATGACGATCGAGAACCCGCCTCCGGGACGCTCGACCAGCTCAACCGTGTCGCCGCTCTCCCGGCTGGCATACTTCTCCGTCTTCGCGAATCCAACATCGATCGTCAGCGCCATGGTGGCGACAGTCCCTTTCCAGCGTTCGGCCCCAAAAACCGTTGCGCCCATCATAGGCGATCCATCCGACGCCGCCTCATGCACCGGGTACAATCAGCGCATTGACGTAGATATCGCCCGTTCCGGAGCCCAGCCCATCGTGAATCCCCTCGTAACCTTCGATTTCCACAACACCATTGCGACCTGCGATCCGTGGTTCTACCTCGAGATCCGGGACCTCGCCGCCGATGTCCTCGAACACATCGATCCCGACCTGCTCGCTGTCGCGTCGCGAGAGGACATCACCGCCCGCTATCGCACCCTTCGTGAGGGAGTGATGGCCTCAGGGAAAGAAATCGACGCGGTCGACTCCGTCTCCATCATCGCCCGTGATCTCGGGCTGGAGCTGGAGCAGGACACCATTCACCAGAGCGTTCGGCACCTGATGCGGGAGACGATGGACCACGTCGCGCCTGTTCCCGGAGCTGTCGAAGCGATTCGCGCGATTGCGGGCGAAGGGATTTCGGTCGGCGTCGTCTCCAGCGCGGTCTACCACCCCTTCCTCGAATGGACGCTGGATCACTTCGGCGCGACCGATCACCTCGCCTTCGTCGTGACGTCGGCAAGCTCCGGGCACTACAAGTCCAACCCCGAGATTTACCGGTATGCCATGAACATCACGGACGCGGAGCCGGCCGCGAGCATCCACATCGGCGATTCTCCGAAGTGGGATGTCTGGGCCAGCCAGCAAGCCGGCATGCGCGGCGTCTGGTTCTCCAACGGGATCACCGATACGTTCCTCGACCGGCAACCGGAGTCAGAGCCCGATTTCACCTCCAGCAGCATGGATGACATCTCGTCGTGGGTGCTCGAGCAACTGGAGATCGC
>CAZVAA010000040.1:3356-18298 GCA_964624125.1 uncultured Sphaerobacteraceae bacterium | reverse complement strand
GCAACGACCACTTCCACCGCCTTAGGCTGCGTCTGGTCAATCCGGTCGAGATTGACCAGGATCGCGTGCACGCCAGTGCGCCGGAGGAAACAATATGCTCCGCCATAGGACGAAGCGATCCTGCGCCCCAGCCAGCCACTGTAAGTCTTGCGATTCGTGGTCACCCGGAGCTTGTCCGTCGGGAGCGCTAGCCGTTCGACGTACTCCTGCACGAGGTGCCTGACACCCGAGTCACAGTCGACGAACTCCGGCCCCTGGTTCACTGCACCTGAGTCCTGTTTCCTGACCATCGTCCCTGAAATCACCGTATCCTTGCTTGCAGCACGTTGACTCGCGCCCCTGCGCATCGCTAAAGGTACGACATGCCCGAACACCCCAACCCGCTATCCGACCTGATCGACTGGTTCGGCAAAGAACCGGGCGCAGATCGCACCCTCATCGACTGGGAGTCGATGCAGGGCTGGTTTGCCGACCTCGAGCGACGATCGCCCCGCCTGCGCGTCGAGTCGATCGGGCAAACGCCAGGCGGTTCGGGCCTCGAATTACTCATTCTCAGCAACGAGGCGACCATTCGCGACCTTGATTCGGTGAGGCGCCAGCGAACCGCCCTCGAGAAAATCGACCTGCTCGGGGACGCAACTCAGACCGGTCACTCCGCGGGCGAGAAACCTGTCGTGCTTATCACCGCCGGGATCCACGCGACCGAGGTTGGCGGCGTACAACTCATGCCGGAACTGGTGCGAGACCTCGCGCTGTCGGACGACCCACGCGTCACTGGCTGGATGGACCAACTGATCATCCTGATCGTCCCGACTCTCAACCCTGATGGCATGATCGGCGTCCATGCGTGGTATGAGCGCACGCTCGACACTCCAGCCGAAGGGACGAACCCGCCCTGGCTCTACCATCCCTACGCCGGCCATGACAACAACCGCGACTGGTATACGCACGCGCTGGAAGAAACCCGCCTGGTCGTCGACCACGTCCATCGACCGTGGCGTCCTCATGTGGTGGTGGACCTGCATCAGATGGGTCAGCACGCACCGCGCTATGTCGTTCCGCCCTACGTTGACCCGGTGGAGCCCAATGTCCACCCGCTCATCAACTCCCTGTCTTCCGATGTCGGCACCGCGATCGTCGGCGCGCACCTGCGAGAGGGGCACGAAGGGGTTTCCAGCGGGGTGCTCTTCGATTGTTATTCACCGACTCGCGCCTATCAGCACTATCACGGCGGTGTCCGCATCCTGGCCGAAGCGGCCAGCGCAAAAATCGCCACACCGGCCGACATCAATCCTGACGACGTCAAGCCACGGCGCGGATTCGACCCGAACATCCCTTCCGTGCACAACCCGATTCCATGGCCCGGCGGACCGTGGCGACTACGCGACATCATGGACTATCACCGCACGACCATTGATGCGGTGCTCGACCATGCAACGCTGCACTCGGATCGCTGGGTTCGCGATCAATGGACGATGCTCGCGGGCGAGGTCCGGCGCCCGGACCCGGCAACCTGGGTCGTCCGGCCGCTTCGGCACCAGGTCGATCCCGCCGCAACCGTCGAACTTCTGCGGATCATGGAGAGAGGCGACATCCGGATCGACGTCGCGACCGATGCCCGCGATGGCGTCAGCAAAGACAGCTTCGTGATCAGGTCGACGCAACCCTTCGGGAGTTATGCCCGCGCCCTCCTCGATCCCGTCCCCTACCCCCGACCTCGACCAGGCAAGGACGGCGAGCAGCCGGCGAATCCATACGACGTCACGAGTCACTGGCTGCCGTTACATATGGGCGTTGATATCCAACGACACGATGGAACGATGGAGCTGGCCTGCCGCCCCGTAACCGATGCCGACTTTTTCGCTTTCGAACCACCTTCCGCGGGCGATGTCGATCGGCGGCGATGGCTGGCGATCGACCCTCGGAGCCACCAATCGATCCTGGTGGTCCTGGCGGCCCTCCGCAACGGTTCCACGGTCCGTCGGTTGCTGAAGACGCACATCGATGGGCAACGCCTGCTCTCGCCCCGAACCTGGTTGATCTGTGACGATCACGTCTTTGCGGCGATGAGCGACGCTCACCGGCTCAATGTCCGGACCTGGCTTGTCCAGCCGGTGGAAGCGGGTTGCGCCGACGTTTCACTGCCCCGTATCGCGCTCCACCTTCCCAGCCGCACCGACGCGATCGACGCTGGATGGCTCCGACTGGCCCTGGAGCAACTCGGCTTTCCGTTCACGATGGTCAGTGACACGGATATCCGCACGGGAATCCTTGCCGATTTCGACACGCTCCTCGTCGCGCATATGAAACCGAAGGATCTTCTGGAAGGCAACAGCAAGGAGACCTATCCTCCGGAATTCGCGGGTGGCCTGGGCGACGACGGCATCCACCACATCGCCCGATTCATTGACGGGGGCGGCCATGTGATCGCGATCGATGGTGCCGCACGAGCGCTCGCTGGCGCGCTGCGCCTTCCCATCGGCTTCCCGCTGGATACGTTGTCCCGAGACCAGTTCTATTGTCCCGGCGCTGTTGTACGGATAACACCCGACCCGGCGAACCGGCATACGCTGGGCATGGACGACGCCATCCCCGCGATGTTTGCCGAATCGACGGCATTCGGCGTCCGGCCCAGCCTGCGGCCATATCTCGCCGCGACCTACGCTGGCGAGAATCCGCTCCTATCCGGCTGGATTCACGGTGAGGAGCATCTTCAGGGACTTGGGGCTATCATCGAGTTGCCGATCGGAGCCGGCGCCTTTACCGGGTTCGGCTTCCGTCCCCATTTCCGCACGCAAATGCTGGCCAGCATGCCGTTGCTCACCAACGCGATCATGCGCGGCCATGACTCACACAAGGACGACCTCAACTACCGTGACTGATCGACCACGCCTGCAGGAACGCCGCCAGTTCGAACGTCCCCATGTCCTCGTCGTCTCCGACGACCCCTCCCTGGTCTCGTTTCTCGAAGAGGGGCTCCCGCTCGGAGGTTTCTGGGTCTCGATCATCGCCAGCGGGATCCAGGCGTTGGAGGTGTTCCGGCTTCGCCAATTCGACCTCGTCACGCTCGACTGGTCGCTGCAAAGCTTCGACGCGCTGGAATTCCTGAAACGATTGCGCGGGGTCTCAACACGCGCAACCGGCGCGGAGGCTCGCACCTCCGCGCCGGTCGTTGTCATCTCCGAGCATCCCGTTGAGCTAAGCGATGCCGATAGCGAGCATCTCGCCGTGGACCGGACGCTCCATGCCCCACTCGAGATCGAGGATGTTGTCCGCAAGCTCCACGCCGTCTTCGAACAGTGGCGGGAAGCTCACCCGGACGCACGGTTGTCGGACGACCCGTTGCGCGACAACTTCTGACGCTTCTTGCGTCCGCCATCCAGCTCCTCGAAATCGCCGGTCACGGTAAACACCACTCGCTCGCAGATGTTCGTTACGCGGTCGGCGATTCGCTCCACGTTGTGAGCGGCCCAGAGCAGGTGCGTGGCCCGGTTGATGGCGGACGTATCGGCCATCATGTAGGTCAGCAGCTCGCGAAATACCTGGTCATACAGATCGTCGACCTCATCGTCCCGTACCGCGATCGAGCGCGCCATCTCCGGATCCTGCTCGATGAACGCGGTCACGGAGTCCTTGAGCATCTCCCGCGCGACATCTCCCATGCGGGGGATATCCACCAGCGGCTTCAGTAGCTCCTCATCCGATGTCTCGACGACGATTTTCGCGATACCAGCCGCATAGTCGCCCATCCGCTCGAGGTTGGACAGGATCGACATCGTTGATGCGATGCGGCGAAGATCGCCAGCCATCGGACCTTGCAGGGCGATGATCGTGATGACCATGTCCTCACCCTGGCGCTGGAGCTGGTTGATCTCCTTGTCGCCCTTGCGGACTTCCTTTGCGAGCTCAACGTTCTGGACGCGCAGCGCCTCAATGGCGCGGGCAATCGCCTTGTCGACCATGCTGGCCATGGTCACCACCAGGTCGCTCAGTTCCTGGATTTGCTGTTCGTAACCGATTCGGGTAGTCATGTTCCCTCCTGCCGCGGCGCGGGCTAACCGAACCGGCCAGTGATATAGGCTTCCGTGCGCTCATCATCCGGGTTGGTGAAGACCTTCTGCGTTGGGCCATGCTCGATGAGGACGCCCTGGCGCGAATCGTTGAGCGAGTAGAACACCGTCTCGTCGGAGACACGGGCAGCCTGCTGCATATTATGCGTGACGATCACGATCGTGTACTCCTCCTTCAACTCACGGAGGAGCTCCTCGATCTTCAACGTGGAGATCGGGTCAAGTGCGGAGGCCGGCTCGTCGAGCAGGATCACATCCGGGTTGGTCGCCAGCGCCCGGGCGATACAAAGACGTTGCTGCTGTCCACCGGAGAGCGACAGGCCGCTCTCCTTCAGCTTGTCCTTGACCTCGTCCCAGAGGGCTGCGCGGACGAGGGTCTGCTCCACCAGCTCATCGAGGTTGCCCTTGAAGCCGTTGATCCGCGCTCCCCAGGCGACATTCTCGTAAATGCTCTTCGGGAACGGGTTCGGGCGCTGGAACACCATCCCGATCCGGCGTCGTACCTCGACCGGGTCCACCCGTGGGCTGTTCACGTCCTGACCGTGATAGGCGATCTTGCCCTCGACGCGCGCCGTCGGAATCAGGTCGTTCATCCGGTTGATCGCCCGAAGCACTGTGCTCTTGCCACAGCCGGACGGGCCGATGAACGCCGTCACGGCTCGCTCGGGAATATCGAGCGAAACGTCACTAACGGCGTGGAAATCGCCATAGAAGACGTTGACGTTCTCAAGCTCCAGCACCGGCTTGCGCTCGACCTGTCCATCTGGGCGGGCCGTGACGCTCGGGACGCGCGTCCGTACCGTCTCCTGCCGGGTTTCGTTGCGTGAATCAATCGCCATGACCTAGAACCTCGTTTTCTTGCTGAAGTGTTGCCGGAGTCCGATTGCAATCGAGTTCATGATCAACAGCACGATCATCAGCACGATAATGGCCGCCGCCGCCAGTTGCTCGAATTCTTCTTGCGGGCGCCCCGTCCAGTTATAGATCTGCAGCGGCATGACCATGAACGGATCCCCGGGATCCGAGGGCCGGAAGAGGACCTGGCTGGCGCCACCTACGACGAGCAACGGCGCCGTCTCACCGATCGCCCGCGACATCGAGAGAATGATTCCGGTCAGGATACCGGGAAACGCCGTTGGCAGGACATGATGGCGGACCGTCTGCCACTTGGTCGCTCCCAGGCCGTAGGACGCCTCACGCAAGCTCGGCGGTACCGCGCGAATCGCCTCCCGGGAGGAAATCACGACCACCGGCAAAATCAGGAGCGCCATCGTCAGCGCGCCTGCCGCCACCGACCGCCCCATGCGCATCCAATCCACGAACACGATCAGGCCAAGGAGCCCGTAGACGATCGACGGGACACCTGCGAGATTCGCGATGTTGGTCTGGATGAGGCTGGTCCAGCGGTTCTTCTCGGCGTATTCCTCGAGGTAGATGGCCGTCCCCAGCCCGAGGATGAACGAGACCACCGCCGAGCCGGAGACCACCCAGAGTGAGCCCCAGATCGCCGAGTTCATGCCAGCCCGCTCGGGGATGCGCGAGGGCATGTCGGTGATAAGGTGCCAGCTCAACCATGGGATTCCCGGTGCCGCGATGGAGTACAGGAGCATCCCGAGGAGGACGATCGCAAGCGCCGTCGATCCGAAGAAGATCCATCGCCAAACCTGGCTGAATTTCTGGCGGCGTGACAGGCGCGGGCGATATCGCTCTGCTCCCGGGGCCGCAACAATGTCAGCGCTCAATCGTATTCCTCCCGGTATCGATTCGTGATCCACTGGCTCAGCAGGTTCATCATGAACGTCATGATGAAGAGCACGAGCCCGACCCCGAACAGCGAATAGAATGCAGTGGATGATCGGGAGATGTCGCTGCTGAATGTGTAGGCGATAAAGCCGGTCATCGTCTGCATGCTCTGCGTCAGGTCCCACCAGCCGGCACTGCCGCCGGTCTGCCCGGCAGGTGCCTGGCCCGCGGCCACGGCGACGATCATCGTCTCCCCGATGGCCCGCGAGATCGCGAGAATGAACGACGCCATAATGCCGGAGACTGCAGCCGGGACCACGACCTTCGCCGTCGTCTCGAACCGCGTGGCCCCGAGCGCGTAGGACGCTTCACGGAGCGATCTCGGTACGGACCGCAGCGCGTCTTCCGAGAGGGAGGCGACCGTAGGCAGCGCCATGATGCCGATGGCGATACCGGCCGCCAGGCCGTTGAAGGTCCCCAGCCCCGGGATCAGCGGTTTGAGCAGGACCGGAGTGATAAATGTGAGCGCGAAGAAGCCATACACGATCGTTGGCACGCCGGCCAGGACCTCGAGGACCGGCTTCAGCCAGGAACGGGCACGATCGGTGGCGATTTCGCTAAGGTAGATGGCTGCCGCAAGCCCCAACGGAAGCGATATCACCGCCGCGACCAACGTCGTCATCAACGTTCCCATGACCAGGGGAACGATGCCGAACTCCTGCTGCGGACCAGAAAAGAGCGGCGTCCACGTTGTCCCGAAGAGGAAGTCCGTAACCGGGATCTCCCGGAAGAAATTCAGCGCCTCCCACAACAGGATGACGATGATCCCGATGGTTGTCGCCACCGTCACCAGCGAGCACGCGATCAGCGCGTAGCGGATCAGGTGCTCCGAGAGTTGCCGCTGCTTCTTGCCGTCAAGGTTCAGGGGCGGACGCTCGATGGGACCAGTGCTGGATGTCGTCGTGGATGCCACGCATCTCCTCCAGTCCAACTACGGCCGAAGCATCCGGGCCTGAACGACCCGGATGCTTCGCCTCGCTGGCAATTCCTAGGCCGCGGGGCTGGCGTCCGGCGAGGCTTCCTCGCTGGCGCCGAATGACTCGCTATCCGGGGCGACCGATCCATCGATCGCGCCGGCGACCTTGTCGACCACGGCCTGCTCGGCATCGTCCGGAAGGGCGATGTAGCCAACCGACGGGGCGATCTCATCTGAGGTCGCGGCGTAGAACTTCACGAACTCCTGGACCTCAGGGCGCTCCTGGAGCTCATTGGCGTTGACGTAGATGAACAGCGTGCGCGACAGCGGCTGGTAGGAGCCATCCGCGATCGTGTCGATGCTCGGGGCAACCGGGCCCTCGCCAGCGTCGATCTCGACCGCCTTCAGGGAGTCCTGGTTGTTCTCGAAGTAGGAGAAGCCGAAGTACCCCAGCGCGTACGGGCTGCCAGAGACACCCTGCACGAGCACGTTGTCGTCCTCGCTCGGCGTGTAATCCGTGCGGACCGCGACATCCTCACCGAGGATCTCTTCGTTGAAGTAATCGAACGTGCCGGACGCGGTGCCCGGGCCATAAAGCTCGATGGCTTCCTCCGGGAAGTCCGGGCGAACATCCGACCAGTTGGTCACACCGCCATCGGCTGCCCAGATCTTCGAGAGCTCCTCCACCGTCAGGTCGGTTACGAAGTCGTTCTCGGCGGACACCACGACGGTGATGCCGTCATAGGCCATGTCGAACCGGTACCACGGAATCCCGTTCTCCTCGGCGGTCGCGGCCTCTTCTTCCTTGATCTCGCGCGAGGCGTTGGAGATGGCGATCTCGCCGTTCGAGAAGCGCTCGAAACCGCTACCGGAGCCGGAGATACCGTTGGTGATGCGGACGTCCGGCGCGACAGCGGCGAACTCCTCGATCGCAGCTTCGGTCAGGGGCCCCAGCGTCGAGGAACCGTCCGCCTCGAACTCCCCGCTCAGGTCACCGACATTCTCGGGCTCTTCGTAGACAACCGCGTCGTCCTGCGCGAAGACTCGGCCGAACGGTGCGACAGCCACGGTACCGGCGGCGATGCCCGCGAGGCTGCGGCGGGAAAGTCGTACATCAAAGATGCTCATGGTCCTGGTTCCTCCAGAGGTGTGTTCCTGCGGTGAGATCATCTCACCGTGATCGCGTCCGAAATTGGTGCGGCGCAGTTGTTCGCCGCGAAATGAGATCGGTATCCGAAACCGGTTACGTCAGAACGGTTCTACCGGAATCGGATTGAAAATCATCGAGAGATGCCTGTGGCCCGGTCGACGGCTGCTCGACGACGAACCGGTACCCCGCGCCATAGACCGTGCGAATCGTGGCGTTTTCGACCCCCGCGGATTGCAGCTTGCCCCGCAACCACGAGATGTGCACATCCACGGTCCGCTCATCAACGACAACGTCGTCTCCCCACACGAGGTCGAGCAGCTCTTGTCGCCCAAAGACCCGACCCGGCTCCATTGCCAGAGCAACAAGCAAGCCGAACTCCTTGGGGCGGAGCTGCAGCTCCTCGTCATGGGCCGTGGCGCGTCGCCGGTCCGGCTCCAGTTCCAGGTCGCCCCGAACAAGCACACGCGGCGGCCGCAAGGAGGACACTGCCCTCCGGCGAACCGTCGCCCGTACACGAGCCAGAAGCTCCCGAAGTGAAAACGGCTTCACGACATAGTCGTCGGCACCGAGCTCAAGCCCATCGACCTTGTCCTGCTCTTCACCCTTCGCGGACAGCATCAGTACAGGGACGTCGTACTTCCGGCGTACCTGGCGGAGCACCTGGAGCCCGCTCAGTTCCGGCAACATGACGTCAAGGAGGATCAGGCTGAGCTCGTCGCCTCGCGCTTCCACGAGTTCGAGCGCCGCCGTTCCGGTACGCGCGGTCAGCACCTTGTAGCCTTCCCGGGTGAGGTTGAACGCCAACGTGCTTCTCAACGTTGGGTCGTCCTCGACCAGAAGGACTGTTGCATCTTCCAGGTGATCTTCTCGCACCGATTCCATCCCTTGACCTGCCTCGTGCTTCGTCGGCTTCAGGTCCGTAGCAGCGAAACCGTTATCACTGTCGAGGTTAGGCACGGGAGGTTAAATGGGGGTAAGTCGCTCGTTAAATTATCGGACGGGAATTGTAAAATGCTCGTAAACGCCCATTAACATCAGGCGGCAGGCGAGGCTGAAGGATCGATCCCGGGCGTGGCCGGCGCATCGATGAGGTCGGTGGGCCGGGTTGTCCCGGTCTCGATAAGCCGCACCGCGGCGTCGAGCACGGGATCTCCACCGGTCATGCTCGTATCCCCCGCCGTCACTTCGATATTCGGCCGGATGCCTTCCTGCTGGATCCGGCCACGGCTGGGCGTAAACCACTCCGCAACGGTGACGCGCATCGTCGCGCCATCGGAGAAGGCGAAGATGCGCTGGACCGAGCCTTTCCCGAAGGTCCGCTCCCCGATCACGATGGCACGATCGTAGTCCTTGAGCGCCCCGGCAACGATCTCGGCCGCGCTCGCCGTCCCCCGGTCCACCAGCACCACCACCGGAAGATCGGTTCGCACGGTCTCTTCGGTCGCGAGGATGGGCATCGCCTCTTCACCGCCGCGTCCGGGCGTCGTGTCCTCGTAGAGCGCCGGTCCCTCGTCGGGGTCGAGGAACTGCCCCAGCACGCCCTGCGCCGAAGTCACCCATCCCCCGCTGTTCCCGCGAAGGTCGAGCACGATCCCGGTTGCGCCATCCTCGTGAAGCTCCGAAATGGCGTCGTTCACCTCATTCACGGTTTCGTCGCCGAAAATGGATATGCGCAGCCAGCCTATCGAGGTCCCTTCGATCATGCGCAATGATACCGGCGGCACGACGATCTCCTCGCGCTCCAGCTCAATATCGAAGACTTCGCCGCTGGACGGCCGGACAAGGGACATCGTCACCCACGAGCCGATCTCGCCGCGCAAATCACGAACGATCCCATCGAAGTCGGAGACGTCTACCCGGACATCGTCGATCATCTCGATCACGTCACCATGGACGATTCCCGCCTCGTCAGCAGGCGATTCGGGAACGACATTCGTCACGACGACCAGGTCGTTGCTCATGGCGATATCGACGCCAACGCCGCCGTAGCGCCCCTCGAGGTCTTCCTGGGCAGTCTGGGACTGGTCCGGTCCCAGATATCGGGTGTACTCGTCGTCGAGCGAACCAAGGGCGCCGATGATCGCCTGCTCTTCCATCTGCTGGTCAAGCCGGGCCTGTTCTTCCGGATCTGTTGGCCGGTAGTAGTAGTTCTCGTCGATCACCCCGGAAACAGCTTCCAGGTCGGGGAACGCGACATCCGACGAGGAATCATCAGCCAGCACATAGCGCTCGAGCACCATCCCGCCGGCGAGCCCGGTCACCAACAGGAGCAACGCAACCGCGACAAGCCGGACGTAGAGGTGCACCGGACCGAGCCCAGCCATACCCGGCCAAGCGGTCGGACCGGATTCCTGTCGTGTCTCATGCTGGTCTGAGGTCATGCGTCTGGCTCCATCGCAGTGATATCTGGTGCAAAATGCCTTGGACATTGTACTTATTGGGGACAACGATCTGCGCGAGGGCAAGGGAATGGGAATGCTGCTGGTTGTCGACGTCGGGAATACCAATGCCATGTTCGGCGTCTACGAAACGGGAACGGGCGCGCTCCGGTCTACCGTTCGCGCCGCCACCCGGCGCGACCGCATGCCGGACGAATGGTTCGCGATCCTCACTCCGGTCATGGAGATGGATGGCATCAAGGCATCCGACATCGAGGCCATGGTCATCTCGTCGGTTGTGCCAAGTGTCACCCGCTGGCTCTCCGCGATGGCACAGGGTCGTTTTGGAGTCGAGCCGATCATCGTGAGCGCAGACCTCGACTTTGGGCTGCAGATCGACGTGGACAGCCCCGGCGAAGTCGGCGCGGACCGCCTCGTCAACTCCCTCGCCGCGGTTCACCGGTACGGTGCGCCGGTGATCGCCATCGACTTCGGGACCGCCCTTAACTTCGATGTCGTCAATGAGCATGGCGCGTATATCGGCGGCTCGCTCGCACCGGGCCTGGTGATCGCCCTCGAGGCCATGACCTCCCGTGCCGCACGGCTTTTCTCGGTTGACCTCGTTCCACCCCCCGCGGCGATCGGACGGAATACCACGCATGCGATCCAGTCGGGCCTCGTTCTCGGGTACGTATCCATGGTTGAAGGGATGGTCCGGCGACTCTCCGATGAAATCGATGGTGACCCCACGGTCGTGGTCACCGGCGGCTACGCGGAGCTTTTTGCGACACAGTCGCCCCTGATCCATCATCACGCACCGGACCTGACGATCGAAGGTTTGCGCCTCGTGTACGAGCGGGTATCGAAGCGTCAATAGCGCGGTTCGCCAGGCCGCATCCCCCCGGTTCCTTCACTCGTCATTTTCCGGATATACTTCCATAGCAATACACAATCGAGAGAACGGCACGATGCGCCGTCCGGCAATCGTTGTGAGGGCGCATCCCACGTCATCGGGAGCATTGCCATGCAACAGTATTCCCCGGACCGTATCTTCAATGTCGGCATGTTTTCACATGGAAAAGCCGGCAAGACGACACTGGTCGAAGCGATGCTCTTCGACACCGGCGCCATCTCGCGCCGGGGTCGCGTTTCCCTCGGCACGACCGTCTCCGACACCGATCCGGAAGAGATCAAGCGCCACATCTCGCTGACCAACAGCGTGATCCCGATCGAATACAAGGACTGCAAGATCAATATCATCGATACGCCTGATTTCGCGGACTTCGGTGGCGATGTCCGCTCGGCGATGCGCGTCGTGGAGGCTGCGCTGATCGTGATCGACGCCGCCGCCGGTGTCGAGGTCGGCACAGAGCAGGTCTGGCATAACGCCGAGCAGGCCGGGCTGCCGCGCATGATCTTCGTCAACAAGATGGACCGCGAGCACGCCGATTTTCGCAATGTGCTCGATGGGCTGATCGAGGCGTTCGGCAAGCGCATCGCGCCACTCCAGTTCCCGATCGGCCAGGAAGAGAGCTTCCGCGGCATCGTGAACCTGCTTGGCGGAGAGGCGATGGTCTTCAGTGACGACAAGGGAGGAGCGTTCGAGGTCACGGACATCCCCGCCGATCTCGCCGATGAGGTCGCGTTCTACCGCCAGACGCTGGTGGAGGCGATCGCGGAGAACGACGAAGACCTGATGAACCGGTACCTCGAGGAAGAAGAAATCCCGAACGAGGAACTGGCCCGGCACCTGCACAAATGCTTCGAGGATGGCTCGATTATCCCGATGGTACTTGGCGCGGCATCCGAGAATCGCGGCGTGCAATCCCTGCTCGACGCGATCATCCAGGTCCTGCCATCGGCTGCCGAACGCAAGGAGATCGCAACGCGCGACGGTGAGTTGGAAGAACTCGAGGCCGACCCGGACAAGGACTTCGTCGCCCTCGCCTTCAAGACCCAGGCCGACGCCCACGTCGGCAAGGTGACCTGGTTCCGCGTCTTCTCCGGCTCCCTTTCCTCGAGCTCGACGCTCTACAACACCCGGGCCCAGGAGGAAGAGCGTGTTGGCCAGCTCTTCTTCGCGCGAGGCAAGGAGCACATCCCGACGGACGTGGTCCCTGTCGGGGATATCGGCGCGGTGGCGAAGCTCGAATCCGTCGAAACCGGGGATACGCTGACCGGGGCCGCTTCCACCATCACCCTGGAAGGCATCCCCTTCCCCCCGGCCGCCTATTCCGCCGCTATCCATCCCAAGACGCAAAGCGACCTGGACAAGCTCAGCCAGGCGCTCACGCGTATGCAGGAAGAGGATCCATCGCTCACGGTCGAGCGCAACCCCGACACCGGCGAAACAGTGGTCTCGGGTATGGGCGAGCCTCACGTCCAGATCGCCATCGAGCGGATGAAGCGCCGCTCGGCAATCGATGTCGAGCTTTCCCTGCCCAGGGTGGCCTACCGCGAGACGATCTCGGGAACTACCCAATCGGAGTACAAGCACCGCAAACAGACGGGCGGCGCCGGCCAATATGGGCACGTCAAGATCGAGCTCCAGCCCACCGAGGAAGACTTCACCTTCGACCAGCGGGTGGTTGGTGGATCTGTACCGAGGAACTTCTACCCGGCTGTCGAGAAAGGCATCCGGGAGGCGCTCGAGGCCGGTCCGATCGCGGGCTATCCGGTAGTCAACGTTGCCGCCACCCTCTTTGACGGCAGCTATCACGACGTCGACTCAAACGAAATGGCGTTCAAGATCGCCGCGAAGGAAGCCTTCAAGCAAGGCATGCTGAAGGCCCAGCCGACGCTGCTCGAGCCGATCCTGGCGCTGAGAATCGCGGTCGCCGAGTCGGCGATGGGCGACGTCATGAGCGACCTCAATTCGCGGCGTGGCCAGGTTACCGGCATGGACTCCGGCTCCAACGGAACGACGGTGATCGAGGCCGAAGTCCCGGCTGGTGAAGTCCAACGTTACGCGATCGATCTCCGCTCGCTGACGCAGGGACGTGGTACCTTCACCTCCGAGTTCGTGCGTTACCAGCCGGTCCCGCAACACCTCGCCGAGAAAGTCATCGAGGAAGCGAAGCAGAACGGCTCGAAGGGCTGACGCCCGGCTCGAGAATCGATGTCAACACGCATACAGGGGGAGCCCTCGCCTGATGGCTCCCCCGCTTCGCGTCACCCACGTGACGCCAGGAGCCAGGATCAATGCCAGCAAAGGACTACAAGCAAGAATCGCTGCTCAAGACGGATCCGCCGACCACGAACGAGTTCGAGATCGTTTTCGACGGCGGCTCGCTCGGGAATCCGGGCAAGGGATATGGCAGCTATGAGATCATCTCGGCCGGTGAGGTCTACAAGCTCGGCCGGGAGGAATTTGAAGGCCAGCTTACGAACAACCAGGCCGAGTACATGACGCTCATCGAGGCGCTCAAGTGGCTGGCGGATGACCTCGGAGAGGCCCGGAAGAACGCGAAGGTCGTGATCCACGGCGACAGCAAGCTCGTCGTGAATCAGATCAACGGGACCTGGAAGGTCAAGCACGCCAACATGAAGCCGCTCGTCGAGGAGGCGCGAAAGCTCTTCGGCCAGTTCCGCGAATGCACGATCGCATGGCACCCGCGCGCCAAATCCGTCGAGCGACTCGGCCACTAGGGGCGATGCGCCAACGTGAGATCGGCCCTCGCGTCCTACTCTTCCCGGCGTGGCGTCATCCGCAGCGCCATACCGAAGAACATGATGAACGCGCCGATCCCAACGACGATCGCTGCGCCAAATGCGAGCCCCATCAGGAACTTCAACACCACAAGCGTCACGGCCGCCGCCATGAGCGCGGAGAACACAGCGCTCTGGTAGGCCTGGGAACGTGTTGGAACCGGTTTCGAAGGTCGTCGATCAAACATGTCACAAGTATACCGGCAGGAGCACCAACAACATGAGCAAACCACGCATCTACGTCGCATCCCCGCTCGGGTTCGCCGCCTCGACCCGTCCCTTCATGGCGGACCTCATCGCGGCACTCGATACATACGCCAATGTTGAGAATCCCTGGGACGATGTTCGCTTCGAGGACGAGTTCGCCTCCCTCGCCAGCGAGGATTCTGTCAGCAAGCGCGATGCGCGCCTGAAGCAAATCAACCATGAGCTTGGAAAAACCAACGCCGAGCGCATCGACGCGTCAGACGCCGTCTTCGCCATCCTCGATGGTGTCGATGTTGACTCCGGAACCGCCGCCGAAATCGGTTACGCCGCCGCCAGGGGGAAGTACATTTGCGGCTTGCGCACGGACTTTCGCCTCGCCGGGGATAATGCCGGTGCAATCGTCAACCTGCAGGTGGAGTTCTTCATTCATTCGAGTGGCGGGAAGATCGTAACCACTGCCGACGAGCTCGTCGAGCTTGCACGGGACATCGCCTCGCGAAGCCAACCCTGATTTCGCTTGAAATACGCACGCGAACCCCATATAATTCGCGTGCTGAGGGCGATTAGCTCAGCTGGTTAGAGTGCCACGTTGACATCGTGGAGGTCACTGGTTCGAGTCCAGTATCGCCCACCAGGAATTCCGTCTCGCACGGACATGAAGAGCCGGCTCCCGTACCGCGGGGCCGGTTTTCTTGTTAACGCGTTTGCGC
>CAZVAA010000040.1:0-3256 GCA_964624125.1 uncultured Sphaerobacteraceae bacterium | reverse complement strand
CGTCGGGATGGCTGGCCCGGCTCCGCTACTCGCAATCCCTTCATGTTTCCCATCACGCATCGGCTGCCCTTAAGGGGCGTCACCGTGGTGCTTTCGCTCATTGTCCTCGCATCGATCCTCTCACCTGTGGCATTCGCGCAGGAAGTCCCCGAACTCCAGATCAACTCCGAGCGCTACATCTTGATCGACGCCGAAAGCGGCGAAGTGTATGCTCAGCGCGGAGCCAACGATGAAGTCGCGATCGCCAGCCTCACGAAGATTTTCACGGCGGTCCAGGCGCTCAACATGGCCCCGCTCGATATGGAGATCACGACGAAGGAGTTCGATCTCCAACCTGGGGACGCCACGATCATGGGCTTCGGTCCCGGCGAAACCTACACACTCCAGGACCTCATCTACGGCATGATGCTGCCCTCAGGGAACGATGCCGCCTGGGCTATCGCGCGATCACTCGGATACCAGGAAGGCGATACCGACGAGGAAGCGGCCCAGCGCTTCATCGATCTCATGAACCAGCGCATCGCCAATATGGGACTGGAGAACACCCACCTGGAAAACCCGGATGGGTGGGGCGTCCCGGGACATTACTCTTCCGCTGCGGATGTTGCCGCCTTCATGCAGTACGCGATGGAATACCCGTTCCTGGTCGAGGTGATGGGAACCCATTCGTACACCACCTCGAACGGATGGATCACCGTCAGCAACACCAACCGGCTCCTCAATACCAGCGCCATGGTCATCGGTGGCAAGACCGGCTTCGACAATGATTCCGGTTGGTGCCTCGTGAATATCGCCGCCTCCGGGGACTCGTACATGATCGCCGTCACACTCGACGGCATCGCGCCAGGCGACTGGTACGACGACAACCGCGTCCTCCTCGAGTACGGGTTCAATCGCAAAGCAGAACTCGCCTCCTCCAACCAGGCGTTCAACGGCGACATCGTCGGCTATCTCAATCCGGATGCTGCCCAGCTCGCCAGCATCGGGTCGACCGCAGCGACGATCAGCGGCCAGCAGCAACACACCGGTGAGTTCGATCCTCCGGATTCTTCCGGGCAGATCGTCGAATCAGGCCGGTCCGGGGTGGACCTCGCCGCGCCCGGGCCCTGGCTCGGGGCGCTCGCGGCGTTAGCGATCGTCGGGTTCCGGGGTGCCATCAGCTGGCGGGACCTGGGCGGCGCATTCTCAATGTCCCAACGGCAAACAGGTCGCGAGCGCGCACAACCAGGCAACCCCGACACCCCGTCAGGGACCGACAGCGATTGACCGGGGCAGTTGACTTTGCGCCCGTGCATCCGTACTCTTTTTCCCAGAATTGCATACCTCACGCGATGATCAGGACATGTCGCGCGGCAGGAAATGACAGCGAATCCGGAACTGGTGTGAGCCGGAGCATGATCCACCGACAGCGATACCACCTGTGAGCAGGCGCGGGAACCGGGGCTTGCCCCGCTACCGTGTCCCGGGCGCTCCCGATACAGGGCGAATGAAGCGATCGCAGCCGAACCTCCTGGCAGTGATCGGAATGAGGGTGGAACCACGTCGGCCCGGCGTCCCTTGCGGACTGCCGGGCCGTTTCTGTGCAATGACGCATAGTGTGGAGGACACCATGTCAGCCGAAGTTCAAGACGTAGAACATATGGATATCGCGGTCGATCCGGGAGACAAGGAAGCATTTGAGCTTGCCCGGATGCGACACTCCGCCGCGCACCTGATGGCCGAGGCCGTCCAGGAGATCTTTCCAGACGCGAAGTTCGGGATCGGGCCGGCGATCGACAACGGCTTCTACTACGATTTCGATCTCCCCAGACCCCTCACGCCCGAGGATCTCAAGGAGATCGAGAAGCGGATGAAGAAGAACCAGAAGCGGAACGACAAATTCGAACGCGAGGTTGTCACGCGCGATGAAGCGCTCGAGATCTTCAAGGACAATCCGTACAAGCTCGAGTTGATCCAGAACTTCCCTGAAGACGAAGAGATCACGACATACCAGCAGGGCAGCTTCCTGGACCTCTGTCGTGGCCCGCACGTCGAGTCGACGAAGAAGATCGGCCCCTTCAAGCTCCAGTCCGTCGCGGGCGCCTACTGGCGTGGCGACGAGAAGCGCCCGATGCTGCAGCGCATCTACGGCACGGCGTGGAACACGAAGGACGAGCTGGCCGAATACCTGCACAAGCTTGAGGAGGCCGCCAAGCGCGACCACCGCCGCCTCGGCAAGGACCTCGACCTCTTCTCGGTCAACGAGGAGATCGGTCCAGGCCTGATCCTCTGGCATCCGAAGGGCGCCATGGTGCGCTACCTCGTCGAGCAGTTCGAGCAGGAAGAACAACTCAGGCGCGGGTACGACCTCGTCTACACGCCGCACATCGCGTCCGAAAAGATCTACAAGACATCGGGACACCTCGAGACGTATAACGAGAATATGTACTCGCCGATGTCGATCGAAGAGGTCGACTACTACCTCAAGCCGATGAACTGCCCTGGTCACATCATGATCTACAAGAACCAGGTGCATTCGTATCGCGAGCTGCCAATCCGCCTCGCCGAATTGGGCACGGTCTACCGCTATGAGCGCTCGGGCACGCTTCACGGAATGCTTCGCGTCCGCGGCTTCACGCAGGATGACGCCCACATCTTCTGCACGCGCGAGCAGGTCGTTGAAGAGGTGGGACGCACGATCGACCTTGCGCTCCACATGGCCGACATCTTCGGGTACGGATTCGAGGCCTATCTCGGCACGCGGCCAGAGAAGGCCATCGGAGACGAGGAGACGTGGAACGAGGCGATCGACGACCTCAAGGCCGCCCTCGCCTCCCGGGGCATGGAGTACAAGATCGACGAGGGTGAAGGCGCGTTCTACGGTCCGAGGATCGACATCAAGTGGCTGGATGCCCTTGGCCGTGCCTGGACGGGCCCGACGATCCAGGTCGACTTCAACCTGCCGGAGCGCTTCGACGTCAACTACATCGCTGAGGACGGCGAGCGGCATCGCGCGGCGATGATCCACCGCACGCTGCTCGGCTCGATGGAGCGGTTCGTCGGCGGGCTCGTCGAACACTACGGCGGCGCGTTCCCGGCGTGGCTCGCGCCCGTCCAGGCGTCGATCATCCCGATCACGGATGAGCAGGTCGAGTTTGCCCATGGCGTCCAGGAGCGACTCAAGGCGGCGGGCATCCGCGCCGAAGTCAACGACTCCTCTGGCCGGATGCAGGCGAAGATCCGCAACGCCCAACTCCAGAAGATCCCGTACATGCTC
>CAZVAA010000039.1:0-18526 GCA_964624125.1 uncultured Sphaerobacteraceae bacterium | reverse complement strand
TAGAAGATGCCGGTGACGGTGTCGCGGAAGTCGTCGGTGGCGAGGGTGGACCAGGCGAAGAAGGCGAGGATGAGAAGGATGAGGATCGAGGCGATGATGCCGAGCCAGAAGCCCCGGCGGCTTTCGGGTTCGGCGGCGCCGTCGAAGGCGGGGACGCCAGCCGGGGCGTACCAGCCGGTCATGGCGGGATCGGTGTCGGTTGTGGTCGCGGCGGACTGCGGGATGAACTCGGCCGTGGCGTACCGGTCGTCGGGCGAGGCGGCGTAGGACTCAGGCTGCCCCTGCCCGGATGTGACCGGGGTGAAGAGGGCGGTGGTCTGCCCGGAGTCGTCGTTCTCCGCAGTGTTGAGGCTCTCGCCGCATTCGGCGCAAAAGAGGCTGTATGACGTGTTGGCATGCCCGCAGTTGGGGCAGATGCGGCTGTTGCTGGCGTTCGTGTCGGTCATGAACGAGCCCCCTCGCTAGCTTGCCTCGCTGAGGAAATTCGGGTCGACGGCAAAAGCGTCGGCGACGCCGAGACGTTCCATGACGACCAGGCTGATGGCGTCGACGTAGGTCAATCCATTGTCGCTGTGGGAGCCGATCACGAGCGCGCGGGCCCGTCGCTCGTCCTCCTCGTCGGCGTGGTAGACGGCAAGCCGGTGGTCGCGCAGCCACTGGCGGGCGACGTCGGGGCCAGCGCCGTCACTGAGCAAGCCGACGGTTTCGGCGATCACGAAGTTGGTCGTAAAGAGCTTGTAGCCCTGCTCGATCAGGTCGTGATAGGCGGCGACCGCCGCTTCATGGGTGGCGTCGCGGCGATCGACGAGCGCGACGATCGCCGATGAGTCGACAAAGGCGATGAGATCGGCGCGTGTGTTGGACTGTCCATCCACGGTTGTTGTGGTTTCCATTCTGCGATCCTCCGTGGATGGTTAGCGGCGCGAGAGCCCGGCCGACCGATAGGCGAGCTTGCCGGTGCTGATGTTCGACCCGGGGCCCTCACCGATGCCGATGACATCATCCAGCGGGCGGGTGCGTGAGGCGGGTTTGAGGCTGCGCGCGAAGCGGTCCTCCTTGCGGCGGGGATTCTCGAATGCGGCGACGGCGGACCGCTCGATAAACCACTGACCTCCCATGCGGCGGCCAGGCAGCCGCCCTTCCCGCAGGTACCGGCGGACCTGCTCGGTCGAGCGCTTCAGCAGGCGGGCGGTTTCCGCCACGCTGATGAGATCGGTATCCGGGTCGCGTTGTGACATCCTGATCTTCCCTGTGAACACCACGTTGCCAGCCGGCGTCATGACGTCATGTGGCTGACCGTGCGTCGCGTGCGTCGTGTGCAACAACATGGTACGGAGTTTGGCCGGTGGCGGGCAAGGGGACGATGCCGTTTCGAGGCGTTGGGGTGAACTCCGGGCGTAGTTCCTGGCGGGTGCATGGCCGGGGTAGGATGAACGGATATGGATTTTGGAACGGGAAGGGACAGGATTGCATGACTCAACCGAAGGAGCAGCGGGGCCGGGCGCCAGCGGAGCAGGTCGCCGGGGGAACATGGCTGGTCGATCTCGGGTTCCAGGGCGTGCCGGGCACGATCGGGGCGTTCCTGCTGGCCGGGGATGGCGAACTGGCGCTGGTCGAGACCGGGCCGACGACGACGATCGAGGCGTTGCGGGCTGGTGTCGCGGAGACCGGGCATTCGCTGGAGGATGTGTCGCGGTTGATCGTGACGCATATCCACCTCGACCACGCCGGCGCGGCGGGGGCGTTGATGCGGGAGTTTCCGCAGATGCGGCTGTCGGTGCACGCCGTCGGGGCGCCGTTCCTGATTGACCCGGAGCGGCTGGTCAAGAGCTCGACCCGGGTCTTCGGGGACCAGATGGACCGGTTGTGGGGTGAGGTCGTTCCGGTGGATGCGGAGCGCGTCGATCCTGTCGAGGATGGTGACGTCATCCATGTCGCGGGACGGGACCTGCTGATCCGGCACGCGCCCGGGCATGCCGGGTCGCATGTCGTGGTGCTGGACCAGTCGACAGGTGTCCTGTTTACCGGGGATGCGGCGAGCGCAAGGTTGAAGGGCACGAGCTACGTGTGCCCGACGCTGGTGCCACCGGAGGTCGATGTGGCGCTCTGGTCGGAAACCATCGACATGATGCGGGGGCTGGGTGCATCGAAGCTGGCGCTGACGCATTCCGGGGTGTTTGACGATGTCGACCGGCACCTGGGGGATGTGATTCCCAACCTCGAGGAGCAGATCGCTATTGGCGAGCAGGTGATGCACACGCCTGACGACGAGGAGCAATTGATCGAGTTCCTGACCTCGCAGGAGCGTGAGGAGTATGCCCGCGAGAGCGAAGACGTGCGGGAGGTCAACGCGTTCATGCGGGCGATGGGGCTGGCGATGCCGCCGTATGTGGCCGCGCAGGGCATCAAGCGGATCTTCAAGGTGCAGGGGAGATTCG
Source organism: uncultured Sphaerobacteraceae bacterium (assembly GCA_964624125.1). Classification (GTDB taxonomy): domain Bacteria; phylum Chloroflexota; class Chloroflexia; order Thermomicrobiales; family UBA6265; genus UBA6265. Next base: position 16,088 of record CAZVAA010000039.1, on the reverse strand, counting down.
GGTAACGGGTAAGGATCGTGACGCGTGCTCCCGTGGCCCCGGACACGAGGACCGGGGACGCGGGAGTGAACGTCTGGTCAGGACGCGGATTCCTCGACCTCATCGGGGGAGGCGTCCGGGACCAGGGTGAGGCCGGCGTGGGCAACGGGGTGCAGGCTCATGACCAGCACCGGGTTGTCGTCGGCGGCGAGGCGGTTCGGGTCTTCCTTGCCGCAGCCGAGGCAGCGGTGCAGGAGCACCTGCTCGCCATTACGGCGGGCGAGGATGCCGACCGGCTCCATCAGGGCGTGGCACTCGCTGCGCCGGTCACCGGGCATGGAGTGGTCGACATGCCGCGAGTAGAGGCAGTTCGGGCAATGGTTGCGATGGCGTCCGCCCGTCAGCGGCGCGCCGATGAACTGCTTGCAGTGGCCGCACTTGAACGCCTGGTCGGCCTCGGTCCTTGGCGGACGGTTCAGCCGGGTACGTTTCCGCGATTCGTGCTGTTTCGCGGATCCGCGGCGGCGTGAGCACTGTTCGTCGATCGCGAGGTCGTCCGCATTAAGGTGATCGAACTCCGGGCCGTCGTAATCGTATGGATTGATGCGCAATGGTGAACCCTCTGCGCCGGTGGCGCATGTGGTTGAGGTGGGTGGACGGGTTCATCTGTCCGCTCCGGGCCGTGATGGCGGGAGCGGACCCATTGGCAATGGTCGTTAACATGCAGGTCATCTTTCCGGGACGCCTTGCGTCCGTGGGTTTCGATTCTCACAGGCGGGTGCGCGAGGGGCGCACGGGGACCCAGGCCGTTGCCGTGATCGGCGAATCAGGGCGTGTCAGGCTCGTGAAGCCGGAAAGATGCTGGGGAGTCGTCGTCGCGACGGTCACTCCGGGAAACCACGCGCCGGGCGTGGACGGAAGCGATCGTGCCGGGAGATCCTACCGGTGGGCACCGTTCCGGGCGTCACGAGGCGTGACACTGCCGGGCACAAGGATCAGGGGTTGCAGCATTTACGGCTGCCTTTCCAGCGTCGACAAACGACGAGATGCGCATCGATGCGAGGACCATCCTCACCCGAGTTGCGCGAATCTATCGCAGTGTAGGACCCTGACCCCATGAACGCAAGCGTTTTTCGGAGTTTGCCCGCATGATCGATGTCCTGCTCCTTGGCAACGGGGCGATGTTGCCGCTGCCGGAGCGCTGGCTGTCCAGCCTGTTGATCCGCATGAACGGCTCGCTGACGCTCTTCGATTGTGGGGAGGGGACCCAGGTCACGGCGCGGCGGTTTCATTGGGGATTCAAGCGGATCGACGCCATCCTCCTCTCACACATGCATGCCGATCATGTCGCGGGGCTGCCGGGGCTGTTCCTGACGGTCTCCAACGCGGGGCGCACCGAGCCGATGCACATCTATGGTCCGGCCGGGACGATCGACGTGATCAAGGGGCTGCGGGTGATCGCGCCGTGGTTACGGTACGACATGGTGATCCATGAGCTTGCGGACGGGGATACGTTCGAGCTGCCGTCCGGCCTGAATGGAACAGCGGTGGCGGGGGATCACGGGATGCCGGTGCTGGCATACCGGCTGGATGCACCACGAGGACGGGGGTTCCTGCCCGGGCGGGCGGAGGCGCTGGGCGTGCCGCGACAGCAGTGGAGCGTGTTGCAGCGCGGTGAGCCGGTCGAGGTCAAAGGACGGGTGATCCAGCCGGAGGAGGTGCTGTCGCCCCCACGCGAAGGCGTTTCCCTGGGGCTGGTTACCGATACGCGGCCAACGGATGGAATCCGGGACCTGATGCGAGGGGTCGACCTGCTTGTCAGCGAGGCGACCTATGGCGACGACGCGGACCTGCCAAAGGCGGTCGAGCACAAGCACATGACCTACCGGGAAGCGGCCACGCTCGCGCGGGACGCGAGGGCGAAGCACCTGTGGCTGACGCATTTTGGCGCATCGATGGATGATCCCCTGGCATTCGCCGACAATGCCCGCGAGGTGTTCCCGAACGTGGAACTCGGATACGCGGGCATGACGGGGCGGATCTCGTTCGATGAAGGCTATACGCGTGGCGTCGAGGCGACCGATCCGGCCAGCCCGGAATCCGGGGACGATCCCATCGCCGAGTGACGCGGCCAACCTGGCTCGTGGGTCAGTTGCCTGGCGTGGCGGCGGATGTTTCGCCAGAGAGCGTCGATTCGATATACGCCGAGATCTCCGCGATGTCGCCGATGTAGACCCAGGCGCCATCATCGGTGCTTCCGGGGGTGATCATCGGTTGCTCGAGATTCGCCATGTTGATGCGTGACTGGTCCATGTCCAGCGCGATCGAGGCGAGCGCGAGCTGTTCGTCCCAGTGGAAGCTGGTCTGGGCGGCGCCGCTGGCGGCACGGATGATATCGGCGACGCGAGTGACGGAGCCGAGCTCGGTGCCCTTCTCGAAGAGCGCCTTGATCACGAGCATCTGGCGCTCGCGGCGCTGGTCGTCGCTGTCGGCGTGGCGGGTGCGGGCGTAGGCGAGGGCGGTCTCGCCGTCCATGTGCTGCCGGCCCTCCTCGATCCTGAGCGTGCGGGTGCCGTAATCCTCGGTCGGATAGTTCTCGTCGACGATCGTCGTCGGGACATCGATGTCGATCCCGCCGACAGCATCCACGACCTCGGTGAACCCCTCGAAATCGACCATCACATAGTCGTCGATCATGATGCCGAAGTTGTGCTCGATGGTGTCTCGCATCATCGCGACACCGGCGACCCGGTCGTCCGGATCCTCCTCCACCCCGATGCCATAGGCGCCGTTGATCTTGCCCTCGCCGTGTCCGGGGATCTCGACCAGCAGGTCCCGGGGAATGCTGATTGAGTTGAGGGTGTTCCGTTGCAGGTCGAGGCGGGCAAGGATGATGACGTCGGCGTTCTGGTCGCCGCCGTCGTCGCGGGTATCCACGCCGAGCACCATGATGTTCAGGTACTGCTGGTCTGGCCAGACGGAGTCCGCGGACGTGTCGTCGCCACCGGTGCCGGCGGAGAAAATGCCCCGGGCAACGTCGAACGACGACGGGTTGTCGTTGGCGGATTTGGTGGGGGATGGCGCTTGCGTTTCCGGTGTCGCGACGTTGGCGACCGGGGTGCTGCCCGTTGCTCCTCCGGCGTTTTCCTGCCGGGGCGGGAGCGGTTCGGAGCGCTCGGGGAGATCGACGACGGCGAGGTCCTGCGCGTCACCGATGGCGTCCGCGACGTTGTATGCGTACCAGCCAGCCGCGATGACCGGGGTGCTCAGGATGAGCGCGACGATGAGCAGCGCGATCTTGCGCCGGCGCGACCAGTGGGCGCGGCGCGAGTTTTTCCGGCCCGTGCGGGACGCATGCGCCGGAGGCGTTGGCCCTGCGGGATGGGGATGTGGCTGCATGCAAATGGTCCTCTAGGGGGGATGTGAGAGCGAACGTTCAATGAGGATTGGGGTCAGCCACTTCATGAAACGGCTGGAAATGCCGGATTGGCCATCGGACCCGTGGGTATTTTGCGGTGTCAGGCCGGAATCTGCAAGGCTTTACGGCCTGACAGGCACCTGAGCGCACATCAGGTGCCGTCGCGCCGGTAGATGCGTGATCCGTCCTCGTTGAACACCTCGGTCCAGCCGTCGCCAGGGTAGTCCGGATCGGATGCGGCCGGGAACGGGCCGGGGGCAGACCAGCCGGGCCGGGGCTCCTCCCCGATGCCGGAAGTCTCGGTCGGGCCGATGTAGATCAGGGTGATGCCGAATTGGTCAAGCAGCTCCGGTGATGGCGGCCCACTGTAGAGCTCGTTGATCGCGTTGGTGCGTTGTGCGGCCATGCCTTCGTAGCCGGGGTCCCCGAGGTGCCACTGGTCCTCGTGTCCGGTCCAGCCGATCAGGGTGGGGACACCGCTGCCGCTGGAGACGCGGCCAAGCTCGGAGGACCACTCGCCGCCGCCAGCGGTGAGGATAACGTCGTCCTCACCGGCATTGTCGAGCAGCCACTGGATCGCCCCGTACTCGCCGGCATACCGGCCGCCCTGCTCGTCGACGAGGTAGGCGAGGCCGTCCACACCCTTCCATTCGCGTTCCGGGGCGCGCCAGTCCAGCCACTGCTTGCCGGCGACGACGGGATAGGCGAGACCGGCAGCGATGACCAGCGCAAGCGCGGCCGGGAGGGCATAGCGGGCGATGTTGGAGGCGCGGAGGGTTTTCCAGATACTGACCGCGGCGAGGGCGGAGGCGATGGCCATGAGCACCCAGACCTGGTAGTAGACCTTGAAGATGGTGTTCATGCGGGTGCTGTAGATATCGGCGAGATAGAAGAACTCGGGAATGAGCGTCAGGATCATCGCGAAGGCGAAGAGGATGAGCGCGATGTTCGCGGGCGTGACGCGGATATCGCGCTCCATCAGGAGCCAGATGACGATGACCGGCAGGCCGCAGATGACGAGCAGCGGCGCCGGGACGATGAGCGAGCCGAGGAAGCAGAGCGCGGCGGTGACGACGGCGAATGTGGTGCTGGCGGGATCGCGTTGCCATTCGCCGCCCCGGGACTCGGCAAGGTCCGTGAGCGCACCATCGCGACGGCGCCAGGTTTCCGAGAGGATCAGGGCGATCGCAACGAGGTACATGAAGCCGAAGATCGCGAGGTAATCCTGCGGGGTGGTGCGCTCGCCCTGGTAGGCGGCGATCGAGCCGAGGACGCCACCGATCACGGGGATGCCGTCGACGAATTGCGAGAAGGGCGAGCCCGTGGCGCGGGCCGGGGCGTCGAAATGCAGGTAGAACGGCAGCCAGGCGACCATGGACGAGAGGACAAGGATCGCGCCGCCGATGATGCGTTCACGCGCGATCACGCCGACCGTGCCGGCGACGTAGGCGATCAGGGCGATCAGCAGGTATGTCGGGAAGTCCCATGAGTTGAGGACGTAGAGCGCGCCGATGCTGGCGCCGGCGAGCGCGATGCGCCAGCCATCGCGACGGATCAGGTCGGCGGTGTCGCCGTGGCGGCGGAGCGAGAGGAGCATCCAGGCGAGGCCGAGCGCGGTGACGGTGAAGGGCAGGGCGAGCAGGTGCGGATGCGGATCCCCGAGGATGAAGCTGAAGGCGGGGAACTCCGAGATCGGGTTCGCGTTCGCGACGGGATCGTCGACGATGATGCGGGTTGCCAGCCAGCCGATGCCGTTGAAGAAGCCAAACGGATTGGTCTCGTCCATATTCCATTGGCCGCTGGCATCGCCCAGCACCTTCCCGGCGGACCACGGATTCCCGAGGATGGCGAGGAAGAGCGCCGCGATACCGCCGCCGATGCGGGCGGCGAGGGGGCCATAGTAGCGGGCGAGGATGTTGGTCACGACCCCGGCAACGGCGACGAGGGTCATCGCGAAGACGCTGGTGAGGGCGAGGTTGAAGGTCTCGGCGGGTGTCGCCCCGGCCATGGAGCCGAATCCGCCCCAGATGGCATAGCCGAGGTAGTAGTAATTGACCGGCTCACCGGCCAGCCATGCGTCCGACGGCGGCATCGAGGACGAGTGCATCACCGACGAGAACATCATCAGGTCGGAAGGCTTTTCCTGCAGGTTCGCCTGCGGGCCGTATCCCCGAAACCAGAGGAAGGCGGCGAAGGCGGCGAGATGCGCGGCCTCGGCGATGGCGATATGGGTGATGGTGTCGCGATCGAGCAGGTCCTGGCGCCAGGCGAGATACCAGCCGCCGGCACCGCCGACGATGGCGATGACCCAGAGGGTGATCGCGCTAAAGGGGATGACGTCGCCAAGGTGGGCGAGGAACCATGCCGGCCAGATCAGGAAGAGGGCGGAAAGGGGCCGGATGAGGCTGGCGCCGCGATCGGTGAGGCGCCGGCAGAGGAGGAGCGTGATCGGGGCAAGCGCCAGCGTGGCCACGGTCGTGACCAGGTACCAGCGGAGCGTGACGTCGAACCAATCCACAGGGGCGATCCTTCGGGGCTGGTGGGGAGAGTTGCGATCCGGCAAGCCGCATTGGCGGTGGCCGGCCGGTCAACGGGACGGCGCGTGCCGACGTGGCCAATGCTACCCGATCGGGGATGTGATCGAGAGGAAGCCGGCCACCGCTCGCGACTGCGGTGGCCGGCAATTCGGCGTTGTGCTGCTAGATCAGGCCGCGGCGGATGGCTTCGGCGACGGCGTGGGCGCGATCAACGGCGCCGAGCTTGGCGAAGATGGACTGGAGGCGCTTCTTGATGGCGATCTCGCTGCGGTTCATGGAGATGCCGATCTCGCGGTTGGTGGCGCCTTCGCTGGCGCGGCGCAGGATCTCGCGATCGTCTTCGGAGAGGTCGGCGTCGCGGGCGGTTTTCTCCCGGGCGAGGCCGCCGAAATCCTCGAGGACGCCATCGAGCAGCTCGGGGCTGAGCTGGCGGCGGCCGCGGGAGGCGTCGCGGATGGAGCGGATGAGCTCATCCGATGGGGTGCTCTTGAGGAGATACCCGTCGGCGCCCGCCTCGAGGGCCTGGGTGACATAGGCGCGGTCGCCATAGGAGGTAAGGATGATGATGGCGCCCTCGTAGCCCTGTTCGCGGAGGCGACGGGTGGTCTGGATGCCGGTTGCGCCGGGCATGCGGAGATCGAGCAGGGTGACGTCCGGCTTGAGCTTTTTCGCCTGGGAGAGCGCGGAGGCGGCGTCGTGGGCTTCCGCGGTCACATCGATATCGCCAGCGACATCGAGGAGTTTGCGGAGTCCTTCAATCACGACGGGATGATCATCAACCAGGAGCAGGGTAATCACGGCCTAAGCGTCCTTGCGCGGGGGCGCGGCTCACACAGGGTGAGACGGCGGGAACGGAGAAGCGAGTTCAGAGACGGTCGCCGGTTTCCGCCGATTGCGTTCCGGTGGCGTCTTCGTCGCTTCTATTTTCCGACGATTGCTCCGAATCTACCACCTGTTCCTCGTGATCGCGATGGACGAGATCGTAGAAGATGTCGTCGGACATGACCGAACCGGTCTCCGGGCGCTCCACGACGATGGCGGTGCCGGCGCCGGGGCGGGAGATGATGTCGAAGGTCGCGCCGATGGAGGCGGCTCGCTCGCGCATGCTGAGGAGGCCGAGCGAGGTGGGGCGCATCGCGGCGTCCGGATCGAAGCCGGAGCCGTTGTCGCGGATGGTGACGCGGAGAAGCTCGTCCTCGTACTCGATGCGGACAATTGCCTCGTCGGCGCTGGCATGGCGCAGGACGTTGTGCAGGGCTTCCTGCACGATGCGGTAGATGCCGAGCCGGACCTCCGGCGTCTGCTGGGGCAGCTCGCCATCGACCTCCAGCCGGGCCTCGAGACCGGTCCGCTGGATCGTCGAGACATAGGCCTCGATCGCGGCGACAACGCCGATATCGTCGAGGTCGGGCGGGCGGAGGTCGAAGATGACGCCGTGGAGCTCTTCGGAGGCGCGTTCCAGCAGGGTGTTGACGCTCTCGAGGGATTCGGATCGCTCCTCGTGCGTCGCTTCCCCGTTGCTCATCTGCATGGCGCGGGTCTGGTAGAGCGCGCCGGTGATCAGCGGTGAGACGGCATCGTGGATCTCGCCGGCGATGCGGCGGCGCTCGTCCTCCTGCAGGCGCAGGGTGCGACGGAGGAGGTCGCGCATCTGGGTGGTCTGGCGCTGGCGGTCTTGCTGGCTTTCCTCCAGGTCGGATGCCTGGTGGCGCAATCTGTCCGCAACGCGGGCGAGTGACGAACTGAGATCGAGCATCTCGCCGGTGCCATGGGTCTGCGTCGTGACGTTGTAGTTGCCCTGCTCGAGGCGTCCGCCGTCGGAGGAGAGGTCACGGAGCGGACGAGCGGTGATCTCGCCGATGACGATGGCGAACGAGACGATCGCGAGGGTCGCCAGGGCGAGGAGGAGCACGCCCTCGAGCACGAGCGAGTCGCCGTTGTTCCCGGGCGCCGGGCTCGAGACGACAAGGCCCCAGTCGGCGGCGTCGAGCTGGATCGGGGAGAAGGTCGCGACGCGTAGCGTGCCGGTGGATCGCTGCATCTCGAAGACATCCGACCCGGATTCGCCGGTCCTGATGTTCAGGTCATCGATGATCTGCAGGAACTCCTGCTCATTCTCCTGGATATCGCTGCTGGCGGTAATCACCTGGTCGCTGCTGAGGACGACGACGTCCATGCGGGTGCGAAGGGAGGGGATCACCTGCTGGGTGATGTTGTCGACCGGGATCACGGTGCCGATCACGCCGAGCACGGCGCCCGGCGGCTGGGTTCCCGGGGTACCGGAGGGGGTTGCGGTCTGGGTCGGGACAGGCTGGCTGGCGTCGTCGTTCGTCTGCGCGTCCGGGGTCTCCGTGGGCACCACATTCGTGGTTGTCTGGGAGATGGAGGTGACGGGCGCGAGCAGCACGATCACGCTGGTTTCGCCGTCGAGGTCGATGCGCTGGGAGATGAGCCGCTGGCCGGTCGAGACGGTGCTGCTGATCTGCGACTGGACATACGGCAGGACGCTGTCGGCATCGGTGCCCGACTCGCCGACCACATCGCCGTCCGGGTTGACGAGGAAGACGCCGCTCATGTCCGGGCGGAGCGTTCGCGCCTCGCCGAGCACGCGGTTTACCTCGTCAGTGTCTTCCTGCGCCTGCACGGCGGGGAGGCTGGCGAGGCGGTCGATCGTCTGGAAGTGGGAGTTGATGTAGTTCGTGAGCGACTGGTTCACGAGCGAGGAGATCGTCGATTCGCTGTTGACGACTTCCTGATAGCTCCGGTCCTCGCTGCGATCGAGGAAGAAGACGACGACGAGGACGAGCGGGATCAGCGTGATAAGGGCGGTCCCTATGAAACGGGTGCGCAGCGAGAGACGATTCATCATGACGGGGCGCTGCCAGGGAAGGGAAATGCCGGGAAGCCACAAAAGACCGAACGTCCTGCGGAGGAACGTCGATCGTGGTCATGGCGACGTGGGGGCGCTGCGGGAAGCGCCGATGAAGCGGAAAACACGCTTACCATATCAGCATCATTTTCGCCCATCCGGGACGCGGAATCGATATACACAAGAACCCGTGGAGCTATCCGAATGCCCCTCGGGCAGTCGGGATGGCACGGTGACTGGACGACATTTCCTGATGTGACGTGCATTGATGCGTGCACTATACCCGAATATGTTGAGATAGACACCAGACGGGGCGGATTCACAGCAAGGAGCACGAACATGAGCAGGATCATCGTCATCGGGGGCGGCATCGTGGGCGCAAGCGCGGCCTATCACCTCGCCCGCGAGGGGGTGGAGACCATCGTGGTCGACCGTCAGCACGAGGGGAGGGCGACGTCCGCCGGGGCGGGGATCGTCGCGCCGGGCAGCAGCCTGCGAGACCTGCCGGCGTTCCAGCGGCTGGCGAAGCCGGCGACGGCCTACTACCCCGAACTGGTCAGGTTGCTCGCCGATATGGGCGAGCGGGATGCGGGATACGAGGTCTGCGGCAAGCTCTTCCTCGCGGAGACGGAGGAGGAGGCCCGGCAGGTCGATGAGAAGCTGGCGCTGTTCCGGGAGCGGCAGGCGGCGGGTATGCCGAATATGGGCGAGATCGAGGACATTGATGGCGCAGCGGCGAAGTCGCTGTTCCCGGCGCTGAAGGACGTGCCGCGCGCGCTCTACATGCCCGAGGCCGCACGGGTAGATGGCGCCAAGATGCGCGATTCACTGACGCGGGCGGCAACCGGGTTCGGGGCGCGGCTGGTGAACGATGAGGCGTCGCTCGTCGTGGAGAACGGAAGAGTCGCCGGGGTTCGGACCTCATCGGAAACGATCCACGCGGATGCGGTCGTGCTGGCGGCGGGGTCGTGGTCACGCGACCTGTTCGGGCAGTTAGGGTTCTCCCTGCCGTTGGAGCCGCAGAAGGGGCAGATCCTGCACATCCTGATGCCGGACCAGGACACCACGCACTGGCCGATCGTCGGCTGGTATGGGGACCAGTACATCCTGGCGTTCGGGCCGAACCGGGTCGTCTGCGGCGCGACGCGGGAGACGGGGTCGGGTTTCGATACGCGGGTAACCTCGGCAGGGGTGAAGCATGTGCTGGATACGGCGCTGCGGATCGCGCCCGGGCTGGCGCATGGCACGCTGCATGAAGTGCGAGTCGGGTTGCGGCCGTTGGCCGAGGATGGGCTACCGTTCATTGGCATTGCGCCGAACCATGACAACGTCGTGATCGCGACCGGACATGGACCTTCCGGGCTGCAGCTCGGACCGTTCTCCGGCCGTATCGCGGCGGAACTGGCGACGGGGCAAGCGCCATCGGCGGATATCGCGGCGTTCAATCTCGAACGCGGACTGCAGGAGATCAATGCGTGAGTGAGCACGGAATCACGTTTGGCGCCGTTACGGGCCAGCACCAGTTGAGTTGGGACGAGGTCCGGGAGCAATGGTTGATGGCGGAGTCGGCAGGCTTCGACTCGCTGTACCTGTTCGACCATTTCACCGGGCTGTACGACGACCCGGCGGGACCATGTCTCGAGGCGTCGACGCTCCTGGCCGGGCTGGCGCGGGAGACTGAGCGCGCGGAGATCGGGGTGCTGGTGTACGGCAACACGCACCGGCATCCGGTGATCCTCGCGAAGGAGATCGTGACGGTCGACCACCTGAGCGGCGGCCGGGCGATCCTCGGGATCGGGACGGGCTGGCACGAGAACGAGCACCGCTGGTACGGCATCCCGCTGCACTCGCCGGGCACGCGCGTAGCGATGCTGGACGAGGCCCTGACGGTGATCGACGGGTTGATGAGCAACGAGCGATTCACGTTCAGGGGCGAGCACTACCAGGTCGAGGATGCGCCGTTCGCGCCCAAGCCGGTGCGGGAGAAGATGCCGGTGCTGGTCGGTGGCAAACGACCGAAGATGCTGCGGGTGGTGGCGAAGCATGCCGACATCTGGGATTCGGGCGGATCGCCGGAGGTGCACGTCGAGCGCAGCGAGGAGTTGAAGCGGGCCTGCGACGAAGTCGGTCGGGAATACAGCGAGATCCGGCATTCGGTCTCGCTCGGGGCGGACAAGCTCATGGACGTGGATAACCTGGCGGATCTCGTGAACGCCTACAAGGCGGTCGGGGTGCACCAGTTCCTCTTCGATTTCCCGATCGAGAAGGATGGTCAGGAGCTTGCGCGGAAGGCGGCAACGGAGATCTTTCCGGCGTTGCGGTAGCCACGAAAGGGCAGGTCATTGCAGATTTCCGAGATGATCGATGAACCGATCGAGTTGGTGACCTTCGACCTGTATGACACGTTGGTCGAAGCGGATCCGCCGCGGTGGGAGCGATTCGCGACCGCGCTGGGCAAGGCGGGATTCCCCACCACGGTCGAAGCGGTGATCCAGGCGGATCGCCAGGGTGAGGACCACTACACGATCGAGAACGGGCGGCGCCCGATCCGCGACCGAAGCCCGGAGGAGGTCCAGCAGTTCCGGCTCGACCAGGTCGGTGCCTACCTGGAGGCGCTCGGGTTGCCGACGGATGCAGAGACGCGGGCCACGGTCCAGAAGCACTTCGTGGACGAGACGCAGAACCACGGCGGGTGGAACTACCGGGGATTCAAGGAGAATCTCGAGGTCCTCGACCTGCTGGAGAAGCACGGGATCAAGCGGGCGGTGATCTCGAATGCCGATGCGGATGTCACCCGGTTTTGCCTGCAGATGGGGTTCGCGGAGCAGATGGACCTGATCGTGACATCGGCCCTTGTGGGGTGGGAGAAGCCGGACAGCCGGACGTTTTACGCCGCGCTGGAGCCGCTGGATGTCGAGCCGGGGCGGGCGATCCATGTCGGCGACCAGCACCTCTCGGACGTGAAGGGCGCGCGGGCGATCGGGATGGCGGCGGCGATCATCGACCGGTATGGACGGCATGACCCGGACGAGCATCCTGCCCTGCATGTGACGTCGTTGATGGACCTTGCGGAGAAGGTGATCGCGTACAACGCCACGTTCGCGGACGAGCCGGTGGGGTCGTGAGGAGTCGCTGGTTGCCGTAGAGAGGGTCACACGCGATGTCCGAGTCCAGGTATCGGGTGCCGACACTGCGGCCCCTGCGGTGGATAGCGGTTCCCGGGGAGAGATGCGACGCCACGAGTTGGACCCCGGAGACACGCGGTCCGGGGCTACGGAGCCGGCCCCTGCGACGGGAGTTCGGCGTATGCGGAGCGGTTATCGTAGCACGGCGTTGAACTCGATGACGGTCTTGATGGCGTCGGCAGGTTCGTGAAGGATGCCGGTGAGGTCGCTATCGAACGGGATCCGGTGGGTGATCATCGAGGCGGCGAGACCGGGCCAGTGTTGCTCGAAGAGGTCGAGACGGTCGGCGGCGGCCGCGAAATCCTCTACGCCGGCGTTGATCGAGCCGACGACGACGCGGTTCCCGCTCACGAGCCGGTTGTTGATCGCCCCCGCCGGGACGTCGAGATGCGTGCTGCCGTCGGTGATGCTGAGCAGGACGAGGACACCATTGTTGCCGAGCGCCTGCATCGACTCGAAGGCGACGCTGCTGGCGCCGGTGCTCTCGAGGATGATGTCGACATTGCCGATACGCGCGGCGAGGTCGACCAGGGACTCGTCCCGTGTTGAGACATAGTGAGCCCCGGCGCGCTCGATGACCTCCGCGGGCTTGTGGGGTGGCCGGGAGCGGGCGACGGTGTAGACATCCATCCCCATTGAACGCAGCAGCAACGTGCCGAGGATACCGATCGGGCCGGCACCGGCGACGATCGCCGTTTTCGGTTGCCAATGCGCCATGCGGCGCTGGATCAGGTGCGCCTGGCGGACGGCCTTCTCGACCACGGTGAGCGGTTCGATGAGGACGCCGGTCGCTTCAAGGTGCTCCGGCACCGGGATGGTGTACTGCCGCTCCACGACGACCTGTCCCGCCAGGAAGCCGTGCAGACGTTCGATGCCTCGTTCGGTGTACTCGTGCCACTCGCACATATCGACCTGGCCCGCCTGGCAGGAGGGGCAGCCATCGGGCCGGCGGACGGTCGCCGTGACGAGCTCACCGGGGGTAAGATCGGTGACCTCGCTGCCGACCTGGCTCACCCTGCCGAGGAGCTCGTGGCCGAGGACGATCTGGCTGCTATCCGGGGGTGGGGCGCCGACATGGCCGGAGGCGACTTCGCGGTCAGTGCCGCAAATGCCGCAGCGGATGACATCGACCAGCACGTCCGTCGGGCCGGGAACGGGAACGTCGATCTCGATGCGCCTGAGGGATTCAGGATTCCCGGGCGTGACGGCGATGGCAGGTGTCATTGGCATTACATCGGCTCCCTGTGGTCTCGCGGATCGCCCGACCATCATACCGGGGTGTGAAGGATTGGGTGCAATCCTGTATACTTATAGGGCAGGACACAATTGCCTGTGCGTGTTGTTGTGCCTGATGCCAGGTGCAGGGGCACGATTCCGACACTTCGGTGTGTACACGCGTCTGAAGGTGGTGATAAGCATTTATGCGTGTAGAAATTCGTGATAATGAAGGCTTCGAGCAGCTGCTCCGCCGGTTCAACAAGGGAATCGAGCGTTCCGGGATCATCCGGGAGCATCGTCGCGGTCTGCGCTTCATCAGCGTACAGGAAGAGGAGCGCGCCAAGCGGCGCAAGGCTGAGCGGCGTCGCCGTCGCAACCAGAGCAAGTAATATCCCGGCCGGGATGTAGCCTGCCTGGTGCAGGATGCGGTTCGCCGTGTCCAGGCGAGGAACGGGTAGTTGATGGGTATCTCCCATCGGCTGCCCGTTTTTTCTTGCCCGGTTTCCCGGTAGGATGGCTGGCAGCAACCTGACCCGTGTGATTGCAGAAAGGACAGCCAGGTGACGAAGATCCTGATCTCCGCCGATATGGAAGGGACCTGTGGCGTGTCGTCGTGGGTGCATGTGACCTCCACCGAGGAGGCGGGTGCCGGCTCCGCGACCAACCAGGGAGAATACGAGCGCGTGCGATTGCGGATGACCCGCGAGGTGAACGCCGCCGTTGAGGGCGCGCTGGCCGGTGGGGCGACCGAGGTGATCGTCAACGACAGCCATGATGGCATGCGCAACCTCGTCGGCGATGAGCTGCATCCCGAGGCGCGATATGTCTCGGGGAGCGACAAGCCGCTGGCGATGATGCAGGGCGTCGACCTGGAGGGGATCGGCGCGGTGTTCTACACCGGATATCACGCGAAGGCGGGCACACCGAAGGGGCCGCTGGCACACACCTGGTCGGGCTGGCTGAACGACGTGCGGTTCGATGGTGTCTCGACCGGCGAGTATGGCGTCAATGCGGCGATCGCCGGTCACTTCGGGGTGCCTGTGGTCTTCGTCAGCGGCGACAACCTGGCGGTCGCCCAGACGCAGGCGTTCCTCGGCAAGCAGGTGGAGGGCGTGGCGGTCAAGGAGGGGCTCTCCACCTTCTCGGCGTTGCACCTGCATCCGGCGAAGGCGCAGCAGCTCATCCGCGAGGGGGCGGAACGGGCGATGTCGAATATCGCCGATGCGAGCCCGTACACCCTCCCGAAGGGCGTGACGGTCGAGCTCGAGTTCGACCACCAGGCGCGGGCGGACCAGGCGGAGTTGATGCCAGGCGCCAGTCGGGCGGGGGAGCGGGCGATCGCGTTCCAGCCGCAGGATGGGCTCGAGTTCAACCGGATGTTCCGCGTGGCGTGCAAGCTCGCCGGCATCCGGATGTCGCCGTAACGGGAAAGGCGCGTGCATGAAGATCGGGTTCATCCTCCCGCTTGGGGAGTCGACGACGCTCGGCCGGGCCACGACCTACCAGGAAATCCGCTCGCTGGCGCTGCAGGCGGAGGAGGCGGGGCTCGACTCGATCTGGGTCTATGACCACCTGCTGTACCGGTTTCCCGAACGCGAGACGATGGGCGTTTGGGAATGCTGGTCGATGCTGTCCGCGCTTGCGGATGCGACCAGCCGGGTCGAGATCGGCACGCTGGTGATGCCGGTCTCGTGGCGAAACCCGGCGCTGCTGGCGAAGATGGCGGCGACGGTCGATGAGATCAGCGGCGGGCGGCTGATCCTTGGGCTCGGGACCGGATTCCATGAGCCGGAGTTCGAGGCGTTCGGGTATCCGTTCGACCACCGGGTCGACCGTTTCGAGGAGGGGATCGAGATCATCACCTCGCTGGTGCGGACCGGGAAGGTCGACTTCGATGGCGAGTATTTCTCGGCGCCCGATTGCGAGATCACTCCACGTGGCCCGCGACCGGAGGGGATCCCGATTCACGTCGCCTGCCGTGGTCCACGGATGATGCGGCTCACGGCGAGGTATGCCGATGGATGGAACACGGCGTGGTTCGGGCCTGTCGACGGCATCGCGGAGACGCGCGCCGCGTTCGAGGCGGCATGCCGCGAGGAGGATCGCGACCCGAAGGATGTCGAGGTCACGGTTGGCGTGCATGTGGCCGAGCCGCGCGCCTTGCCCGATGCGGAGTTCGACCCCGCGAAGGTGCTGACCGGGTCGGCGTCCGAGATCGCGGGCGCGTTCCGGGCGTATGAGGCCGCCGGGGTGTCGCACCTGATCTGTGGCGCGATGGCGGATATGACGCACGAGTACACCACGCAGGTCATGGCGAAGGTTGGCGAGGCGGTGAGGGAAATGCGGGCATAGGTGGCGTGGAGGCCTGCATGCCGTCGATCACACGCAGCTCCCGGTTCCGGTGGAACGGCCCGAAGGTGACAGGGCTATCCCTTAGGGGTAGAAACTTGATCATCTTCGGAGATGGGCGGGGAAGAACCCTATGAATACAGGGTGTTTGCGAAGATGATCATTCCCGGCCGGCCCAGTTGCGAACATCTTCGTACAGGGGGAGAGGGATGTGTATTTAACAAGAGATACATATATCTCTCTACCAATCGCTCTCTCTCCCGAAGATGGTCCCAACTCCGAAGATGATCAAGTTTCCGTATGTATAGGGATGGGGGTCATCTTCGCATCCAGTTGCTCCGTCCCCTAATTACCCCGTCATCCTGAGCGAATGCGAAGGACCCTACGCGAAGCGGTCTGCACAGGCGTTCCCACTCACCTGTTTCCCGGTTATCATGCGGATATCACTCGACAACCGAAGAGCCCTCTGGAGCAAGTCCATGCCCTACGTCTACATCATGGCCAATCGCACCCGCACCATGTACACCGGCATC
>CAZVAA010000038.1:16007-18708 GCA_964624125.1 uncultured Sphaerobacteraceae bacterium | reverse complement strand
TCGCGCTGATCTTCCTGATGTTCCTGCTCAACGTCCTGGCGAACCTCGTGACGTCACTGGACTGGCTGGGGCGAATCTCCGTCTTCCACTATTACGGGCGGGCGATGACCGGCGACTTCCCATGGGGTTCGGCGATATTCCTGTCGGCCATCGCGCTTGGGCTTCTGGGCATCGCGTTCGCGGTCTTCCAGCGACGGGATATCTACACGTAAGCCCAAACACCAACAGGGGACGCCCGGTTGGGCGTCCCCTGTTCTTCATTAGTGGCGTTCTTCGAAGTCGACCGTTCTTCCTGCGGGGACATGACCCCTGCGGCGGC
Source organism: uncultured Sphaerobacteraceae bacterium (assembly GCA_964624125.1). Classification (GTDB taxonomy): domain Bacteria; phylum Chloroflexota; class Chloroflexia; order Thermomicrobiales; family UBA6265; genus UBA6265. The sequence continues at coordinate 18,389 of CAZVAA010000038.1, read as the reverse complement.
CCAGGTTACGGGGTAGTGACTCCCTCGAGATGGCGGATGTCGTTGATGGTACCGATTTCCCAGTGGTCACCACTGATCTCGATGGTCGTGCGGCTGGTGTTCTCGATAACGGTCTTGCCGGTCCCGACCTCGCCGTCGGAAAGGGTGGCGAGGATGGCGTTGATGATGCCGCCGTGGCAGACGACAAGCAGGCTGGCACCGGCGTGCGCGACCGCGGCATCGCGGACGGCCTTCATGCTGCGCGCGGCGGCGTCTTCCCAGGACTCCAGTCCGGACCAGTCACCGCCGGGGAACTTCGCCTCGCGCTCCTCGAGGGTCGAGCCTTCGGCGGCGCCATAGCCACGCTCCCGCAGTCGGGAATCCTGGATGATGGACGCATCCGGGAAGTCGATCGCGCCGGCGACGGCAAGGGCGGTGTCCAGCGCGCGGCTCAGGTCGCTGCTGTACATGGCGTCCCAACGCTCGCCACGCATGGACTCGGCGAGGAGACGGGCCTGCTCGCGGCCGGTGGCATTGAGCGGGATGTCCGAGGTGCCCTGGTACTTGCGATACAGGTTCCAGTCGGTCTGGCCATGACGGATGAGATTGATGAGGGTTCTTTGGGTATTCACGGAAAGAGGAGTGTTCCTTTCTGGGCAGATCGACGGCCCGGCGTCGATGGGCGGAGCGTCGTTGGGCAACCGCCCCTACGATTGGTGATCAACGTGGCCTGCAGGGGCGGCCACATTGGGTCACCCCTACCATAGGACGATTCAGGCCGCGAATTGTTATGCGGATATGTGATCACCCAATTTGCGGATGGCGAGATCGACGCGGTCGGTGAGGCGATCCTTGCCGACGGCCTTCAACGTCTCGAAGAGGCCCGGCGACTGGGCACGGCCGGTGGCCGCGACACGGATTGGCATGAACATCTGGCCGGCCTTGAGCCCAAGCTCATCGGCAAGGCCGCGCATCGTCGCCTCGGTGCCCTCGAGATCGTCGAGATCGATCTCCGGCAGCGCCTTCCTGAATGCTTCCAGCACGGCCAGCGCCTGCGGCGGCTCCACCTTTTTCGGGATCAGCAGCGCGGCGTCGTAGTCGTCCAGCTCGTCCTTGAGGAAGTAGGACATCAGGTCCGGCGCCTCGTTGAGGAACTTGATCCGGTCCTTGAGCATGCCGCTGAGCTCGACGATGTAGTCAAACCGTGGATGCGTCTCGTCGGCGGGGCCAACCTCGACCAGATCCGCCGAGATCAGGCGCGGCAGGATGCGCTTCGCGAGATCCTCGACGCTGATATGGTGGTTGATCCACTGCTGGTTCAGCCAGTCGAGCTTGTTGCGGTCGAAGGTGCTCGGCGAGGCGGAGACATCCTCCAGCGAGAAGTGCTTCAGCAGGTCGTCGAAGGAGTAGATCTCTGTCTTGCCGTCGAGGCTCCAGCCGAGCAGCGCGAAGTAGTTCAGGAGCGCCTCAGGGAGATAGCCCGCCTCACGGAAATCGGTGAGCGTGACGCCACCATGTCGCTTGGAGAGCTTGCCGCCGGTGGGCGAGAGGATGAGCGGCATGTGCGCGAAGATCGGCATGTCCCAGCCAAGCGCCTTGTAGAGCTGGACATGGATCGGCGCCGTGGGGATCCACTCCGGGCCACGGGTCACGTGCGTGATCTTCATCTCGTGGTCATCAACGACGACCGCGAGGTGGTAGGTCGGGTAGCCATCGGCCTTGAGGATGACGAGGTCATCGATGGTGTCGTTCTGGTAGACGATCTCGCCCCGAAGCAGGTCGAGGAAGCGGGTCTCGCCGTCCAGCGGCATCTTGAAGCGGATAACGCTGGTCTCGCCGGCATCATGCTTCGCCTGCACCTCGTCGGCGGTGAGGTTCCGGCAGTGGCGGTCGTAGCCGGGCGGCAACTTCTTCTTCTGCTGCTCCTCGCGGACGGCCTGCAGGCGCTCCGGCGAGCAGAAACAGTGGTAGGCCTTGTCCTCCGCGACGAGCCGTTCGGCGACTTCCCTGTAATGGTGCTGCCGCTCGCTCTGGACGTAGGGTCCGTAGGGACCTCCCACATCCGGCCCCTCATCCCACTCGAGGCCGAGCCAGCGCAGGCCATCCATCAGGTTCTCGGTCGAGCCCTCGATGAAGCGCTTACGGTCGGTGTCCTCGATGCGGAGGACGAAGGTTCCCTTCTTGCCTGCCCGTTTGGCTTCGCCATGCGCGAAGAGCACGTTGTACATGACGAGGCGGGCACCGCCGAGGTGAAGCGATCCGGTCGGGCTCGGGGCGAAGCGCACGCGCACCTCGTCGAGCTCATCCGGGATGGCCTTGAGGCGGGCGGATGCGTCCACGGAAATGCCGTCACGCGCGGCGAAATTGTCAGACATGCAGGGATGATCCTCCGGGATGGGTGTT
>CAZVAA010000038.1:14792-15907 GCA_964624125.1 uncultured Sphaerobacteraceae bacterium | reverse complement strand
GTCCACTGGCCGGTGTAGCCGGCGGCGCGGAGCGCGGACTGGAGCGCGTCCTCGGACGCGGCGGCATCCTCGCCGGTGGCGGGGAGGAGGACAATCACCCTCCCCTCCCCCGCCTCGACCACCTCGAGCCCGGCCTCGGCGAGAACATCCCGCAATTGCTCGACGCTGGTCTCGACGTCCGGCGTGAGCACGGCCGCGCGGCGCATGCGAACGCGCTTGTAGCCGGCGGTCCACTCGCGCAGGAGGCGGACGACCTCGTCGGGAAGCGCCTGCCTCCCCTGTCGCTCGAGGTAGCCAGTGATCTGGTCGATATCGAAACCGGCGCCAAGCGCGCGACCAACCGAGCCGGGACGAAGCTGGTAAGTCACAGTCGGGCGAAGCTGCTCGGCATCGGCAAAGGCGGAAAGCGACCAGACATGCACCGGCGCGGGCCGGTTCAGCGTAATGAGGCCGGTGTCGCTGACGGTGAGATCGGGGATGTCCGCCGGGATCTCATCCACCGGCGGCGCGGCGCGGGAATCGCGCGCGGCACGCTGGGCGGCTTCGGTGACGCGCATGGCGATGCCGCGACGGCCAACGCGGGAGAGCTCGACGAAGCCGAACCACCAGAGGGCGGTCTCGATCTCGATCTCGATGATCTGGGCGATCACCCCTGCGCGCCCATCCCCGTCGTCACGGCCGCCCCGGGCCGAGGCGGCGGTGAAGGTCGGACCGATCATGCCCGGTTCGTCGTTGGCGATCTTGCGGGCGACGTCGCGCATGAAATACCAGTGCTCGCTCCCGATATCGCGCAACGCGCCGAGCAGGCGGCGTCGGAAGCCCTGCCAGTCGGCGCCCCAGACATCGATCTGCTCACGCTCCCGGCCCTCGATCCACTGGTCGGCGGAAAGCCAGATATCGCGCATGGCGGCGGTCTGGTCAGCGAAATCCCTGCTTCGCCACTGGCGCACGGTGGAGGACGGGACCGGACGGACGGCGTGCTTGTCGGCACCGGCGCCCTGCGGTCGCGGTCCCGGCTCGAGCACGCCGACCCCGAGGCCGAGATAGAAGAGCATGCCGAGATAGCCATCGGGCGGGATATCGTCGCGACCGAACCAGAGGCGGCGGTTGAGCTG
>CAZVAA010000038.1:4419-14692 GCA_964624125.1 uncultured Sphaerobacteraceae bacterium | reverse complement strand
CGGCCGCTCATCTGCTGGAGGATGTCGTCGATCAGCTCGCGGCGACGGCGCAGGCCGGGGATGATCCGGATGCCCCAGCGGGTGGCGGTTTCCTCCAGCTCGGGATCGTCTCGGCCCTCGAGCAGGGTCCGCAGCGGGGTGCGGCTCTGGTCGCCGGCATCGACCTCATCGAGGATGCGGCGCATGTCCTGCCCAAGCTCGCGCGGAAGGAAGAGGCGCGGCGAAGCGCCAACGGGGAGTTCCTGGTTGTCACCCTGGACAGAGAGAACGCCCACGCGAAAGAGGCGCGTGGCGTTGTCACGGACGGCGTCTTCCGGCTCCTCTAGCTGCTCCGCGATCTCGGCGATGGTGAAGGGGCCGGACTCGCTGACGGCGAGGAGGCGAACGATGCGGCGGTCGATCTCGTCGAACTGCTCCCAGGCATCGCGGCAGGCGCGGAGATCGGTCATCACGCGGTAGATAGTGCCGACGTGGCGACCGCGATCGGCCCCGGGCAGGGAGATGCGCCAAAAGCGGGCGATCCGCACCAGATCGTCTGACGACCGGGCGTTGAGGCGCCCGAGCAGGTTCCGCATGGGAGCGTCTCCGGAGTTCGGTGTTCGAGTAGCCGGGAACGGAATGAGCGTGTCTCACCCACGGGCGAGACACGCTCTAGCTTAACAGACCCTGATTTGGCGGGGATTCCGGGCGACGTCAGCTGACGCGGCGGTCGTCCCCGTCGTTCCCATAGTCGGGATCGTCGTCCCAATCAGAGTGCGCAATGGCGTCCCTGGAGACGTTGAGCTTCAGGTGATGCTCGTCGACCTCGGCGATGGCGCTCTTCGGGACATAGACATCTTCAGGGATGAAGAAGCCCTTCTCGACGACCACGACATCGTCGCGGACATCGACCACCTCGCCGATCTTGTGGCCACAGGAGGCGACGACATCGACGCCAACGTCGACGTGCCACTTCTTTCGGGAGCCATCCTCGCCGGCGTGGATTTCCTCGGCATGGAGAACACCGGCGCGGACTGCGTCGGCTCGTTCATTGGCTGGCGATGCGACAGGGCTCAATTCGTCACTCTCCAGGACGCGATGTTCATCGTCGTCGTACGGAACGCTCGGTTCGATGAATTTCTCGGTGTTATGTGGCTTGTTGGACATCGTTACCTCGCATGCAGGCAGGAGCCGGGAACGTCACGGATACACAGCAGTTTTCCCTTGTGTTCCTGCAGCAGGGCATAGTATGTGACGAACGCACGCAAATTGCCACTCACCTCGCATTACGACCCATTTTCCCGGGTCCACCATCGGCCGAAGCGATTCAGGACTGGCACCGATGGGCGCCTAGGCAACATCCCGGCGATGCAGCAACCAGGCGGAGAGTCCGGAACAGATTACGATGTAGCCACCCAGGACGATCAATGCCTGGAGCGTGCTGACGTAAGGTCCGGAAAACCCGCCGGGGCCATCCTGCGTCACCCTGGAATTGACCAGCGGCTGCACCAGCGAGTAGGCATTCGCCCGCAAGAGCAGGTCGATAACCGGCTCCATCGAGGAGATCCGGTTGGCGAAGCTGCTGACCAGCCCCTCGATCACCAACGCATAGATGATGCCGATACCGATCGCGAGCGACGTCCCGCGCGTCAGCACGGCGAGCGCGACGCCGACGGCGGCCCAGACGAGCAGGATCACCCACCCGGCCAACATGCCCGAGGCGATGTCAATCACGGACGGCCAGGCGATCGATTGTCCTTCCTGCATGGCGACCAGCACGCTCGCGACGGCAGACAGGGCAAAGACGATGACTACGAACGGGATCAGCGTGATCGCCAGTGCGGTCATCTTCGCGGCGAAGACCTCTCCCCTCCCCGGCCGCTGGGTAAAGAGGGTCTTGAGCGTCCCCCACCCGAACTCGCTGCCGACGGTGAGGACGCCGAGCATGAGCGCGATCGCGCCGCCATAGAACGGGAACCCTCCAACCAGGTTGGCGACGAGCTGGTCCGGCAGGAGCTGCGGCTGCCCGAACTGGCCCGTCGCGACCGGCACCGACAGTTCCTCGCTATCGATGAAGTAGGGAAAGATGTAGCCGAAGAAGATCGCCATCGCGGCCCAGATCGCGAGCAGCACCCAGGTGCCCGTGCGGTGCCGCATCTGGAACAGCTCGGCGGAGACAAGATTCCATCCTCTAGTGAACATGGGCGACCTCCGGTGCGGTGTGGGCGATCCCGGTCGGGGATTCGTTATCCGCGGGCGTCCGGGATGTCAGTGACAGGAAGACGGATTCGAGGGAAGGGCGATCATGTCGAAGCTCGCGTACGGCGATGCCCTCGGCGACCAGTCGCTCGTTGAGACAGGCGGGATCGATGGTGTCCCCGTCGCGACAGGTGACGCGGATGCCCCCGTTGGTGATGGTGAGGGCCCGGCCCGGCGTGATACCGGCAAGGATGCGTGCGGCGCCGTCAATCGGATCGGCGCGAATGACGAGCGTGTCCTCACCGCGGAGCTCGTCGACCGTGCCTTCGGCGACCAGTTTGCCGCGCGAGATGATGCCGGCGCGGTCGCAGATGTGCTCGACCTCCGTCATCAGGTGACTGGAAAGCAGGACGGTGCGCTCGCCGCTGCCGAGCTCGCGGACCAGCTCGCGCATCTCGGCCATGCCGGCGGGATCCAGCCCGTTGGTCGGCTCGTCGAGGATGAGCAGGTCCGGATCCTTGAGCAGGGCGGCGGCAACGCCGAGGCGCTGCTTCATGCCCAGCGAGTAGGCACGGAAGGGGTCATCCGCGCGATCCGCCAGCCGGACCTGCTCCAGCACGGGCGCGATCCGCGATTGGTCGACATCGGCGTATTTCGCGAGGAGCAGCAAGTTCTGCCAGCCGGAGAGATGCGGGTAAAACGCGGGCGTCTCAATCATCGCGCCGATGCGGCCGAGGCTCTCCGCGGTCCCTGCCTCGCCGCCGAGCACGGAGATCTCACCGCTGTCGGGTTGAATCAGGCCAAGCAGCATGCGCAGGGTGGTCGTTTTCCCGGCGCCATTCGGGCCGAGGAAGCCGTAGACCTCCCCGCGGCGAATGACCAGGTCGAGCGAATCGACAGCGGTGGTATCGCCGTAGCGTTTCACCAGGCCCCGGGTTTCGATGATGTGATTCATGGGGTTGTCCTTTGGGGGGGCGAACGGGCCAGTGGCCCAGAGACCACTGGCTCCGGCGACTACTTCAGCGCCTGGCGGCGGCGCATGAATTCGTCCTCATCGATCTCGCCCCGGGCGAACCGGTCAGCGAGCGTCGCCTGGGCGCTCTTGTATTGCCCGTGCTCCTGCTCATCCTGTCCTGGACCCTGGAACGGATTCCCGCCATTCCATGGCCCATCGCCATACCTTCGGCCCCTCGGGAGCACGAACATGAAGAGGAAGACCAACGCGCCGATAAACAACAGTGGACAGAGAAACATGACTGGACCTCCATGCCACCCATGACCAGGGTGGCGATCGTCGCGACGGATGCAGGGCAAGCCCGGCGACCCATCTGCGAGGTGCGACATCGACAGCTCCTTTCGCCGTCGATGCTCGGCATTTCGGCCTGGGGCCTGTTCGCCGATGGATCCAGTCTGGGAGACGCAAATCAACCTCCGGTCCCCGATTTCTCAACAGTCCGTCAACAGTGTGTCGAGAAGCCCTCAAGGCAGTCGAAAAGCGGTCGATACCCCGGATCGCGCCGTGTAGTGTGAGAGGAAAGAGACCGGGAGGGATCGATGTCACAACCTGAAAAGACGATCCTGATTGTTGATGACGAGCCAGACATCCTCACGCTGATGCGCGACTTCCTCGAAGCCGAGGGGTATCGCGTGCTGACCGCCGCCAACGGTCGCGAGGCGCTGGAGATGCTGGACCGGGAGACGGTCGACGCGATGCTGCTGGACGTGATGATGCCGGGGATGTCCGGCTTCGACGTGATGCGCACGGTTCGTGAGCGGGGAGAGCTGCCTGTGCTGTTCCTCAGCGCGCGGCAGGAGGACAGCGACAAGATCCGTGGCCTCGGGCTGGGTGGTGACGACTACATCGTGAAATCGGCGACGCCGGGCGAGATCGTCGCCCGGGTGAAAGCGGTGCTGCGGCGCAGCCAGCGGAACGCACCTTCGCCCGCGCATGTGCTGGACTACGGGCGCCTGCAGGTCGATGTGCGGGCACGCGAGGTCCGCGTCGCAGGTGAGCTGGTTTCATTGACGGCACGGGAATTCGAGCTGCTGCAGATGTTCGCGGAGCATCCCCGCCAGGTCCTGACGCGGGACACGATCTTCGAGGAGCTGTGGGGTCCCTACGGTGACCGTCACTCGTTGACGGTGCACATCGGGCGGCTGCGGGAGAAGATCGAGGAGGATCCGTCGAACCCGCAATACATCAGCACGGTCTGGGGCGTCGGATACCGGTTCGAGGGGCAAGAACGCCCATGACGCTGTCGATCCGGCGCTGGCTGGCCCTGGCCCTGCTCGCGCTCTTCATCGTCCCGGTCCTGTCGATGATCGTCATCGGGTTCTTCCTGTTCGCACGGAATGAAGGACCGGATGATATTGACCGGATCATCGAGGACCGCATCACGCAGGATGCGGCCCACTGGACCGATCCTGCCTGGCAGGACGACCTTCTCGACTATGACGCCGATGTCGTGCTGGTCATCGGTGGCGATGAAGTCTTTCGCACCGGGGACCCGCTCGATACCGACGAGAACCGGTTGATCCGGCGCGTCACGATCCCGGAGACCGACCCCGTCCAGTCCGCGTACATCATCTCGGACAACGAGTATGGTCCACCGGACGAGCTTCGGCAGTGGTTCGTGCCGGTGATCCAGGGCGTGGTGATCCTGCTGACGCTCGCCGGGATCGCGTGGTTCCTGCGGCGCTCGATTGTCGACCCGCTGACGGCGGCCAGCGAGGCGGCACAGCGGATCGCGCAGGGCGAGATGGACATCACCCTCCCCGCATCCCGCGTTCGCGAGGTCGACCAGCTTGGCCGCTCATTCGAGGCGATGAGCGCCGACCTGCAACAGTCGCTCAGCCAGCAGGCGGCGCTGGAGCGGGACCGGCGACGCTTCATCAGCGCGATCGCGCACGACCTGCGCACGCCCCTCTTCTCGCTGCGCGGGTCACTGGAAGGGCTGGAGCAAGGCGTGGCGAAGACGCCGGAGCAGCAACGACGCTACCTCGGGATCGCGCAGGCGAAAGCGGACCAGCTGGAACGGCTGATCGCCGACCTGTTCAGCTTCACGCGGCTGGAATACCTGGAGGAGCGTCCCGACCGGGAGTCTGTTGACATTGCCGGGCTGTGCCGGGACGTAACCGGCAGCGCACAGACCCGCGCGCACGGTCAGCGGTTCGAGGTGGTGGCGCCGGAGACGCCGGTGGTTATCCAGGCAGACCGGCATTTGCTGGTGCGGGCGCTGGATAACCTGCTGGACAATGCGCTGCGGTACACGCCGGAGACGGGATCCATCCAGGTGACGGTGCGCGAGCAGGGCGAGACGGTCACGATACAGGTGGCGGATTCCGGTTCCGGGTTTGCGGAAGGCGACCTGCCGCACCTGTTCGAGCCCCTGTTCCGGGGCGAGGCATCCCGCAGCCGCGAGACCGGCGGGGCCGGCCTGGGGCTGACGATTGCGCAGCGGATCGTCGCCGCGCACGGCGGGACGCTGGAAGCAAGCAACGCGCCAGAGGGTGGGGCGCAGTTGGTCGTGACATTGCCAACCGGTGGGTGAGCGACCGGCCATTGTCCGCCGGTGCGAAATAGAGTCCTGCCAGGGCGATCGTCATGCAAACCGGCCGTAGGGCGGGAAAGGGTTCTCGCCGAGGATCGGCCGCATGTAGTCGTGGAAGGCCGGGGTGACGGACATACCGTCAGCGCCGATGAATGCGTCGTCGAGGTGGCGGACGCGATTGGCGATCTTCTCCAGCGGCGCCTTCACGATGTCGTACGCATACGGGTCGTCCCCGGTGCGGGAGATCGCGGTCATGAAGCCGGATTCACCAGCGACCAGGCAGCGGATGGCCGCATCGCCAAGCTCGTAGGCGAGGGCAAGATCGACGTCCGAGGCCAATTCGATCGACATGCGCGCGGCCGTGCCCGGCTTGTCGTAACGGGCCCGGAGGTGGAGCTTCTGGGAGACCAGGCGCGTCATGGCGGCGCCGGTGCTCGGGAAATACGGATGACCGAAGCCATCGACGTACTCCGGCTCATCCCCGCCGAAATGCTGGCCAGTGGCGGTGCGCATCGTCTCCGGGACAACGACCATCGAGAAGCCACGGCGCTTCACATCCGCCTCAATCGCGGCGAGCACATCGTCGGTCGACTGTGGCGCGCGCTCCGGGAGGAGGATGATCGGGGAAAGATCGGCTTCCTCGTGCGAAAAGCCGAGCGCGCCGGCAGCGGCGACCCAGCCGGCATCCCGCCCCATGACCTCGACGAACTTGACCGGGTAGAGCTGCGGTGAGGCGATGGAGTCGTAGGTGGCATCGCGCACGGCGTTGCCGAGGAAGCGCGCAATGGAGGGGTAGCCGGGGCAGAAATCGGTTTCCGGGAGATCGTTATCGATCGTCTTCGGAACGGACATCACCCGCAGGTCGTGCCCGAGCTCTCTTGCGTGCTGCTCCAGCCGGTGGGCGGTATCGGCCGAATCATTGCCGCCGATATAGACGAACGCGGTGACGCCGAGCCGCTGCATGGCGCGGACGGCGCGATCGAGATCATCCTCCCGCAGCTTGTAGCGACCGGTGCCAAGGGCGGCAGAGGGCGTGCGGCGGACGCGGTCGATGAGCTGCTGGTCCTGCCTGGAAAGGTCGACGAATCGCTCCTGGAAGAGCCCCTCGATGCCATTGCGAAGCCCCAGCACGCGCGAGAACTCGCCGGTCGCCTTCGCGGCATCGACGACGCCGGCGAGGCTGGCGTTGATGACGGCGGTGGCTCCGCCGGACTGGCCGACAAGCAGCGTATCGCCGGAGGGGGAATCAGGAGCGTTGGTGTTCACAGGGGTCCTTTCTGCGGGCATACGTAACAGACGTCAGCCGGCGCCTGGAGCTGCAAGGTCACCTCTACGACGGGAGGAGCTCTGCCGGTTCGCCGACGAGAATGAGCGGGTCGCGCTCGCGGAGATCACTGATGAGCGACGAGTTGCCGGCGCGGTGCTCGCGCCAGGATTCGGTGCCGTAGAACGCCAGGTCGATCGTATCGGGGTCGATGCCGAGCAACTCCCCGGCTCGCTGCTGGACGGTCTCAAGCTCCTCAAGCCCAAGATCCCCGACGAGAACGAGCTGCGGCTCGTCGCCGGGCACGAGCAGGGCACCGCGCACCCCCTCGATCTCACGCAGGGCGTGACCGAGCAACTGCTCGCGGCCAAGCACGGCGGTGACCAGGTCAACCAGCGGCGGTACGAACGATGTCTCGTGATCCAGCCAGTAGCGCCGGGAAACGCCCTCGCGCCGGCCCTTCAGCACCTGTAACCGCTCGAGCTTGTAGCACTCGTGCTGGACGCTGGAGATCGAGAGACCGAGCGCGCGGGAAAGCTCCGTGAGCGAGAAGCGCTCCCCCGGACGCGCGACAAAGAGCCCGAGCACGGCGGCACGCACCCGTGACGAGAGCAACTCGACGAGCGTATCCGGACCTGATGCGTTTCGGGATGCAGCGCGGGAGGCGGATGGCGTCGGGGAGGTGGCCATGATGCGGAGTGCAACCTGCTTTCAACGGATGAATCAACCATCTGCCTCATCGTAGCATGTTGCCGTGACGCATGAACGTACGGCGCGGGGTCACAATGGAGGACGACCGGCTTTTCATCTACCATGGAAACCACCTGAACGGCACGCCCGCGAACGCATTGCAGCATGCACCGTCCGCCCCAGAACCCAGGAGGCTCCCCATCCTTACCGGCATCACCCGCATCCACCATATCCAGGACCGGCCACGGAACTCGGGGGAGGAATGGGCATGAGCACATCCTCGTTGCAGGGCCGTAACCGGCTGAGCCCGGCGGAATTCACACTGCTCGGGATGATCGCGCTGTCGACCGGCAGCGGCGGGGCCATCCATGGCTATGACCTGTCACGCCAGCTGACGGAGGGGCCGATCCGGGAGGTGATCCGGATCGAGCCGGGCATGCTGTATCACTACCTGAAAAAGCTGGCGAGCCGGGATTTCATCTCCTCGACCACCGAGACGCAGGAGGGCCGGCCGGACCGGCGCATGCATGCCCTGACCAGTCGCGGGCAGACAATGATGGACGACTGGCTGGCCGAGCCGGTGCAGGCGACCCGGGAGATGCGGCTCGACTTCCTGCTCAAGCTCTGGTTTGCCCGGCAGCTCGACCCGGATCGGGCGAAGGCGCTGATCGTGGCCCAGCGCGACGTCATCAATTCGCTCATGACATCGCTGGAAACGCAGCTCGAACGCGTGTCCGGCACCAGCGCGGACGACAGGTTCGCGCGAAAGGTGATCGAGCTGCGCCTGGCGCAAAACCGGGCCGCGGCCACCTGGCTGGACACCCTGGAGGACGACACGTGACGACCCCGCCGCCATCGGATATCTTCTGGAACCTCAACGCGAAGGTGCTGCCGGAACACACGCATCCCGGCGAGACCGCCGCCTTCCATCGCGGATTGCCGGGCTACGAGGCATCGCAGGTCGTGCCGCTGGAGGACCTGGCGCGGAAGCTGGGAATCGGGCGGATCAGCGCCAAGATCGAATCCAGCCGGATGGGGTTGCCGGCGTTCAAGATCCTCGGCGCGAGCTGGGCGGTGTTCCGGGAACTGCAACGACGAGCCGGTGCAGATCCCAATGATGCGGCCTCGCTCGACCAACTCCGCACGTATGCGGAGGCGATCGCGCCAGATGGTGGGCTGACGTTCGTCGCCGCGACAGACGGCAATCACGGGCGGGCCGTGGCCCGGATGGCGAGCCTGCTCGGGCAGAAGGCCCACATCCTCGTGCCGGCAGGCATGGCGGAGGCGCGCATTCGCGCGATCGAGAGCGAAGGCGCGACGGTCGAGGTCGTCGATGGCACCTACGACGATGCGATCGTCGCCTCGGCCGCGATCGCCGATGATATGCACCTGGTGATCTCCGATACCTCGTGGGAGGGCTACCGGGATGTGCCGCGCGACGTGATCGACGGCTACAGCACCATCTTCGCGGAACTGGAAGAGCAGGTGGAACGGCAGCCGACGCATGTCTTCGCGCAGATGGGCGTCGGGGCGCTCGGCGCGGCGGCAATTCTCGGAGCGGAGCCGTGGGAGGCGAAGGTCGTCAGCGTCGAACCGGGTGATGCCGACTGCGTCCTCGAATCGCTTCGCGCGAAGGAACTGGTCGAGGTGCCCGGGCCGCACCGGTCGATCATGGCGGGACTGAACTGCGGCACCCCCTCCCCGATCGCGTGGCCGGTGCTGCAGGCAGGCATCGATCTCGCCGTTGCCGTGCCGGATGATGCCGCCCGGGACGCGATGCGGGCGCTGGCGAACGCCGGGGTGATCGCCGGAGAGACCGGCGCAGCGGGGCTGGCAGGGCTGCTCTCGCTGGCGGCATCGGACGAGTGGGAGGAAACGCGCTCGCGGCTGAAGCTGGACGAGCGGAGCCATGTGCTGGTGATCGTCACCGAGGGCGCGACCGACCCGGCAGCGTGGGAAGAAGTGACGGGACGCGCACTGCCATCGTAGAACCGTCCCCAGCCACAAGGACCGGCCCTGCGTAACCGATCTTGCCTGTACAATGTGCACCTATTCAACTACTGACTATTCACCGTGAAAGGACATTCCGGTTGCGCATTCCTTCGCTCATGGTCCGCTCACTTGCGCTCCTGGCGCTGGTTGCCGGGATGATCTCCTTCCCGTTTGGCGTCTCGCCGCTCGCGGCGGAGGTCGTGTGTGATGAACCGGTCGTGGCGTCGCCGGAGGCCACGCCCTCCGCGGAGCCGGCCATTCCCGAAGCGGGGTTTCCTGGAGATGGCGGATCGCTGACGGTCTATGCGGCGGCATCGCTGATCGATGCCTTCGCGGAGATGGAAGCCCGGCTGGAGGAAGCGCATCCGGGACTCGATATCGTCATCGAGACGGCGGGATCGCAGACGCTGGTGACGCAGATCGACCAGGGAGCGCCGGCCGATGTGCTGGCGACGGCGAACGCATCCACCATGGACCAGGCGATCGACCTGGGCCTGGTGGAGGGAGATCCGCTTCCGTTCGCCGGCAACCGGCTTGTGATCGTCGCCCCGGCAGACAACCCGGCGGGAGTCAAATCTCTGGTCGACCTTGGCGGCGA
>CAZVAA010000038.1:0-4319 GCA_964624125.1 uncultured Sphaerobacteraceae bacterium | reverse complement strand
TCGCCCCGGCAGACAACCCGGCGGGAGTCAAATCTCTGGTCGACCTTGGCGGCGATGATGTCGTGCTGGTGCTGGCGAATGAGGATGTCCCGGTGGGCAACTACTCGCGCATCGCGATCTGCGATGCGGTTGCCGACGGATCGGTGCCGGACGGATTCGCCGATGCGGTCAACACGAACCTCGTATCTGAAGAAGTCGATGTCCGTAGCGTGTTGACCAAGGTCCAGCTCGGCGAGGCCGATGCGGGAATCGTGTATGCGAGTGATGCTGCCGCCTCAGCCATCGCGGGCGAAGAACTGACCATCGTCGAGTTCCCGGACACCGTGCCGACCAGCGCGGAGTATCCGATCGCGCCGGTGGCTGGCGGGAACACGGAGCTGGCGAACGCGTTCGTCGCGTACGTGATGAGCGACGAGGGTCAGGCGATCCTCGAGGAATACGGGTTCACGGCGCCGTAAGTCTTTCAGCACGAAGCCAAACGCCACCCTGAGCGAATGCCCAGACTGACGTCCCGTTTTGGGAGCGTACAATCTGCACCAATTGGGTTCGCCATTTCGCAAGGACATTCCCATTCGCGCGTCACGTTCCCAGGCCACTCCACCCCACACGCCCTTCCACGCCGCGCTGATCGCGTTGGCGGTGGTTGGCCTCGTGTTGCTGACCCTGCCGACGGCGGTGCTGGTCTGGCGGGCATCGGGCGCGGGAGATGCACTGGATGAGCCTCGCACGCGGGAAGCGCTGGGCGAGGCCCTCCGGCTGAGCCTGGTCACATCGACCATCGCGCTGGCCGTGATCGTCCTCGTTGGGACGCCTATCGCCTTCATCCTGGCGCGGAGTCGTGGCTTGCTGGCCCGCCTGGCGGACGCGCTGGTCGACCTGCCGATCATCCTGCCGCCTGCGGTCGCGGGTATCGCCCTGCTCACCGTCTTCGGGAGGAACGGGGTACTCGGGGATGTGTTGGAGACGCTCGGGATCCCGGTCGCATTCTCGACGGCGGCGGTGGTGATCGCCCAGGTGTTCGTGGGGGCGCCGTTCTTCATCCGCACGGCACGCGCGGGGTTCATGCGCGTCGACCAAGCACTTGAGGAGGTCGGGGCGGACCTCGGCGCATCGCCGTGGCGGGTCTTCTCCCGGATCACCCTGCCGATGGCGCGGAACAGCCTGGTCGCGGGGGCGGTGCTGGCATGGGCGCGGGCGCTGGGCGAGTTCGGGGCGACGATCATGTTTGCCGGAAACCGACAGGGCGTGACGCAGACGATGCCGCTGGCGATCTACGAGCGGTTCGGTGCCGGGGATATGCCGGCGGCGCTGTTGCTGTCGGCGATCCTGCTGGGGGCGTCAGTGATCTTCCTGTTCGCGATCCGGGTGGTGGGAGATCCGGAGCGGTAACTTCGAAGGCAGCCGGCCACAAGGGCCGGCTGTACTGGTTGCGCGGAAGGGGGCGGGCATGATGCCCGCCCCCTTGCACCACACGGGGCCGTTTATCGTCAGTCCGTGACGGTCAATTCGAGCTCCATCCCCTGTTCGTGATGGTTCCCGACAGGGCAGTAGATCTCGTAGGTACCGGCTTGCAGGTCGACTTCCAGCATCGCCTCTTCGCCGGGCTGGAGATCGGCGTCCAGCTCCATCTCGATCCCGTTGCCCTCGATCTCAAAATTGTGCGGGAATTCCCCGGTATTGGAGATCAGGAATACGGTCGGGCCAGCCGGGAGCTCCGCCGGCATCTGGATCTCGAACTCTGTCAGCGTCACCTCGACCTCGTTTCCTTCGGCCATCGGTGAGGCCTCGGGCGAGGCGGAGGGAGATGCCTCCGGCACATCGGCGCCCGGGATGGCATCGCCCTCGGTCGGGACCGCCAGGTACCAGACCTCACCGACGCCCTGCCCCGTCACGTCGCCGGGTTCCTCGTCGGCGATCCAGTAATAGAGCGGCCAGCCGTTGTACGTCACCTGCGTGGAACCGTCCTCGCGGGTGATGGTGTCGAGCTCACCGGGGACATCATCCGGAAGTGTCAGTGGCTCCTCGGCCGAGAAGACCGGCCAGTTGTCCTCGCACTGGTCGTAACAGGTGCTCTCGCCAGAATCCGGCTCATCGTTGAGGAAGATATAGAGAGCCATACCATCCGGATCGGTGAAGAAGGTCCCGAACTCCGGATCGTCCATGGTGGCGACGGTGGCATCATCCTGCGCGAGGGCGGCGGATCCCGCGAACGCGAAGAGGAATGCAACCGCAAGAAGGAATCGCTTGTACACGTGAGTGCTCCAGTCCTGAGAATCGACACGTCGATCATGCAGATTGGGCCCCGTACGCGGATTCCGGCTCTCACCACGATGCCGGTATGTCCGCGTGCACTTTCCCTACGGGCGAGCATGGCGATTGGATGAGATGGGCGAGCAGAGCGCGGTCAGCGGTGACCGCTTCGCACAAGGTCCTTCGCTGGCGCCCAGGATGACGGTGTCGTTTAACGAGTGGCAGGGTTATTCGACCGGGGCTACCAGGTAGGGTTCGCCGTCGGGGGAATCGGGCGTGAACCGGGTGATGCCGACCGTCTCGTAGCTCACGATGGGGTCCGGGCCATAGAGCTTGAGTGAGCCAACGCCCTGCTCGTTGACCGTCAACTCTCCCAGATCGACCCGGTCGCCATCGCGCTCGGCCCAGGCGACGTAGCGCAGGTCGTCGTTGGTGGGCGGAAGCCCATAGACGATCAGCATGGCGCCAGATTGGTCCGGAGCGACCGCGAGCGTGCCGTGCCCGGCGGCGACATCGGGTGGCGCGCCGGGAGCAGGCCGTAATGCCGAGAGGAACCCGCCATTGGCCAGGTATTCAGCGATCTCCTGCTCAACATTCCGGGCATCGTCGCGATCCTGCAGGGTCTGGTTCAGGAAAAACCCGAGGATGGCCACGGCGAAAATCGCGACGGACGCCGCGACGACCAGCCAGGACGCCGGCACCCGGCGCTCGAACGGCGTTGGAGCAGCCGGTGTGGCCGAGGACGCACGAATCTCCGACAAGAGGGCGGCACGCGCCTCCGGGCGCGGCTCGACCGGCGTCGCCAGGGCGCCGAGCTGGCCGACGACGTCCTCGTGACGGGCAAGCTCCGCCTGGCAGGTCGCGCAACTGGCGAGATGCGCCTCGAGGACAACCTGCTCGTCGGGCTCCAGCAGCCCGAGGGCGTACGCGGCGATCGCGTCGTGGGGCTCGTGTGGAGTCTGCTGATGGATCACGCGGCGTTCGTCGTTCATCTCACGATCCCTCGCCTGACGAGGGCATTGTCCGGCTGGCCTGCGTCCCTGCCTGATGATCAGACGAGGCCAGGCGTTCGGCCATCGTCCGCATGGCGGAGCGGATCTGCGATTTGACCGTCCCGAGCGGCCGTTGCAGGTGCTCGGCAATCTGGGACTGGCTCAGGCCGGTGAAATACGCCAACTCCAGCAACTGGCGCTGATCGGGAGCCAGGTCATCGAGCGCGCTCCGTACCTCCTGGCGATGGAGCCCGGTTATCGCCTGCTCCTCCGGGCCCGGGGCGGGATCGGCGATCCACGAGGCGCTGTCCACCTCTACCGCGCCAAGCGGATCCTCCCTGCGCTTGCGAAGCAGGTCGATCGCCCGGTTCCTCGCGACCCGCATCAACCATCCAGCGAACGATCCCCGGGCGGGATCGTAGGCAGTGGGCTGTTGCCAAACCCGGAGGAAGACATCGTGGGTCACTTCCTCGGCGAGGGACGGGTTGCGAAGGATCGACAGCGCAAGGCCATTGACCATCGCCGCATAGCGGTCATACAGCGCGGTGAGGGCAGACTCGTTGTGCTCGCACACGAGCCGCATCAGCGCCCGGTCGCGCTCCGGGTCCTCCACGCCGTCCGGGCTGTCCGGTCGGGACAGGGCATGATGCGTCGGGGGCGTCGCCTGTGTCGCCAGGCGTCCGGAGCGACGGGTGGTCATCCGGGAGAGGAAGCCGAGCGGCAGGTGTCGCCCTTCACCCTTCACTACGGGCAAGCGTGGGAAACGGATGAGATCACGTGGCCGAGCCGTGTCGCGCTCGCTCCATCCGAGGGACCCCTTCAGCCAGTCGACCACAACGATCACGGTGTCTCCTCACCTGCCCGTCCGTCGTGTTGTGTGAAACGTCGTGTGTCAACAATATCCGATGTGCGCGTGGTGTCCAGAGCGGGGCGACCGACCGGTTTTCGAGGGAACGGGCGGATCGCCCGTTCCCTTGCCCTATCCCCTCCCCGCCGGGATGGGACGGAAGTGAACGGTAAAGGAGACATCCTCCGCGGGGATAAGGTATTTCTCCATCGGCTTTGGACCGCAGATGG
>CAZVAA010000037.1:17249-19069 GCA_964624125.1 uncultured Sphaerobacteraceae bacterium | reverse complement strand
AACAACGAACGCCCCGGGGTTGCCCAGCCACATCACCCGGGGCGCTCGCTCGTTGTTTACACCCTGACTACATCGGATACACAGCCAGTCCCATGCCATCAACCACAGACCACAGATCCTCGAAGGTCGCCCAGTCATAGAACTGCTGCGTGCCCTTTGCCGGGTCCATCACGTAGATGCCATTCGCGTCGTACCCGTAGGCCGTCACCACATGCATCCCCGCAAAGACCGAGTAGGTGCCTTCGTCATGCAGCACCTCACGGGTGTCGCCCCAGAACCCAAGCCAGACCACCACCGGCCGACCAGCGTCCAGTTGCTCCAGCAACGGCCCGACATCGCCTTGCGTGTACATGACGTCGCCATAGAAGCCGTTCGCGTTCAGCGTCGGCACCAGCGCCTCGGCATACACGCCATAGTCGTCCGTGTTGCCCCACTGGCCGTCGATATTGCCGCGATACCCGTAATGCGGGTTCAGCGCCAGCGGGGTGGAATCGATAAACACCTGCTCCGGAACACCGGTACCGAACGCCGTCGTCGCCGCATGCGTCGCCGCGAACTCACAGCTCAGGTTTCGCGTCTGCACGAAATTCGCAACCGGCACCGCGACGGTCGGCCCATCCTGGACCTGCGTCGAGATCGTCTGGTCCTCACGCTCATAGGGGATAAGAAGCCGCTCGCCCGGAATCAGCATCGTCGGATCCGAGATGCCGTTGAACGTCATCAGCGCTTCGGTGCTGACGCCCCAGGTGCTGGCGATGAGGTCGAGCGTGTCGCCATACTCCACCCAGTGCGCGCCCATCACCCACGGGCTCGTGCCTTCACGCTGCGCGGCCATCGCCGCCGCATCCGCGGGAGACTGGTCCGGCCCCGGGATCACGATCACCTGCCCCGCTTCAACGGACCAGCCGTTCGGCATGTAGCTCGAGCGGTAGATACCCTCCGGATCGACCCCGAACTCGGCCGCGATCGATTCGATCGAGTCGCCGGGCTGCACTTCATACCGTTGCTGCTGCGCCAGCGACGTCGTCGCCATCCCGGCCACGATCAGGAGCGCCGCCATCGACGCCATCACCACCCGGCGTGGCGCGGAAAGCCGCGTCGAATTCCGGCCGGCCCCGAGGAGCCGTCGCCAAACGGTGGCGTCGAACAGGGATCGCACTTCCGCTGCCTGATGTCGAAGACGTTGGGACACACCTGACCTCACTGATGTTGCTTCAAACCGGATGCGCGGCATCACCGGCCGCTCCCCCGGATATAACTGCTCGTAATGCTTCGCCGTGCCCCGACCCACGGCGGCCGTCTCCCGCACCACGGTGCAAGGCCGGGTGCCCGCCGCGAGATGCAACCGTCGCCCGGTCGTCATCTTCCGTGCTTCCCGGGCATCGACCCGGCTCGCATACAACCCGGGCAACCCGTCCGGCCGCGAGTGACGCTGCGGCCGGCCCAGCGCGTCGACCGGCGGCATATGCATGTGCACCTCTGCCAACGGGACTGGAGGCGGGCCGTCCGGGATCTCGCACTGGTGAACACCACGGCGAAAACGCTCGACCCATTCAGCCTTGCGCTGCTCCGCATGATCGACCCTCGGCGTCACCGGTCGTTGCCCAAGCACAACGGTCATGTGCCAACCTCCAACCCAGGCAAGCGGCGGGACGCGCTCGGGTTACATCAGGATCCCTCGGGGGAGGATCCCGTACGTTCTTGTCTCTCGTCGCACCCACCCCACAGATGTGTACGTACACAAGAGACTACCCGACCTGTGCCAGATTGGCAAGGAGCACCTCCTGCCCTTCCGTAGCCCCGCACCTTGTGTGCGGGGT
>CAZVAA010000037.1:0-17149 GCA_964624125.1 uncultured Sphaerobacteraceae bacterium | reverse complement strand
GCCCTTCCGTAGCCCCGCACCTTGTGTGCGGGGTGCTCCGAGGTCGACCCCCGCCCTTCCGTGAACCCCTGCGGCCGGTGTGCGGGGTCGTGCGGGGTCGCGCGAGGTCATGCGGGGTCGTGCTGGTTCTCCGACATCGCCCCCCGACCACCGGATACTTCCGCCCATACCCCTGGCGCACTTTTCCATCCTGAATGCGTATATAGGTAGAGGGGTCGTCGTGCGACGGCCATCAACCCCATTGCCCACACCCGCCGCACTCCCCGGAGACCCACCATGGTGCAAAAACACAATGATCGTGATCGCCTTGCCCGTACAACCGGCCCTCGCAGCCGCGGACGGTGGCCGGTTTTCGCCGTAGCCACGCCGAAAACCCGACACAATCATCGTGCGAACAAGACGATCATCCCGGTCCCACCCCTTCCCAACCAGTCGCTCAGGTTGCGATGGGCACCAATGCCACTTATCCTTGATACATCACTGCCTATCACTGTCGATAGCAGGCGTCTGCCAGGTCCGCCAATGACCCGGCACCGTCGTTCCCGCGGGATTCGTTGAGGCGATCATGTTCACATCATGCGCGACCGCTTCGCGCTTCCACCGTATCCATCTCCTCAAGTCAACCGGGCGTATCTGCGCCTACATCCCTCCGGTCTCACCCGAGCTCCCTACCGGCGCCTAGATCCGTCGCCCTCGCGACCCGATCCGGGCCAGCCATCCGTGTGCGCCACCACGCCACACCCGCATCACTCACCGCTCGACCATGACCCGTCGCGTCCAGTCAATCGCGACGACACCGGAGGATATCCATGACCACCACCGACATTACCCGTACCCTCAAGGACCGTTTCGCCAGCCGCACCCAGGTCTTCGGCGAATCCATCTGGACCGGTATCTTCGACCACCTCCGCAAGCACGACGACCCGGTCTACTTCGGCGACGGCTCCCCGGCCCCGGAAGTCATTCCGGTCGACCGGCTGCGCGAGGCCAACCAGCGCGCCTGGGACGACGCCCCGGCCTGCCTTAAGTACGGCGACCAGCAGGGCTACCAGCAGCTTCGCGAGCTCGTCGCCCACCGCATCGGCCAGCGCGGCATCGACACCACCGCCGACGACATCCTCATTACCAGTGGCTCCACCCAGGCACTCGACCTCGCCAGCCGCGTCTTCCTCGAACCGGGCGACGCCATCATCGTCGAGCTCCCGACCTTCCTCGGCGCACTCGAGATCTTCGAGACCTACGAGGTCGAAATCGTCGGTGTCCCGGTCGACGAACACGGCATGCGCATGGACGAGCTCGCGACCGCGCTCGACACCCACCCGAACGCCAAGGTCGTCTACACCATCCCGACCTTCCACAACCCGACCGGCACCACCATGCCGATCGAGCGCCGGCAGCAACTCGTCGAGCTGGCCCGCCGCCACAACGTCGCCATCTTCGAGGACGATCCGTACGGCGAGTTGCAGTACAGCGGTGAGGCCGTTCCGCCAATTCGCACCCTCGACGACCAGGTCATTCACTTCGGGACGTTCTCCAAGACCATCGCCCCGGGCGTCCGCACCGGCTTCGCGATCGCCCCGCCGGAGGTGCTGGCCGCCATGCTCGCGATCCGCGAGGTCAGCGATATCAGCAACGACCGCATCACCATGCGCACCGTCTACTACACCGCCGACGGCTTCCTCGACGGCAATATCGCGAAGGCGAACGACATCTACCGCGCCCGCCGTGACGCGATGCTCGCCGCGCTGGAGGAGCACATGCCGGCCAGCGTCACCTGGTCGCGGCCGGATGGCGGTTTCTTCGTCTGGATCACCCTGCCGCAAGACATCCGCTCCGACGACCTGTTCGACCACGGGGCCGAGCACGGCGTTGTCGTCTTCCCGGGTGAGTGGTTCTATCCGGGACGCTCGGACTACGGCGCGGTGCGTCTCAGTTTCTCCACGGTCCCGGAAGAGCGCATCCGGCTCGGCATCCAGCGCCTCGGCGCGGCACTCCGTGAGCTCGGCGCCTGATCTCGTCCCGGAACATCAACAGCGCGGCCGCTCCTGAGGGGCGGCCGCTCGCGTCTTCGGCCGACACCCTGACGGTCCTGATCCTGCGTTTTCCGGTATGCTTCCCGGTGACGCGCGCATGCGTGTCTCCGTACCCTGTCGCGCATTCGTACCGGAACGGGATATCGGCTTTTGTTTGACATCGACTTCGACCGCTTCACCTTCGGCCCGATCGATTCGGGATGGTGGTGGCTCCTGATCGGCGTCTTCGTCGCCTTGCTGTTCAGCCTGCAGGCGCTCGAGACCGCCATCGAGGGCGCCTGGCCGCACCAGCGCCGCGACAACGTCTATATTCCCGGCGCGCGTGGCATCAAGCCCGCCTGGGGCATCGCCGCCGTCCTCGTCATTCCCGGCGCGCTGGCGGTCCTTGGCATTGTCTCCATCATTCTCTGGCAAGACATCGCCCCGCCCGAGGGTCTCCGCCTCGGCGGCTGGTTGCTGGCCATCGGCTGGGCACTCTTTCTCGTCTTCGGCCTCAATGTGTTCGGGCTCGGGCGCCTGCTCGGCACCCTCGGCATGATCGGGCCGCTCGCCATCGCCATCGTCCTCCTCATCGCCGATGCCCTGCTCATCGTCACACTCCTCGACGTATTGCCGGAATGGAGCGTCGTCACCGATGGCATCAAGGACGGCATCGAAACGCTCCTGCCCTTCATCGACTTCGGCGACGATACCTGAGGAATCGCCCCGGCAGTGTGCTTTACCGGCGGCATATGGGATGCTTGAGGGGATGAGAACGTACAGGGCATGGTCGCTCCGACCGGCTCGTCACATCATCCGGGAGTCTGCCGGTTCATGAGCGACCGCGATCCGCACCAGCCACCAGCCACGCCGCCTCCGGACCGATCCGGCCCGGACCTCCGGCAGCGTGTGCGTGGCAAGCGTCGCGCGCGGCGTCCCGCCGTCCATCCGACCCGGAAATCACGCTCCTCACCGATCGCCCGGCAGAAATCGCCCGAACCCGTCATCGACCACCAGCGACAGTCACTCGGCGTCGAGGTGCGTTCGATGGGCGGCCTCTTCGGCACCAGCAACACCATCGACCTCCCCGCCGAGGAACGCCCTCGCCGGCGGCGCCTCTCCAAGGTGCTGCGAAACCGGCAGTCCGAGAAAAAGGAACCGTCG
Organism: uncultured Sphaerobacteraceae bacterium; assembly: GCA_964624125.1. Lineage (GTDB taxonomy): Bacteria > Chloroflexota > Chloroflexia > Thermomicrobiales > UBA6265 > UBA6265. Next base: position 13,973 of record CAZVAA010000037.1, on the reverse strand, counting down.
CTGCTGAACGATCCGGACTTCCGGATCCTGTGGACCTCCCGGCTCCTCTCGCAGATCGCCCAGGGCGCGCTCCTCTATGCGCTGCTGATCCTCGTCGTCGACCTCTCGAACCGGTCGTTCTACAACGCCCTGTTCGTCGCCTGCTCGAACATCCCGTCCATCGTCTTCGGCCTGCCGGCCGGGCTCGTGGTCGACTCCATGCCCCGCAAGTACCTGCTGGTCCTGCTCAATGGCTTCCGGTTCACGTTCATGCTGTTCATGGTCGCGACCGAGCCATCGCTCGGCAGCGTCTTCGCCTGCACGCTGGGCATCTGGATCATCCACCAGTTCTACTCGCCGTCGGAGGCATCAACGCTGGCCGACCTCGTTCCGCCATCGCGGTACACAGAGGCACAATCGCTCTTCAACCTCGCGCTGACTATCTCCCAGGCGCTTGGTCTCGTCATCCTCGCGCCGATCATGCTGCGGCTTGGCGGCGCGGAGCTCGTCTTCGTGCTTGCCGGGGCGCTGTGGTTGATCTCCGGCGCGCTGACGATCCTGCTCCCGACCATCCCGATCGATGAAGCGGCCACCCGCCGCCCGCGCCGCCGTGGGTTGATCGAAACGTTTGGCGCGGGCTGGCAATTCGTGAAGCGTGACCGTCCGACGCTCGAGGCGATTCTCGACGACGTGCTTGTCAGCGTCGGCATGAGCGCGCTGGTCGTCATCATCCCGTTCTATCTCGAGCGCGTGCTCGGCACCTCGAAGGAGAACACCGTCTTCGTCTTCGCTCCCGCCGCGCTTGGCCTCGTGATCGGCCTCCGGCTGGCGCCGATGCTTGGGCGCTGGATCGGCGAGCGCTACTCGGCGACGCTGGCGCTCTTCGGGTTCGCACTCTGCGTCTTCTCGCTCGGTTTCGTCGAGCACACCTACAGGTTCCTCAACGACACCGTGAACCTGCCGCTGGACCGGATTACCGACGCGCTCTCGATCTCGCCCCTGATCTTCCTGACGATGCTTATCTCGATCCCGGCCGGCATCACCTCATCGATCGTGAATGTCGCCGCCCGCTCGATCCTGCTGCAACGCAGTCCGGCGCAGGTTCGCGGACAGGTCATCGCCACCCAGGGGCTTATCGGGAACGTGCTCGGCCTCATCCCGACGCTGCTCGCCGGTATCGCCACCGACCTCTTCGGCGTCGTCCCTGTTGCCGTCAGCATCGCCGTGGTGATCCTGCTCGCCGGTGGCTTTGCCCATGGTGCCGGCCGCCGTCCCAACCGGATGCCCGCCCCGGCGACCTAAGCGCCCTGTCGCCAGCCTAGGCCTGGCTCATCAACACGCCGAAGCGGGCAAGATCGATGTTCCCGCCGGAGACAATAACGCCGACGCGCTTGCCGTTCACCGGAAGCACGCCCTGCATGACCGCGGCGGCGGCGAGGCAGCCCGTTGGCTCCACGATCATCTTCATCCGCTCGGCGAAGAATCGCATCGTGGCCACAAGCTGGTCATCGGACACGGTAATGACATCATCAACGAGCTCCCGAATCACGGGAAACGTGAGGTCGCCGAGCGCCTGCGTCTGCGCGCCATCAGCAATGGTCTGGGGTGTATCGATGCGAACGATCTCGCCTGCCTGGTAGCTCCGCTGGCCGTCGTTCCCCGCCTCGGGCTCGACACCAATCACCCGGCAGTCCGCGTTCAGCGACGCCGCTGCGGCAACAGCCGACCCGGAGAGCAGGCCGCCTCCACCCAGCGGAACGAGCAGGAGATCGAGCGGGCCAACGTCCTCGAAAAGCTCCTTCGCGGCGGTGCCCTGCCCCGCCATGATGTGCACATCGTTGTAGGGCGGCACCAGCGTCAGCCCCTGCTCGTCGGCAAGGCGTTGCCCGATTTCCTCCCGGCTCTCCGCATACCGGTCATAGAAGATGACCTCACCCCCGTAGCCTTTCGTGGCGGCAACCTTTGATTCCGGCGCGTCGCTCGGCATCACCAGGACAGCCCGCATCCCGAGCAGTCGCGCGGCAAGCGCGATCGCCTGCGCATGGTTCCCGGACGAGAAGGCCACGACACCCGCCTCCTTCTGCTCCGGCGTGAATTGCGACAGGGCGTTATACGCACCCCGGAACTTGAACGCACCCATACGCTGGAAGTTTTCGCACTTGAAGAAGATCGTCGCGCCGGTCTGCTCGTTGGCGGTGGCGGAGGTAAGGACCGGCGTGCGATGGGCGATTCCGGCCAGGCGATCCGACGCGGCGACGATATCGGCGTAGGAGATGGATGCGGTTTTCATGGCGGTTCCTTCATAGCGCAAGGGCAAGTGTGTCTACCCACATTCGACGCTATCCACCATGCCGGTGTCAATCCGGTCCACCGTCAGGCGTCGCCGTTGATCCGTACCCCTTCGACCTCGCCTGTATCGACGTTGTAGACGGCGCCCCAGAAGCAGTTCCCGCCATCCATGACCATGACGTATTGACTGCGCCAACTCGAGATCTCGGTACAGAAGCTGTTGATCGCGATCTTGCGATCGCCATCCTCGATGAATCCGAGGTACTGCCGATACCCGTCAAGCTCCGGTCGAACCGTCTCGCCGCGATGGTCGACCTTGGCGACACCACGCATCGCACGCTCCGCTTCTGCCAGCCGCTCCTCGGACGGAAGCCAGATGCCTTGCTGGTTATCGCCCATCAGCTCCCGGGCTTCTTGTCGTGGAATCACCACGCCGTCGTGCCCCTCGATGGTGACCGCGTGCCATTCGCGGGCTGGCATGTCGAGCTCGACATCAGAAGCGGCGCCAAACGAGGCGACCGCCAGAATCAGGAGTATCAGGAAATGCATGGCGTATCTCCGTCCATTGGTTCCCTCCCATGCACACAGAACGCCCGGAACTGATGCACAGTTCCGGGCGCTGGCCGTGATTCCGTTGTGGACGGCGACTACTGCTCGGTGATCGTAATCGAGAGCACCGTCATTGTCGCGACCGGTGCCGATTGCTCACCAGACGCCGACGGCTGCACCGGCACATTGGCGATGGTGTTCACGACATCCATACCCTCGGTGACCTGACCGAAAATCGTGTAGTTCTTCTCCAGCCGGCCACTGTTGTTGCCGTGGTTGATGAAGAACTGGCTGCCGTTGGTATTCGGGCCGGAGTTCGCCATCGCGAGCACGCCCTCGTTGTAATCGAGGTCATCACCGGGGAGCTCATCGTTGATCGCGTAGCCCGGTCCCCCGCGGCCGGTACCCGTCGGATCACCCGTCTGGATCATGAAATCCATGATCACCCGATGGAAGATCACGCCATCGTAGTAGCCCTCGCTGGCAAGGCAAACGAAGTTGTTGACCGTCTCCGGCGCCTGGTCGGCGAAGAGTTCGGCGACGATCGTGCCACGGTTGGTCTCGATCGTGGCGATGTAGGTCGACGACTCGTCGATCTTCATCTCCGGCGCCGAGGACCATTGCGGGTACCCGGAATCCATGTTTGGATCCTCGGACCAGCAACCGAGGTTCTCAACAATCGAACCTTCGTCCCCCGCCGAGGCCGAAGGCGTTGCCTGGGCGGCGGCTGACATCGAACCGATGGTCATCATCAGCGCGAGCGCCAGCATCGGCACGATACGCATACGTGAAAGGTGCATTGCGTCCTGGTTCCTCCTGAATCGATCCGGTGTCCACGTGTATTTGTGACGAGGGAAGCATGCCACAGATCGCGAAAACCGGTGTTACTCGCCGTCGACCGGCGCGAGACGTGCCGGCAACAGCCCTCGCGCGGTCACCGGTTGCAGTTCTGCATAGCCACTGATCCGTGTGGTCATGGCGTCGTAGTAGTGGGGCCGGAACAGCACGATCACCGGCATGTCCTCAAGGATTCGCTGCTGCAGCCGCGCATAGCGTGCCTGGCGCACCTGGCGATCGCTGGTGATCGTGGCGCCGCGAATGAGCCCGTCCACTCCACTATCGGCATACCCGGTGTAGTTCCCGACTCCATCAGAAGCGAGCAGCGGTCGCACCAGCTCATGGGGATCGCGCCACGGCCGGGTGTAGGTCGCGAGCAGGTCATAGTCGCGCCGCTCCACGGCGTTGGCCAGTTCGTCGCCATCGAGCAACTCCACCGAAAGCGCGATTCCGGCGTAGGCAAGTTGCTCCTGTAGCACCACAGCGGTGTTGGCGAGGGTCGCATCCGCATTGTCGGTGAGCAGCCGCAGGCGCAAATCGGCGGTGATGCCGAGGTCCGCCAGCCCGGCGCGCGCGGCCTCCGTCGTAAGGCCCTCTGGCTCCGGCTCGTCTACCCGTGCCCATGACCGCGCGGGGAAGAGCAACCCGCTCGCCTCCGCCTGGCCAGCCGTCGCCACCTCCACCAGGCGAGTGCGGTCGATCGCGGCGGAGAGGAGTTGTCGCAGCCTGGGATCGCGCAGGTGCGGCTCGTTCAGGTTCACATGTAACAGGCACAGGTGATTCGATGCTCCACCGACCAGTTGCACCGACGGCTCGGCGCGCAACATCGGGATGTCCAGCAGCGGCACATTCGGCATCAGGTCAACCATGCCTGTCGCGAGCGCGGTTGATCGCTCAGTGTCATCCGCAACCGGGCGAATGTGGAGCGACTCGAATCGTGGCCGGCCAACCTGCCAGAACAGCGGATTGCGCCGGAACACCACGACGTCTGGAGATTGATAGCCCACGCTGAATGGCCCTGTTCCTCCCCGAATTCTGTCCGCCGGGACGCCCTTACGCAGGACCGACAACACCGGCGCGGCCAGTGACGCCACCAGCGAGGCATCTGGCTGGTCAAGGACGATACGAACGGTCTGGTCATCACCAGCCTCGATTTCGCGGACATGCTCCAACCGCCACGCATCAGAGACGCCTTCGTCACCCGAACGAATTCGCTCCAGGGAGAAACGGACGTCTTTCGCGGTCAACCGCTCACCGTCGTGGAAAAACGCATCCGGCCGCAGGTTGATCTCGATCACCCGGTCGAGCGCCGTGATGGACCAGCCAAGACCGAGCGCGGGAAAGACATCGCCGTTGGCATTCCAGCGGGCAATGGCGTCGTACAGCAGCGAATCGAGCCACTGGGTCTCGAGTGAGGTCGCGCCTGCCGGATCCCAGGAGGGAGGCAAGGCACCGACCGCGACGCTCAGCGACACGGGACGTTGAGCCATTTCCGGCGTCTGCGAATCGGGCGGCAAGGCCGGCTCCGGTGTTTGCTCGCTGGCGACGCCCCGCGCAAACGCCAACGCTCCCCCGGCCGCGAGGAGGCGGCGGCGGGAGAGCATCGTCTGCATCTGCATGCACCGGTTCGATCGTGACACGGGGCCAGGCAGGCTCACGCGGGGCCGAGAACGGTGGTCAGCGTGGCCACGAGCTCATCAGCATGCTGCTCTTCCCAGGTCATCGGTGGCAGGAATCGGATAACCAGGTTCCCGGCCGGCAACGCCAGCACGCCATTCTCCTGCAGGCCGCGAAGCACCGGCGTCGCCTTCTGCTTGAGCTCGATTCCCATCATCAGGCCATTGCCTCGCACCGCGCGGATCTTCGGGTGGTCCAGCGCCTCGATCGCCTGCTTCGTATAGGCGCCAACGCGTTCTGCCTGCTCGTAAAGACCGTCCTCTCTCAGGATGCGCAGCGTCTCGACAGCGCCTCGGGCGACCAGTGGGTTCCCGCCAAACGTCGAGCCATGGGCGCCGCCCGGCATCTGCGAGCTGATCGCTTCCGTGACCATCGTCAGGCCGATTGGCATGCCGTTCGCCAACGCCTTCGCGGTCGCGATGATGTCCGGCACAACGCCGGCGGCGACACCCGCGAACGGCGCACCGGTGCGGAAGCCCGACTGGATCTCATCGAAGATCAGGACCGCTCCATGCGCGTTCGCCAACTCACGTGCGCGCTGGAGGTAGTCGGCATCAGCCGGATGGATCCCGCCCTCACCCTGCAGCGGCTCAAGGATGATCGCGGCGACCTCATCGCTCATCGCCGCCTCGAGCGCATCCGCGTCGTTGTACGTGACATGCTCCGACGGCAACGGCAGGGGCTCGAACGGTGAGCGATATTTCTTGTCAGCAGTGGCCGAAAGCGCACCCAGTGTTCGGCCATGATATCCGCGCTTGGCGGCGATGACCTTCTGGCGGCCGGTTGCGACTTGCGCGAACTTCAGCGCTGCCTCGATCGCCTCTGCCCCGGAGTTGCTGAGGAACGAGCGAACGAGTCCCTCGGGCGCGATGGTCTCCAGCTCGGCGAGCAGTTCCGCGCGCGCGTCATTCCCGAAGCTCTGATGGCAGGTGGTGAGCGTCTGGAGCTGCTCGGAGACTGCCCGCGTGAAACGCGGATGCGCATGTCCGAGGACAGCCACGCCGTAATTGCTCATCGCGTCAAGATAGCGCTTGCCATCACTGTCATAGAGGTAGACACCCTCGCCGCGCACCAGCACGATATCGCGCTTGGCGTAGAGCGGGATTTGCCTGTTCTTGTCCAGCGCCATCAGCGCATCGGTCGTCATCGTATCAGTCATGGTAGTCAGGCCCTTATAGGATCGGCCCTTGTGGCCGGTTTACCGAAGACCGCCGACGAAGGGCGGTCGTACGGGTTACGTGCACCTATCCAATGTTCTCCAGGAGTTTCGGGAGTTCAGTCAGGGTTTCGATCTGGTGGCGTACCAGCTTGATCTCCGGCCATGTCGCGTGCAGGTACCCCCACGGCCCACGACGGATGAAGACGGCATGCATCCCAAACTCTTGCGCCGGAAGCACATCGTTATCGAGCCGGTCACCAACGTAGACAATCTGGCCCGGCTCCAGGTCCAACTCTGTCGCCATGCGCTCGAAGAACCGCGGATCCGGCTTGCCCACACCCCAGATCGTCGACGACGCATACAGGTCCAGCGGCAACCCAAGCGCCTGGAATTGCTCGACCGCCCCTTCCGGTTGGTTCCCGGTCACGCCAAGCTGGTAGCCCGCATGGCTCAGTTGCTTCAGCACCGGGACGACATCCGGGTAGAGATCCTCGCGGGCAATTTCAAAACCAATCGCTCGCGGATCGACGGATTCAATCTGCATGACATTGAAGAGGCTGCGGTGGCTTTCCCGCCGCTCGATCAGGCCCCCGAGCACCCCGAACAGCGCCAGTTCCGGAACCCCGGCATATTGCGCCACCGACGACCAGAAGCGAGTCTCGTTCTCGAGCGTCTCACCCTGATCGAAGACGACGGCCCTGATCTTCCTCTCGCTCATGCTTCGCCTTTCGCATTCCGCACCACGGTGCCATTGCCGGCCAGTGCGGTCGTCACCGGATTCTCGATCCGCGCGTCTGCAAAGATCACTTTGCCAACGCCCTTCTCAACCGCCTTGATCGCCTGCTCGACCTTGACCACCATCCGGCCTTCAGCCGCGGCCAGGGCGCCTTCGGCGTCCGAGGCGTCGATCTCGCGGATCAATGTGCTTTCATCATACCGGTCCTGCAACAGTCCCGGCGTGTCGGAGAAGAAGAGCAGTCCGCTCGCGCCCATCGCCTCGGCAAGTCCAAGCGCGAGCTTGTCGCCATCGAAGTTGATCGGCACGCCACCCTCCGAGAGCCCCGGCGGGGAGACGAGCACGACGAATCCGGCATCCATCAGGACATTGATCACCGTCGGGTCGAATTCCTTGACAGATCCGGCATGATCATCGCGTAGCACCTTCATCTTGCCATCGATATCCGTCCCGCGAATTTCCGCCTTCCGCTTGCCGAAGGCGATGCCGCCATCGATCGCGCTCAGCCCGACCGCGTTCACCCCTTCGGCGCGAAAATCAGCGACGGCATGCTTGTTCACCTTGCCGGAGTACGCCATAAGCATGGCGTCCATCGTCTCCGTATCCGTATAGCGGGAGACGCGGCCGCTCTTCGAGGTGATCTTGCGCACCGGCAACCCAAGCGCCTCGCAAAGCTGGCTGAATTCGGCATTGCCGCCATGGACGACGACCACTGGTTCTTCGAGCGACGCGATGTCTTTCGCGAACCGGGTATAGACATCCTCACCGATACCGGCGCCACCGCCGATCTTGATCACGAGCATGAAACCGAAACCCTCACCTCGTAGCCCCGGAATCACTGCCCGGGGGTCGTTACGCGAGAACCCCGGACGCGAGGTCCGGGGCTACAGCACGTGTCAGGCCCTAAATCGGATGCAACCCCGGGAAGTCGATCGCGGTATCTTCCGGGAAGCCCATCCGGATGTTGAACGACTGCACCGCCTGCCCGGACGCTCCCTTCATCAGGTTGTCCGTCGCGGCCATCACGACCACCCGGTTCGAGTGCATATCGCGCTCGAAGCCCACATCGCACCAGTTGGAGCCGCTGAGCAGCTTCGGCTCCGGATAGCGATGAACGCCGGTGTTTTCCTTGACGAGCCGCATGAACGGCTCATCCTTGTACGCCTCGCGGTAGATCTTCCGGAGCGCCTTGTCGTCCAGGTCCTCCTTGAGGAAGACGTGCGAGGTGGCGAGGATTCCCCGGACCGCCTCGATCGATGTTGCGGAGAAGCTGATCTTCGGCGCGGCGCCATCGAAGGTGAGCTCCTGGATCACCTCGGCGGTATGCCGGTGCCCGGTTGGCTTGAACGAGCGGATGACGCCGCTGCGCTCGGCGTGGTGGGATGCCAGGCTCGGCGCGCCACCCGAGCCGGACGAACCGGTCTTGACCTCGATGACGACGGGCATCTCCATATCGACCACGCCCTCCCGGAAGAGCGGGTAAAGACCGAGAATCGACGTGGTAGACATGCAACCCGGCGACGCGATCCAGTTCGCCTCGCGGATCGCCTCTCGGTGGAGTTCCGGCATGCCGTAGACGAACTTGCCAAGCGCCTCGAGGTCATCATGCTCGTGGCTGTACCACAGCGGATAATCGCCACCGCTGTTGAGGCGGAAGTCCGAGCTGAGGTCGATGATGATCGGCGCAAGTTCCCGGACTTCCGGCAGCTTCTTCATCGAGATGCCGTGCGGTAGCGCCAGGAAGAGCACGTCGCACGGCTCGAGCTTGTCCGAGGCCACGAACTTGAGGTCGGTCTTCTTGCGCAGGTTCGGATGCGTGGTGCGGACGAACTTGCCCGCCAGCCGCTCCGAGGTCACCTGCTTGAGATTGACCTCCGGATGCCCTAGCAACAGCCGCACGAGCTCGCCACCAGCATAGCCGGAACCACCGATAACTGAAACGTCGAGTGCCATCTATATACTCCCGGGATATCAAACCCTGGTGCGCCCGTGGACCGGGCGGGTCGCCGTTGCCTTGCAGGCCCGGCCCCTCTAACCAGTCGGATCGCGCCCGACCGTCCTAATCAGCCGCCGCGGCGGTCTGCCGGTGTCGTCCGGCGCGGTTCGCCTCGCCAACGGCGATCGTGTAATCGATGATCCGGGCGGGGATGTCCACGCCCGTTGTGTGAATACTGTTCCTGAACTCCATCGTGTAATTCACTTCATTGACCTGCAGGCCATCCGCGGTCTCGAAGAGGTCGATCGCGACCACGCCTCCGCCGACCGCCCTGGCCGCCTGTTGTGAGATCGCATCCAGCTCCGGCGTCACCGGGCAATTGCTCGCCTGCGCGCCTCGCGCGGTGTTCGTGATCCAGTGCTCCGATTCGCGCCAGATCGCGCAGATCGTCTCGTCGCCCACCACAAATGACCGGATATCGCGCCCCTGCTTCTCGACGTACTCCTGGATGTAGATGGCGCTGTGATGGAACGACCCCAACGTCAGCTTGTGCTCCAGCAGCGCTTCGGCGGCATCCCGGTCGTTCACGCGGGAGAGCAACCTCCCCCAGCTGCCGACCGCCGGCTTCAGCACCACCGGATAACCCAACTCCTCGATCGCCTCGATCGCTGATTCCGCCGTGTAGGCGATTCGCGTTTCCGGCACCGGCACCCCTGCCCGTACCAGCGCGGCTGTTGTCAGCAGCTTGTCGCCGCAGATGTTGGCCACGTCGTACGTGTTCACCGTCTGCACGCCCCAGTCGTTCAACGTCCGCAGCGTATAGAGCGCCCGCAGGTGATTGATGCAGCGCTCCAGCACGACATCGCAGTTCGCCAGTGCCGGGTCCGGGTTGACGGGGTTGAGTGTGAGTTCGCGGTCATCGAACCGCACCACCTCGACATTCCGCCGCTCCAGCTCCGCCAGCAGGAGCTTTTCCTCGACTCGCACCCGGGACATCAACACGCCCACGCGCAGAGGTTCTCGTTCCTGTACCATCCGGAACATCCTTTCCGGCGCCCTTGCGCCAGTGACAGACACACGGCCCTCCTCGGTCAAGAGGACGGGGGCCGCTCCGTGGTACCACCTCTGTTCGCGAACGCCTCACGACGGCTCGCCTTGGCGGGTGCACATCCTGTGCATCCACGCCCGCTAACGGGGGCAACCGACCGGTTCTACTTGCCGGGACATCTCACCCGGGGTTCTTCCGATTGCTCAGGGGCCTTCACGCTACCATCCGCACCACGACGCTTTCACCATCTCGTCGCTCGCTGGGGCCGGATTCCGGCAGCATGTTCCCTTCAACGCGATATTGGATTGTCTTGCCTAGCCTGCCGCGGCGGCGGTCAACGGGTCATCGACCCCTTCCCGCGCGACTTTCGCGGCCTCCTCGACGATCACGCCGGCAATGTCGCGATCCGTCGTCGTCATGAGTCCCTTGAATTCACCACCCGTGTTGACCTCGATCACCTTGAGCCCGTCATCGGTCTCGATCAGGTCGACGCCGGCCAGCCGCGCGCCCACTACCTTGCAGGAGCGAAGCGCGAGTTCCTCGATTTCCGGGGTGACGGGACACGGAACCGACACCGCGCCGCGCGCAGCATTCGTGATCCAGTGCTCCGACGTCCGGTATGATGCCGCGACGATCTCGTCCCCGACAACGTACGCGCGGATATCCCGCCCCGGTTTCTCGATGAACTCCTGGATATAGAAGATTTCGTGATGATAGGAGCCGTGCTCCGATTTCTGGCGAATGATCGCACGTGCCTGCTCCGGCCCGTTGACCTTCGCGATCAGGCGGCCCCATGAGCCGGCGACCGGCTTCAGCACGGCCGGATACCCAAGCTGTTCGCAGGCTTCCAGGGCCGAATCCTCGGAATAGGCGACGAACGTCTTCGGCGACGGGATTCCCGCCGCTTCCAGCACCATGCTGGCCCGGGCCTTGTCATCGCAGATCGTGACCGCCGCCGCGCTGTTCAGCGTCGGGATGCCCCACCGGTTCATTGCCCAGAGCGTATACCCTGCGCGGGAATGGACGACGCTCCGGTCGAGCAACACATCGACCTCGAGCCCGCTTTCCGCCGCCGTCGGCGCGGAGAGGTTCAGCGTCAACTCCCGGTCGAACACCGGCGTCACGATCATTCCCCGGGCGCGTGCCGCCGCGAGGATCAGTTTCTCTTCCTGCCGGAGGTAGGAGACGAGCACGCCAAGCCGCAATCCCGCCCCTCGTTCAATTGCCATGATATGTACCTTTCGGGCGGTCTAGAAATCGGCCAATACGTCGCTCAACACGCGGATCGCCCGGAGATACTCCGCCAGCTCGATCCGCTCCTCGGGCGTATGATCGAGCGACGAATCCCCCGGCCCATACGCCACGATCGGGCAGCCCCACGCCGGTCCAACCACGTTCATGTCGGAGGTCCCGAGCTTCAGCGTAAAGCGGGGCTCCCCCTCATACCGGCGGATCGCCCGCATGAACGGCGGCACCAGCTTCGAGCGTCGCGTCGTGCGATATCCCTCCTGCAGGCCGTCAACCTGGATCGCGGCGTCTCCGGCCAGCACGTCGATACGGGATTTCAGCTTCGCGACGTCGATCTCTGGCGGCAACCGCAGCCCGATCGAGAGCGTCGCGATGTCCTGCAGCCCGTCGCCAGTGGTGTTGAATGACCGCAGCGAATGGCCGATTGACCAGAAATTGCCCTTCGCGTCCGTGTTCCACTCGTCCAGCTCGGCCTGCAGCGCATTCCAGAAATCGACCGCTTCCTGCGCGACCGACTCCCCCGGCCCGGCGGTGTGCCGTGTGCTCCGCGTCAGGGTGTAAATGAGCGAATAGGAACCGCGATAGCCGAGGCAGACGGCATCCCATCCGCTCGGCTCGCCAATGATGCAGAAATCTGGCGACTCCCACGTCGCGATCTCGTTGGCGCCGGGTGAGCCGATCACTTCCTCGCCGGTCGCGCCAACGACGGTGATCGTCGCGTTGAGCCGGTCAGCCGCCGCGCTGGCCGCAGCGACAAAGGTCGCCAAGGGGCCCTTGGCATCGACGGCGCCCCGTCCCCACAACACACCGTCGCGAATCTCGACCGGGATATGCCCCGGCACGGTATCGATATGGCCGAGCAGCACGATGTGCTTCTCACCACTCCCGATCCGCCCGATCGCGCTGCCGGATGTGCTCTCCAGCAACTCGAACCCGCGAGACGCCATCGCCCCGCGAAGGAACTCGACGGCATTGCCCTCCTCATGGGAGAGGCTGGGGATCGCGACCAGCGCCCGGAGTAGCTCGATATCGGCCTGCTCCCGGGTCGTATACGCCGTTTCCGTGTCAGGCAGTGAGAGCGATGACATGATGCGCATCCTCCCACCCCGATTGCCCCTGCTGGCCCATGGCGAATGAGGCAATCGCTTCCCCCACGGTCCGGCCGTTCAGCGGCGTACTCTTCCGGAAATCCGCGATCGGGAGCACATCCCAAACGACGTCGGCGCCATGGATGCGTGCGATATCGACCACCGCATAGGCGGCATCGAGCGCGGTTGCGGCCTCGCTCGCGAGTTCCAGCGCCACGGTCGACGGTGCAGCACCATCAAAGGCGACAGCCTGCCCGCCGATGACGTGCACACGCGTGTGCTCCTCTGGCGCCGGAGCGCCCTCCTGCACCAGCACGACCGCTTCCTCGGCGTTGCCGAGCACAACCCGGTGCTCGATCACCGCTTCGGCCGTATCGGCATCGAGCAGCGCCACGGAGCCCGCACCCTGTTTCACCGGCAACAAGGTCGCCGGGAAACCGATCGCGGACGCGGCGTCGACACCGGTCGCCTCCGAGAAGGCCACGAGCGTGTTCGGGCGCGGCAGCCCGGCCGCCGCGATCGCAGCGGCGACATCCAGCCGGGAGCCGGTCGCCGCGACGCCGGCATCGATGAGCCGTACGCCGCCGTGCTTCAGCACGCCAAGCATCGCCGTCGCCACCGAACGGTTCGCACAGCGATCGACCACCACGCCCGGTACGTGCGCGGATCCCGTCTCCTGGACCTGGTGCATGCCCAGCGCCGCGAGTTCGCGCGACGCCGGGACAGGAGGCAACGGCAGCCCCGCGGGAGGCACAGGCATCGCGACCGCGCCGGCATCGCCGAGCGCCGTGATGATCTGCTTTTCTTCCACGCGAACACGTGCGCAAAGCACGCCAACTGCCGTTGTCATTGGTGCATTCCCTTTATCTGCGAAGGTCGCCCGGAGGGCGCCCGTACAACCGGCCCTCGTGGCCGGCTTCGGACTCTACAGGGCCTTACTCGCCCCAGTCCTCACCCTCTTCCGGCGCGAGCGACAGCTCGACCGGATCCGCCGCCGTGACCTCGAGATCCGCGCCGCACTCGCCGCAAGGCACGATCTCACCGACCTCGACGTTCTCCACGCTCACATCGCCACCGCATTCGGGGCACGTTGCCGTTGCCATGTCCCTTGCTCCTTCCGCCACCTCGGGCGGTTGTGTCCCGGTATCCGTCCCGGATACCACTGATACCCAATACTCCTGACGACCTTACGGAGCCAGTGCCCCGCGACGCTCGTCATGCAGCACCTGCAGCAACACCGCCTTGTGGACATGTAGCCGGCATTCCGCCTGGTCGAAGATGATCGACTGTGGACCATCCGCGACGGCGGACTCGACTTCCTGTCCGCGATGCAACGGCAGGCAGTGCATGAAGACCGCCTCCGGTTTCGCCTTTCCCATCAACTCCTGTGTCACCCGGAACGGCGCCAGCGCCATCAACTTCCCGGG
>CAZVAA010000036.1:15886-19126 GCA_964624125.1 uncultured Sphaerobacteraceae bacterium | reverse complement strand
ATCAGGCCAAGCTGGCGATTGACGATATAGAGCGGGATCATGATCAACTCGCTCGGGACCGCCATCGTCGCGAGGATGAAGACCAGCATCAGTGTCTTGCCGGGCAGGTCTTTCTGGATCAGCACATATCCGGCGAAGCAGGCCAGGGCCACGTGCGCAAGCGTCCCCGCCGAGGTCACGATGACGCTGTTGATGAACGGGCGTTGCAGGTTGAGGTTGACCCAGACGGTCCGGAACCCCTCGGCGCTGAAATCCTTCGGCCAGAGGATGACGCCCGGGTCCATGGACGCAATCGGCGAAGAGAACGCGACCGCGAGCACGTTCACGAACGGGATGATCATCAGGAGGATCAGGATCACCAGGAAGGCGATCACGCCAGTGCTGAAGAAGCGATCGCCCGCGCCCTCGTTCACGGTGCCGCTCGCTCCGGGCGAATCCAGCGTGGAGTGATCGACCGGGGCCTGGAGTTTCTGCATGTCATGCATATCAGCTCTCCCTCCCGAAGCCGGTCACGCGCCAGACGATCGCCGTCATCACCAGCGTCGTCACCAACACCATGACGGAGATCGCGCTTGCGAACCCGAGCTCGTATTGCTGGATGCCCTTGTCATAGACGTACGTCATGATCACATCGATACCGCTTTGCACCACCGGGTTCCGCATCACGTAGATCTGGTCGAAGATGCGCAGCAGCCCGAGGATATTGAGCATGAAGACCACCTTCATGGTGGGCCGCAGCATGGGCATGGTGATCTGGTAGACCTGCTGGAATCGGCTGGCGCCATCGATGCGGGCGGCCTCGTACAGGGTGGGGTTGATGCTCGTGATCGCGGCGAGGTAGATGATCGCCGCATAGCCCATGTCCTTCCAGATGGGAAGGCCGATCATGATCGTCCGGGCCCACGTCGTATCCGTGAGGAAACGGACCGGGCCGACATTGATCAGCGCGAGCAGCTCGTTGACCAGGCCACCGCTCGGCGCAAGCAGGTAGATCCACATACCGCCGATGACCACCCATGAAAAGAGGTGGGGCAGGTAGGCGGTTGTTTGCGCCAGCTTCTTGAACACCATGTTCCGCACCTCATTCAGCGCCAAAGCGACGATGATGGGTGGGAAGAAGCCGAAGACGAGGATGCCGCCGCCGATGAGGAGGGTGTTCTTGACGACCTGCCAGAACTTCGCGTCGTTCCAGACGTCGACGTAATTCTGGGTGCCAACCCATTCACCTCCACCCAGGAGACGGAATTCCTGGAAGCTGGAGATGACGCCCTGGTAGAGCGGGTAATAGACGAAGACGGAGAAGTAGGCGATGACCGGGAGGATCATGACGTAGAGCCAGGCGTGGCTCCGCATGCTCCGGAGAGTGCGCCGATTCATGCGCGGTTCCTTGATGCGGTATTCAGGCGATGTATCCCTGGTCGGGTGACTCCCGGTGAACCCATGTTTCGTCTGTGGGCAGTTGGGCGGACACCCTGTCGGGCAACGGGCGGTTCCGGTGCAATCGACCGGACGAAAAGGAGGTGCCGACCCTGGCCGGCACCTCCGCTCGACGTGCTATTCGTCGATGAGGCCGGCTCCAAGGAGCGCCTCGTGCATGGCCGCGACGCCGTCGGCCGGCGTCATGTCGCCCAGGATGATCTGGATGATGTGCTCGTCCATGATCGGCTGGACCTCCGGCGACCAGTCGGGGCCAAGCTCTTCCAGGTAGCCGTGCTCGAACGAGATGGCCTGCGCATCGCTGAGGCCCGGAAGCTCGCCAACCGGATTCGTCCAGTTGGTGTTGTAGGGCGTCGGGCTGCCGTGGTCCATGGCGTGCTCCTGGCCGATCTCGGTCAGCTCGTAGGAGTCGCCCTCCACGGTGTAGTCGTGGCCCTCGATGCCGAGTGTGCCCAACGTGATCCCCGGGATCGTGTACCACCATTCGAGGAAGGTGAACGCGGTTTCCGGATCCGGCGCGTTGACCGGGATCGTCCAGACGCCCGGCTGGCCACGGGTGATGATGATCCCCTCGGGACCTTCGGTGGCCGCGATACCGGCCGCCTGGAACGGGGAGTCCGGGCTCGCTGCCTGCACCTGCGCGTTGAAGAGGCCGACCCACGTATCCCAGTAGGTGACGAAGCCAACCCGGTCGGTCATGAACAGGTTGCGCATGTCGGCGGTTTCAGCGGTGGCGAAGTTCGGGTCGTAGAGACCTTCGGCATAGAGGTTCGCAAGCCACTCGTAGACCGGGATCGCCGCTTCCGTGGCGTACGGGATGGTGCGCTTGCCGTCGACGTCGACATAGCCAGGGTAGATACCTTCGGAGCTCATGAAGGGCTGGATGTCATAGGTCCCGGCGGTGCTGAGGCCGAGCGGCTGGCTGCCGTCGCCGACCGGATCGCCGTCCCGGAAGGCGACCATAACGTCGTAGACCTCTTCGAGCGTGCGCGGGGTCTCCAGCCCGAGCTTGTCGAGCCAGTCCTGCCGGACGGTGAGCATCCGGGCGCCTTCAGCCTTGTTGAAGACCGAATAGATGCGGTCGCCCTCGTAGGTGATCTGGTCCCACTCTTCAGGCGGAACGACGGTCGGGTTGCTCAGGATCGGGGAGTTCTGGATCTGCTCGGTCAGGTCGGTGAAGATCTCCTGCTCGACCAGCACGTTCATCTGGGGCTTGCCCATGTAGATGAGGTCGTATTCGACGCCCGCCGCCAGGTCGGCCTGCACCTTCTGGTCATACTCCGCCGTTGGGTGAACGAGCTCGACCTCGATCCCGGTGAGGCGGGTGACCTCCGCGGCGAACAGCTCGTCTTCTTCCGGTGTCTTGCCGCCGGTCACGGCGCTGAGCATCCGGATGCTCTTGCCTTCAAGCGGGAACTGGGCGAGGAACTCCTCCTGCGCGGCGGCGAAATCCGGATCGATCTGGCCGGCCGGGGAGGCGGACGGCGTCTGGGCATTCGCCAGCCCGAAGCCTCCGAGCGCGGCGCCGGCGCCGAGCATCGACCCTCGCTGGACGAGCGAGCGACGCGAGAGGGAGAAGGAGGTGAAACAGCGGTTCGTGGACATCGAACTCTACTCCTGTGTGCATTTCCGTGACTCGCCAGCCTGGATGTCCGTCACCCGCTGGCCGGTCCCCGAAATGGGATGCGCGAGGCAACCCTCAGGAACCATACGCAGGCATGCGCCCGCGTGTGGTCACGAAATCGTTAAGCATTGCGAGACCCCGGTACCAAACATGATTTCCATTGTACCGGGTTGTTAACG
>CAZVAA010000036.1:0-15786 GCA_964624125.1 uncultured Sphaerobacteraceae bacterium | reverse complement strand
CGCATTTCACAGATCGTACACATGTGATTGAATAGACCAAACGCGACAAGATATCCGGCCCGGAAAGGGAGACCGGTTCAAATCCAGAGGTCAGAGGCGGCCACATGGCCGATCTGGTGAATTCGAGGAAAGGGAGCAACCTGGATGTCTCAGGACGTATCTCGTGAACCTGCCGGTACGGCGGGTCGCCTCACGATCGGCGTACCCAGGGAAACGGTGGAGGGAGAAAAACGCGTCGGCCTGATCCCCGAATCGATTGGGAAGCTGGCTGGCGATGTCGATTTCGTTGTCGAGGCGGGCGCCGGCGAGGGCTCGTCGATCAGCGACGATGAGTATCGCGAAGCAGGTGCGACCGTTGTGCCGGACGCCGCCGCAGTCTTCGAACAGGCGGACCTGATCGTCAAGGTCCAGGCCCCGCAGGCGGGTTCCGGCGATGTTGACCGGTTCCGCGAGGGGCAGGCGCTCATCAGCCTGCTGGCGCCGCTCGTCAATCACGACCTTGTGCAACGCCTTGCCGACAAGCGGGTCACCGCGATGGCGATGGACGCCGTGCCGCGCATCTCGCGGGCGCAGTCCATGGACGCGCTTTCCGCGATGAGCAATATCGGTGGCTACAAGTCGGTGCTGCTGGCAGCGAACCACCTGCCGAAGCTGTTCCCGTTGCTCATGACCGCCGCTGGCACGATCAAGCCGGCCCGGGTGCTGGTGATCGGTGCTGGCGTCGCCGGATTGCAGGCCATCGCGACGGCACGGCGGCTCGGCGCGGTGGTCGAGGCATACGATACCCGCCCGGTCGTGAAGGAGCAGGTGGAAAGTCTCGGCGCGAAGTTCGTCGAGATCGATACCGGCGCTGACGATACGCAGACCGCTGGCGGCTATGCCCGTGAGGCGACCGCCGAGGAGCTTCGCCGGCAGCAGGAAGGGCTCAATGCCCATATCGCGCAGTCTGACGTGGTGATCACGACCGCACTGGTGCCGGGGCGTCCCGCGCCGCAACTGATTCCGGCGTCCGCGGTGGAGTCGATGAGCACCGGGAGTGTGATCGTCGACCTGGCCGCCGAGACCGGCGGTAACTGCGAGTTGACCGAGCCAGGAGAGATCGTGACGCGTCATGGCGTGACGATTATTGGCCTGTTGAACCTGCCAAGCCTGCTGCCGCTGCACTCCAGCCAGATGTTCTCGCGGGTTGTCCAGAACCTTCTCGGGCTGTTGCTCAAGGATGGGCAGCTCAACCTGAACATGGACGACGAGATCATCCGCGGGATCGTCATCACGCGCGACGGCGAAGTGATCCAGGAGCCAACCCGCAAGGCCATGGGGCTTGGGGAGGCCCCCGCAGCGGTTGCTGAACCGGAAGCCGCCCCGGACCCCGGGCCGGAGCCGGATGCATCCGATGCGGCTGGATCTGCCGGGAACGACGCTCGCGAGCCGGCGATCGTGGAAGGCGCCGAGCCAGGCGCGGAAGCGGTCGAGGTAGGCGAGGTCGATGTCCCGACATCCGAGGTGGAGGACGACATCGTCGCCAACGTGCCGGGAACCGAAGACGAGGTCGAGGGCGCGAATACGCCGGTCGATCCGCAGGACGCCCTCGTGGAGGCGCCAGAGACGGAGATCGAGGAGGTCGTGATCGAGGATGAGGGCGCAACTCCAACCATGCCCGAAGAGGCACGTGAGGAGTCCGGCCCGATCCCGCTCGGGGACTCCGATGACGATAAACGGCCCGAGTGATCGTGCGTCCGGCCAGAAACGTGACTAATCCACCGTGCGGGGCGGAGAGTACCCCCGTGCGATCCGGAGGAGAGATGAGGAGGACTCGACCGTGAGTACGGAATTCGTGATGGGCGCCTATGTTCTGGTGCTCGCCATCTTCCTGGGCGTGATCGTGATCACGCGCGTCCCGTCTACATTACACACGCCGCTCATGTCGGCGACCAACATGATCTCGGGCATTGTCCTGGTCGGCGGCATGCTGGTGCTGGGCACAGTCGACAGCGTCTGGCTGGAGATTTTGGCCTTTATCTCTGTCGCGTTCGCGTCCGCGAATATCGTGGGCGGATATGCCGTGACCGACCGGATGCTGGCGATGTTCAGGCAGCGCACGCCCGCCGGTGATGCAACCAAGGGAGCGGAGCGGTAGCGATGTTTGAGAACGGGCGAGACGCGTTCATTGATATTTCCTATCTTGTTTCGGCGATCCTGCTGATCGTCGGCCTTATCCAGCTCAGCACCCCGAAAACGGCGCGCACAGGCAACATGCTTGCCGGCGCCGGTATGGGGCTCGCTGTCCTGGTGACCTTGTTTTCCGACCAGATCAGCCAGAACTACATCCTGATCGTGCTGGCGATCATCATCGGTGCCTTGCCGGGATACTACGCCTCGCAGAAAGTCCAGATGACCGCGATGCCGCAGATGATCGCGGCGTTCAACGGGTTTGGCGGCGCCGCATCGGCGCTGATCGCGGTGGCTGAGTTCCTTGGACCCAACGAACCCGGGCGGGGCACGGTGACCACGATCGCGCTCGGCTGTGTGATCGGTTCGCTGGCTGCAACCGGGAGCGCGGTGGCGTTCGCGAAGCTCCAGGGGTTGATCCCGGCGAAGCCGATTGTCCTCGGGAATCGCACGGCGATCGCCGGCGGAGTGCTTGGCGCGGTCGCCATCCTGACGATCCTCGTGATCGTGCTGGCGAGTGGCACGTTCGCCGAGATCCTGCTCGTGCTGCTCTTCCTCGTGGCGCTGGCGGCCGGCGTGCTGCTGGTGATCCCGATTGGTGGCGCGGACATGCCGGTGGTGATCGCGATGCTGAACGCCTTCACCGGCGTGGCGGCGATCCTGACCGGGTTCGTGCTGGACATCCAGCTCCTTATCGTTGGCGGAACGCTGGTCGGCGCGTCGGGTATGTACCTGTCGATGCTGATGGCGAAGGCCATGAACCGGTCGATCACGAACGTGCTCTTCGGCGCGTTTGGTGCGGCCCCGGGCGGCGGTGGCCCTGCCGCTGGCGATGGCGAGCAGAAGCCGATCAACGAGACGAACGTCGAGGACGCGGCGGTCTCCCTGGCCTACGCGAGCCGCGTGATCGTGGTCCCGGGCTACGGCCTCGCGGTGGCGCAGGCCCAGCACGCGGTGCAGGAGCTCGCGCATGAGCTGCAGGAGCGTGGCGTTGATGTGCGCTACGCGATCCATCCGGTCGCGGGGCGCATGCCGGGGCACATGAACGTGTTGCTGGCCGAGGCGAACGTCCCGTATGACGACCTGTATGAGATGGACGAGATCAACGACGACTTCTCGAAGACCGACGCGGTGCTGGTGATTGGCGCGAACGACGTGACCAACCCGGCGGCGCGGGACGATCCAAACAGCCCGATCTACGGCATGCCGATCCTGCGGGTCGACGAGGCCGACCGGGTGATCGTGCTCAAGCGTGGGATGAGCCCTGGCTTCTCCGGTGTCGAGAACGAGTTGTTCCATAACCCGAAGACATCCATGCTCTTCGGCGATGCGAAGGACACGCTCGGCCAGCTGGTCGGCGAGGTGCGCGACGCGTAACCCGAGTGTCGCCCCCACGAAGCCAAGGGAAGTCGAGCAACGAGGTCCGGACGAACTGTCCGGGCCTCGTTTCGCGTGGGTCGGGAACTTGCGCGTTGCATGAGTCGGGACGCAAGGGTATTGTTTCGCAGGCGCGTATTTCCGCGCGGTCCCGGGCAGCCAGACCATAAGTTGGGGGCGCGGGCAGCAATCCTGATTCAATGAGCATTCCAAAGCGGAGAACGGTGTGAGCAGCAACGTCGAGGAATCGCGGTCGCAGGGCGTCGACGGCGAGGGATCCAACATCAACGGCATGCAGGTGGACCAGTTCGTGTCCGTCGGGCAGGATATGACGCCAACGATCGAGACAAAGGGGCGCCCCCGGGTTGTGGTGATCGGCGGCGGATTCGCTGGCCTGAAGACGGTCCAGTCACTGGCGAACGCGGATGTCGATATCACTCTTATCGACCGTCGCAACCATCACCTCTTCGTGCCGTTGCTCTACCAGGTCGCGACGGCGCAGCTGACAGCCGACCGCATTGCGCAACCCCTGCGCCGGATCCTGAAGCGCCAGAAGAACGTAACCGTGGTCTACGACGAGGCGACAGGGATCGACGTCGAAAACCGGGCCGTCACGCTGGCATCCGGCGACACGGTGCCTTACGACTCGCTGGTCGTCGCCGCTGGCGCCCGCGATTCCTATTTCGGCCATGACGAATGGGCCGAATTCGCGCCGGGCCTGAAGAGCCTGGAGGACGCGGAGCGGTTGCGGCAACAGATCCTGCATGCTTTCGAGCGCGCCGAGCGGGAGCCGGACGCGGAAAGGCGCAAGCAGATCCTGACGTTCGTGCTCGTCGGCGGTGGTCCGACCGGCGTCGAGATGGCCGGTGCGATCGCCGAGATCCGCAACCATACGCTGAAGGCTGAGTATCGTAACTTCGACTCCCGGGATGCCCGAATCGTCCTCCTCGAGGGCTTGCCGCGGGTCTTCCCGATGTTCCCGGAAAAACTCTCGAAGCAGGCCCAGAAGGACCTTGAGCACCTCGGCGTTGAGGTCCGCACGGGCTCGCTGGTCACCGGTATCGACGAGAACGGCGTCGTTGTCGGCGGCGAGGAACGCATTGACGCCGACACGATCATCTGGGCGGCCGGCATCCGGTCGGCGGCGATTACGGAGTCGTTAGGTGACGCGGTCGAGCTGGATCGATCGGGCCGGGTGCCGGTCACGCGAGAGCTGACGGTGCCGGGGCATCCGGAGATCTTCGTGATCGGTGACACGGCGATCATCAAGTCACCGGAGGGCAAGCCATGGGGCGCGGTGGCGCCGCTGGCGATCCAGAGTGGCGAGCATGTCGCGAAGAATATCCAGCGGAGGATGCGCGGCGAGGCATACGCTCCGTTCATCTACAAGGATCCGGGGAGCATGGCCACGATCGGCCGGAACCGGGGAATCGTCGCGATCAACAACCTCCAGTTCTCGGGCTTTATCGCCTTCCTGCTGTGGGCCCTGGTGCACGTGCTGCGGTTGATCAGCTTCCGCAACCGGCTGATGGTGCTGCTGCAGTGGTCCTTCGACTACATCACCTACAACCGGAACGCGCGCATCCTGGTGGATCATACCGGGGACGACAAGTAATGCGAATACCGACACAAAGCCGGCCTCCGCAATCGCGGAGGCCGGCTTTGTGTTGCCATGCGACGTTGATGTCCTGCCTGGATAAGCTGTGAGCGGTCGGGACGTTACCGGCGAAGTCGTGCGGGTCCTGACTCGAGATGCTCGAATCTAGAACTCGCCGACGAGGCCGATCTCCATCTCCAGCTCGTACCCCGAATCTGCCTTGACGGCCTCCTGCGCGTGCCTGACAAGCGCGAGGACATCGGCGGCGGTGCCGCCATCGGTGTTGACAAGGAAGTTGGCGTGCTTCGGCGAGATGTGCACACCGCCGACACGGTAGCCCTTGAGTCCGGCCTGGTCGATCAGGCGTCCCGCGCCGACGTCCTCGATCTTCTTGAACACCGAGCCGCAGGAGGGAAACTCCTCGACCGGAGGCTGGCGCTCGGCGCGCCACTGCAGGTTCGCCTGCGCCTGGGCCAGGATCGCCTCTGTCGGCTTCGGCGACAGGCGGAAGGTGACATCCAGCACGACGATCTCCTCGTGGTGCAGGCGGCTGTCGTCGTACCCGAACTCGAAGAAATCGCGGTCGACGGTCTTGCGCTCGCCATCAACGGTCAGGATCTCGGCAGTCTCAACGACGTCCTCGATGAAAAGGGTGGACTGGCGATCCGGTGCGAGGAAGTGGAGATTTTGCCAGATGGCGCCCCCCACGCTGCTTGGGATGCCGGCGAAGTGCTCGAGGCCCGAGAGGCCGGAGGCCGCGGTGAGCTTGATAAGGTCGGCGATGGTCGCGCCGCTCTCGGCGGTGATGCGTTCGCCGTCCATTGTCGTGTGGTTCGCCTGGTTGTGGATGATGAGGCCGCGGAACCCCTTGTCGCCGATCAGGATGTTCGCGCCGGTGCCGAGCAGGAACCATGGGACGCCGGCAGCGCGCGCGGCAGTCACGGCGGACGCGAGCTCATCCTTGGTGTGGACGGTGGTGAAAAGGTCGGCCGGGCCACCGATCTGGTAGGTGGTCAGGGGGCCGAGCATAACGTTGTGCTGGAGGTTGGGCAGGTCGAGCTGCGTGGTCGTATTCATGCCGTGATTCTACTGCAGATGTGGTAGGGGCGAAGGGATGGTTGCGGCAGGGAACCGGCCATCGTCAATGGAGACGAGGGCCGGTTGTACGCCGCTGGCGGTTAGGTTACTCGCTACGGGTAGCTGGTGATATCAAGCGGGTCGGTGCCGGCGATGATCTCGTTGGAGTCATTCACGCCGTCACCGTCCGTGTCGCCGACGTTCGGGTTGGTGCCGAAACGGGCTTCCTCCGCGTCGGTCAACCCATCGCCGTCGCTGTCGATCCGCTGTTGCGTGCCACCCGTGTTGCCTGATGGCGGCGGCTGGGGCGCGGCCGGCGGGGGATCGTTGGGATCGAGCGGGTCCGTGCCGTTGTTGATCTCCGCGCCATCCGGGATTCCATCGCCGTCGGTATCTGGGTTGGTGGGATCGGTGCCGTAAATGTAGACCTCCGCGCCGTCGCTCAGGCCGTCCTCGTCGGAGTCGGGGATCAGGATGGCGGTGCCGTACACCAGCTCGCCGCCGTCATAGAGCAGGTCACCGTCCGTGTCCGGGTTGAGCGGGTCGGAGCCCCAGACATTGACCTCGTCGCCATCCGAAATGCCGTCTTCGTCGGTGTCCGGGTTCTCCGGATCGGTGCCGAGCTCGATCTCCTGGACATCCGGCAAGCCGTCCTCGTCTGAATCAAGCGTCGGGTCGACGGTTGGCTCCGGTTCTGGCTCGGGTGTTGGCGTTGGTGGTACCGGCGTTGGGGTCGGCGGCTCGGGCGTCGGCGTGGGCGGCACCGGTGTGGCTTCCGGCGTTGCGGGAGCGGGTGTCGCTGGCGTCGCTTCCGGGGTGGCCGGGACAGGTGTGGCGGGTGGCTCGATCGCCGGAATACTGGCGCCCACGAATCCGGCGTAGACGATGCTTCCGTCCGCGATCGCCGTGATTTCGAGCTCGCCGGTAAAGGTGGCGGCTTCGCCGGCGCGGAGCCCACTCGAATCGTTTTGTCCCTCGACCTCGACCTCTCCGCGTAGCACAAGCACGCTGGTGGGAGTCGCGCCGGCCGGAATCGTCAGCGATTCGTCCTCACCGAGCACGTCGCGCAGGAGGTCGAGGTCATAGTCGCCGCCCTCCACCGAGAATCCGGCGCTGGTGGTGATGCGGTCGGTCTCGCCGTCGAGCGGCGGATACTCCTCGGAGATGACCTGGAAGACGAGGAACGAGTCGGGAGCGCCGAATGTCTCTAAGGTGAACGTTGCCCCGGCACGGACCAGCGCGGCCTCGCCGCCGGCCAGGCGGGTTCGCGTGGTGTCGTCGGTGCTGGTCATGAGGACCGGGGTCATCTCCGCGACGATGAATGCCGGGGACGGGAAGGTGATCGGGGCGCTTCCGGCTTCGGCGACATGCCGGGTGATGTGCCACCGGTTGGTGCCATCTGGAAGGGAGACGACGCCGTCAGCGACGACCGAGGCGCTCCCGGTAGCCGGTGAGGGACCGGCGGGACCGAAACCTTGCGCCCATGCGGTCGCGAGCGAGGCGATTCCAATCGCGATCACCGCGATGATGGTGACGAGCGATGTGCGGGAGATGCCGGGGATCGAAAGCGGTTTCGGCATGCGTCGGTCCTTTGTGCGCTGCGGTCCATGGCGGATGTAACCGCGCGGGTGTCGAATGAGCGAGTCTGGCAGGATAACCCTACGGCGTTGCCTATGGCGGCGTCAATTGCCTGGACGATACGGCAACAGCAAAGCCGCGACCCCGGAAGGCCGCGGCTTTGCGTGTGTTCGCCTGGTTGGCGGGGTGGGTTACTTCGCCGCCTGGTAGTTCTGCTCGGCGACGTCCCAGTTGATCACGTTCCAGACCGCCTTCAGGTAGTCCGGGCGCTTGTTCTGGTACTTGAGGTAGTAGGCGTGCTCCCAGACGTCGACACCGATCACCGGGGTCTTGCCCTCGCTCAGCGGGGTGTCCTGGTTCGGGGTGCTGACGATCTCGAGTTCGCCGTTGTTCACGACGAGCCAGCCCCAGCCGGAGCCGAACTGTCCAGCGGCCTTGGCCTCGAACTCTTCCTTGAACTTGTCAAAGGAACCGAACTTCTGGTCGATCGCGGTAGCGAGCTGGCCGGTCGGCTGGGAGGACCCACCCGGAGCCAGCAGGTTCCAGAAGAAGGTGTGGTTCGCGTGGCCACCACCATTGTTGCGGACGGCGGTCTGCTTGTCCTGCGGAACGGAGCTGAGATTCCGCATCAGCTCGTTGATATCCATGTCGGCGAACTCGGTGCCCTTGACGGCGTCGTTGAGCTTCTCGACATAGGTGTTGTGATGCTTGTCGTGATGGATCTCCATCGTCTTCGCATCGATATGCGGCTCAAGCGCATCATTGGCGTATGGAAGCGGGGGAAGTGTAAAGGCCATGTGGCGTTACTCCTTCTGAATGAAAACGGCTGTCAGGAAACCGGCGCACCGGAATTCTCCGGTGACAACGCCCGTTTCCACCACTACCTTCACTGTCGCAAATTGCAGGCCACAACGCAAGCCAATCAGCGTCGTAGCAACCGCGCAGTGAGCGGACCGAGAACCGCTCCGAAGGCGACATGTCGCAGCACCTGCTGGGCGAAGCCGGTCGGCGTCAGGTATGAGTCCAGCCGGCCCTCGCGGATAGCCGGATGGTACTGCTCGAACACGGCGAGTGGATAGAGGGCAACGGTCTCCACCATAAGGAATGCGAGGCTGCGGGCGATCGGTGGTCCCGGCAGGCGGTCGTGGACCACGAGCGCATATGCGGCCCCAACGGCGGCGCCATTGCCGAGGTGCATTGCCAACCCGAGTGGACGGATGAGGTGGCCATCGCTGGTGATCATGCGTCCGAGGAGGGTGAAGTCATCGGTGTTGTGACCGAAGACCCGGAGGTCGATCTCCTGTTCAATGGCGTAGGCAATGCCGGCTTAAACGCCGGCGATGGATCCGGTGATAATGCGGCGTCCAGGGTGAGCCATGGCTGTCTGTCCTCTCCGTGAACCGGGGGTTTCGACCGTTGAGGCGTTGCAGAGCGGGAGTCGTGCCACCGAACCCACTACCGTACCGCTTGTGTGGTAGATTGAACCGCCAGCAACAGCCCAAGTGTTTACCGGGGCACAGGTGAATGTGCCCACGCCCGACGCGTCCCTCCGGGCCGGCGTCGGGTGTATTTTCTGGGGGAAAGGGACCCAAATGAATTCGATCAGGATTTTGCTCGGGCGCGGCGTTGCGCTCATTGCGATGGTGGCCGTGCTTGCGGGCACGTTGGTGATGCCAGCTGCGGCGCAAGTGGAGACGATCTCCGCGGTAATCCCCAATTGCAAGCTGAACGTCAGTGCGTATTCAGTGCAGCTGCAAACAGGGGTCCCGGGCGCACCGGCGAGTGACTTCCCGGCGTCGGTGACCCTGACGTTTGCGGACGGCACGACCGCCGAGGCTGGGTCACTCCTCCCACCGAATATTAACGGGACAAAGACCTATCGCCTGAATGACTCGGCCGGGACGTACCGCGAGAGCGAGCTGGTCAGCGCCACGGCGCAGCTCGACACTGCCAGGTACCCGAACTATCGCTTCACGGTAACGGGATGGCCATGCGATCCGACGCCGGAGCCGGCCACCTACAGCGTGACCGGCACGATCCTCCAGCGTGGCAACCTGAAGCCGGTGACGCCCGCCGAGGTCTGCCTCGTTGAGCTTGGCATCTGCACGGTCACGGACGGCGGCGGTTCGTTCGCCTTCAGCGATGTGCCGGACGGCACGTATACCCTGGTGAGCACGGCGCATATCTTCAAGACGCTGACCACCAGCGTCACCGTCGATGGCGGCGACACCTACGTCGATCTCATCCAGTTCCGCGGGCGGGACTAGCACTCGCGCGAAAAACAGCGGCTGGCGCAGGCGTCGGGAGGTCGTGGCTGGGGCCATGACCTCCCGTTTTGCGTCCGGGAGATCGTGAAACCCCCTGAATTTCCGGGAAAGGGCTTGACAAGGCGATTGCCGGTCGCGTACGCTGCGCTCAACATGAACGACAAACGCGTAAACCCACCAGTCGAAGAGGTTGAGGCGGTCACGACGGCAGATAGTTGTTCGTGCGCTTCGGCGTTCTCGTCCTGGTATTATTTTTGGTTTACCAACCCCCCAGCTGCGCTGGCGGGGCGATCGGGGTTAACCACCTAGGGGAAGCCTGAACGCACCGCAACCAGAACGCAGCACATGGGGGGAAGCCGAGACATACGTCTCGGTTTTTTTGTTGCCACATGTTGAGCCGATCGATTCGTTAGCCAGCCGCCACGGGCACGAGCAGAAAAGGAACGAGACCATGTTGATCACGATTGCAGCCGATGCCGAACGCACGAAGCATGACATCCTCAACGAGGCCGCAAGGCGCGGCCTGATGACCCAATCGATGCCGGACGGCGTGGGCGGAGAGGTCATCGCGGTTGGCGGAGCGCTCCCGGAAGAGGCCACCGCGCTGCCGGGCGTGCGAAAGGTCGTGGCGGCACACAAGCCATACATGCTGGCGAGCCTCGAAGCCCGTGGCACCAGCCAGGTGCGCGTCGGCGATGTCGTGATCGGCGGCGGAACGCCCATGATCATGGCCGGACCGTGCTCGGTCGAAGGGCGCGAGGCGCAGATCGAGGTCGCGCGACAAGTCAAGGCGGCTGGCGCGACGATGCTCCGTGGCGGCGCATTCAAGCCACGCACCTCCCCGTACTCGTTCCAGGGGTTGGGTGAGCTTGGCCTGCAGCACCTCGCCGACGCGCGCGAGGTAACCGGCCTGCCGGTGGTGACCGAGGTAATGGAGCCGGAGCAGGTCGGGCTCGTGGCGGACTACGCCGATATGCTCCAGATCGGCTCGCGAAACATGGCCAACTTCCCGCTGCTGAAGAAGGTCGGAGCGGCTGGCAAGCCGGTTCTGCTCAAGCGTGGATTCTCGGCGACGCTGGAGGAGTTCCTGATGAGCGCCGAATACGTGATGGCGCATGGCAACCCCGATGTCGTGCTCTGCGAGCGGGGAATCCGGACGGCGGACCCGGCGTTCCGGTTCAACCTGGACCTCAACATCGTGCCAGGCGTGAAGGCTGTTTCCCACCTGCCGATCGTCGTCGATCCCAGCCATGGAACCGGCCGGCGCGAGCTGGTCCAGCGGATGTCGCTGGCGGGTATCGCCGCCGGCGCGGACGGACTCGCCATCGAGGCGCATCCGGACCCCGAGAACGCGATGAGCGATGGGTACCAGACGATCACGCCCGAGGAGCTGGGCCGGATCCATACCCGGATGATGGCGGTGCACCAGGCACTGGCCGAGACCGAAGAGGACCTTGCCGGGATCACTCCACTTCATGCGGGGGCGACCGGGGAAAAGGTCGCGATTACGGCGTAGACACGAGAGAACTCGGGTTAGCCGGGAACATGTTGTAAGCGTTTACTCTTGTCGGAGCCGATTGTATACATTTCGCAGGGCGTATCGTCCGTACAGCCGTTTCCGGGTGCTTGACATTCCGTGATCCTGGGAGTACGGTGATGTAACTGAAGCATCGGTCCATCAGTCAGGAGGTCCGGGCTATCGTGAAAATGATCCGCTTCGGATCGTCTGACGCTGTGGGTGGCTGGACACACGAGAAGTCGTGAAACTTGTTCAGTATTCCCGGGAACTCGGTCGGTCGCCAGCTTCGGCGCCCGATTGCTTCAAAGGTCAATCGCTGCTGCACCACCGCGGTTTGATCTGCGAAGACCTTGCTGCACTGCAGGGATTCTGCGAGGTTCTGACAGGGAAGCACTTTATGCACTGTCAGCTCGGGACGTTGTCTTTCCCAGGACGGCGACTCGGAAGAGATGCTTCGGAATAGATTGGAACGCCGACCCGCGGCTGTGGGTCGGCGTTTTGCATGTCCGGGATTTCTCATTCGGTAGGTACATGATGTACGCCAGGGCGATCATGTCGCCCTGGCGTACCTTGTTCACCTTCGCCTACAGGTGTCCCGACACTACGCGGTCTCCAGCGCAAGGTCTTCACCGCAGTGGGCACAGAAGCGACCGGTCGGGGTGACCCGGTGACAGTTGGGGCAGACCATCCGGGCGTCGTCGGTGCCCAGGATCTGGCGATCCTGCAGGATCGCCAGGTGCATTGTCCGCCAGTACAGGACGCCGGCGACCACCGCGATAAGGGCGCCCCAGAGCACTTCGGCCCATAGGCCGGATGGCGCCAACTGGATCGATACCAGCGTGAAGAGGAGCGGTGCCGCGATCCCCACCGCCGCTGGGATGATGGCGCTGCCAATGCTTCCGGAGAGCAGGTAGCGCCAGGTCGCCGCGCCAAGCATGCCGGCGCTCAGCGTCCAGACCAGCGGGCGAATAACCGTGATGCCGATCGTGGTCAGCGTCCACGCGGAGGCGTCCGATGCCGGTCCGCCACCCCCAAGCATTGGGGCGGCGAATACGATAGCGGTGCCAAAGGCATACCCGGCGCCCATCACCGCGCCGATCGTCAGCCCGTCCATCACTTCGTTATGCAGCGAGAAGGTCTGTCTCATGGCGAGCGGCAGCCCGATGATCGCGATCAGCGCGAGCACCGGGAACACAATGCCGACGAGCGCCCAGACCAGGAACGGTGCGGTCCCCGCGACCTCCGCGAAGCGGCCCCCATAGCCTGCGGCGCCATAGTTCAGGATGCCCGTGTCGAACCACGAATTCGCGACGATGATGGATCCGAGCCAACCCAGCACGGCGCCGACGATGGTCCCGGCGAGGCCGAAGCCGGCGATGACCAGGGGCGGCTCGTGGTCGAAGATGTCGCTTTCCAGGCACCAGTAAATGAGGATGAGCGGCAGGATCGCGCTTCCGATGACGAGCGCGAGACCGCCGTTATTGGCGAGCAGCGCCGTGAGCACGAGCAATCCGCCCATCGCCATGATGAAGCGGACCATGCCCGGACGGGTCCAGCGTGCGATCGGGTCGAGCAGTCGACCACCGCGCTCCTGGAGGCGGCCCACCAATGTCGTCGCCTGGGGTTCTCTCCGGTCTTCCGTCAGCTGGGTGCCGCAGTAGCCGCAAAATCGCAAGGCGTCGGTCTCGCGTCCACACACCGGGCAGGTCGTGGTGCCGCTCGCATCGAGAGGAGGAGGCGCTGGCGTCGGCTCGGCGGAATGATCTGCAGGGCCAATGTCGGCGTCCATATCGCTGGATGCACCCAGGATATTCGATTCGTCATCTACCGGATCGTCGTCGCTCGGTCCACCGACGTAGATTTCCGGGCCGCCAGCCTCTGTCGAGGAAGAGAGTCGAACGCGATCGTCGTCCATGGCGATCGTCTCGCGCGAGCCCCGCTCAGGCGCGGTATCGACGTCGATCTCCTCGTCTGTGGAGAAGTCGTCGACCTCATCGGCGGCATCCCCGGTCGGGCGCGGCAGGTGGAGATCCATGGCGTTATCGACATCGTAGGGGTCGGGCTCGGCGGTGTCGTCGTCGTGGTATGGCTCGTCGGTGGGGAGCGGCATATGCGAGTCGACCTCGTCAGCGATCGCCTCGTCCTGCGCCTCTTGCCCCGGCATCTCGATCGGGGCGGCATCGGGATCGTGGCCCTCGCGCTCGTCGACGTCGACGGGCGGCGGCTGCGGCTCATCCTGCGGAGCCGGTACGATGTCCGCGTGTTTGTGATCGTGTTCGCGGGTGCCGTTGTCATCGCCACCGGGCGAATGTGATCGGTTATCCATCCTGGCTCCTTTTTGTCTTGCCACGTGGCGCCGGCTTGCTGGTTGGGATGCTCGCGGGGATGTTCTGGCCAACGGACCTGCCGTCATGCAGGCGGTTGTTGCCGGGTAGTCTGCCATTTTCAGTGGAATCCATGCAGGAGTTGTTCCTTTGATACACTCCGCTGAGAAGTACCCGGCCATGTGACGCCGGGATTGACGAAAGAAAGCAGCCACTCGTGACAACCGGAGAAATCCTGGGCCTCATCCTGTACGGGATGACCGTGGGCGTTGCGCTTGCCGCGCCGATCGGCCCGATTAACATCGAGATTATCAAGCGCGGCATCCGCGATGGGTTCATGCATGGCTGGATGGTCGGCCTCGGGGCGCTCACGGCGGACACGGTCTATGCCGCGATCATCGTCAGCGGCCTGACACCATTGGCGGATCGTCCAGGCGTGCGCGTCCCGCTTTTCCTCGCCGGCGGGGTCATGCTGGCGTGGGTCGGCTGGGGCAGCCTGAGCAGTGCCCTGCGGGGTGAGGCGGGGAGTGAGTCGTCCACACCGCCACGCCGGAACCGGAGCTTTATCACGGGTCTCCTGATGGCCGTCTTCAATCCGATGGGCATCGTCTACTGGCTGTCGGTCGGTGCGGCGCTGGTCGCCGATGCGGTTTCACGGGTTGGTGAGGCCGGATCGCCGGTCCTCGTGGGCGGGGTGATGTTCGGCATCTTCTGCTGGGTGACGTTCATCTCCGTGATCGCGCAGGTTTCCCGCCGGTTCGTGACCGGTCCGGGTATGCGCTGGGTAACCGGGATCAGCGGCGCGATCATCATCGGGTTCGCGATCTGGTTCTTCTGGCAGGGGATCGCGACGCTGGTCGGATAACTCGCCCCGGTCGTTGCAAGAGGCATGTGCGGGATACAATGGGCGCTGCATTTGGCATTCATGAGTTTTGGCACAAGCAAACGGGGGCCCATGAGCGAGCAATCCACGTCCAGACCACGAGTTCATACCCGTAGGCGCGTCCTGCGGGGCGCCGCGCTCGCCAGTGCAGGGTTCTCGATGCCCGGATGGCGCGCCTCCAGCCAGGGAGCCGCCACCCCTGAGGCGTCCCCCGGCATCTCGCCTGGAGGCGTCATTCGGATGCCTCCGGCCGGGGAGCAGGTCACGCCAACCCCAACCCCAACGCCCACGCCGGAACCGATCCCCGAGACATCGTTGCGCATCGTCCGCGAGTTGCGTCCGGAGTACGGCGGTGAACCGGTAACTGGCGGCGACCTGCGGATGCATGTGCAGCGCGCCGACCTGCTGGATTTCAGCCCCGCGGCGCAGCGGCAGGATATCCAGGTCCTGACCAGCCTCTACGATCCGCTTGTCTGGATCGACAGCGTGACCATGGAGCCGGAGCCGTGGCTGGCGGAATCATGGTCGTGGAGCGACGACGGGCTGGTGCTCACGTTCGTCATTCGCGAGGATGTCACGTTCCACGACGGCTCGCCACTCACTGCGGAGGACGTCCGATTCTCGTTCCAAGTATACCGGGACGATTACGAGAGTGCGATGGCGGGCTTCTATGCCCTGATCGCGGATATCGCGCTGGTGGATGAGCGTACCGTCGCGGTGACGTTTTTCGAGCCGGATGGGGCTTTCCTCTACAACGGTGCGAGCCAGCCGATCTTCTCCCGTGCGCAGTATCTTGCGCACTGGGAAAGCCGGCCGGTAGGGGAGCGGTCGCTGGCCGGCTACGACTGGGCGAGCAACCCCCCGCTGGGCTCCGGGCCGTGGCGATTCGCGGAGGCGAATGACGACCGGGTCGCGCTGGAGCGCAACGACGTGTACTGGCAGGCGCCACCGCATTTCGACCGGTTGGTGCTGCTGGCCGAAGACGACCGGGCCGC
>CAZVAA010000035.1:15911-19522 GCA_964624125.1 uncultured Sphaerobacteraceae bacterium | reverse complement strand
GAGGGACCGCCCGGCTCCGGCAAAACCTATGTTGCGGAGAAGTTCGCGCGATGGTTTACCGGACAGTCGCTGGAGAGCAAGACTCCACTCAACGAGCAGGTCGAGATCGTCCAGTTCCATCAATCCTATGGTTACGAAGACTTCGTACAGGGCATCCGGCCAGAGACAAACGACGACGGACAGCTCGTCTACAAGGTGCGTGACGGCATCTTCCTCAAGATGTGCGAACTCGCGGCATCCAATCCGGAAAAGCCCTTTGTCCTCATCATCGACGAGATCAATCGCGGGAATATCTCCCGCATCTTCGGCGAGCTGCTCCTCCTGCTCGAATATCGCGACATGACCGCCAGGCTCCCCTATGGCAGCGGCGACCAGGCGACCCTCACGATCCCGAAGAACCTCTACATCATCGGCACCATGAACACCGCCGACCGCTCTCTCGCACAGATCGACTACGCCCTTCGCCGTCGCTTCTACTTCTTACGCTTCATGCCGGTCGAGAACGATCGGGCGCCTGTCTTCGAGCGCTGGCTCGGCACCACGGATATCGACCAGGGCGACCAGGTCCGGCTCCTCGATTTCTTCATCTCCCTCAACAACAGGATCAGCACGACGCTGAACACCGACGACCTGCAGGTCGGGCACAGCTACTTCATGCACCCGGACATCGCAACAAGCGCCGGCTTCAACCGCGCCTGGAACCGCGCCGTGCAACCGTTGCTCGAGGAATACCTGCACCATCACCGAGACCGGCAGGCGATTCTGGGCGATCTGCATCCCGATAACCTGATGCGATGGAGTCCTGTCGAGGAAGAAGCCGAACCGTCCGCAATGCCGGGCGTCGAGACGAATCCGGAGCAGCAATGACCGGCCGGGTCATTCTCACCGAGTACCAGGACGTCACGCTGGATCTCGCGGAGGCGGATGTCGCCCTGTTCCAGGGGCCGCTCAGGAAACGCTTCACGATCAACCGCGCCCTGGCCGGTCCCGGATACACCATCAATCCGGGCTCGACCGTCGGGGTGGTGCGCCTGCCATCCGGCACCCAGCTCGATATCCGTCCGAAAGTACCCCTTCGGAACCTGCTCTGGATGCTGGCCGTCGTCGAAGACATGACGGAGATCGACTTCCACCGGCTGGATGAGCTGGTCGACCTGAAGGACTTCGACGAGTTGCTGGAGATCGTCGCCGAAACGTTCGCGAACATGGTCGAGCGCCGGATCGACCTCGGTCTCTACCGAAACTACGTCGAGGAAGAGGGCAATCTCCCGACGGTGCGCGGACGCATTCTCTTCAATGAGGACATCACGCACAACGCGGTGCTTCGCCATCGCACCTGGTGCCGCTACACCACCTACTCCTGGGACCTGCCGGAGAATCAGGTCATCCGCCAGGTCTGCCGGCAACTTGCGGGATGGGGCTTCTCTTCGCGTCTGTCCAGTCGCTTCATCGCGCTCGATCACCAGATGGACGAGATCAGTCCATCCCGACTGCATGCGGCTGACGTGGACCGCTTTACCTACACCCGGCAATCCGACGACTACCGGGCAATCCATCGCTATTGCCGGTTTTTCCTTGACGGCGCATCGCTGAACGAAGACGCCGGAGACATCGGCTTCGATGGCTTCCTGCTCGATATGAACAAGCTCTTCGAGAAGTTCATCACCTATAGCCTGCGACCACAACTCGAGCCACCGTTCCGGCTTACCGACCAGATGCAGGACAATCTCGACACCGCTGGTACGGTCGTCATCCGGCCAGACCTCGTCCTCTCCCACGCCGGCGTGCCCATCCTGATTGGCGACTGCAAGTACAAGAAGATGGAATCAACCGATCACAAACACAGCGACCTGTACCAGATACTCGCGTACTGCATCTCGCTCGATGTGACGTCCGGCGTGCTGGTCTACCCCCGCCACAACACCACTCGCGACGATCGCATCGATGTCCGTCACAGCCCCATCAGCATCCGGGAGACGTCCATCGATCTTAGCGGCACCATCGACGATGTCCGCGTGGAAACCGCGCTATTGGCCTCCCGAATGCGGACATGGGCTGATCCGCTTCCCCTGCCCATTGCGCCGTCAAAGAAACAGCAACGCAGGGCGTAGGCACTCCCCCTATACTTTCATTTGTATAGCTGCTACCCTATCCATCCGCGCGATGAGGGATAGCCAGCACGTGCGGAACGGGACCCGATCAACACCACCAAAACCCTGCACGCACGAGATGCCATCGACGAAACACCCTTCGGCATCCCGGGAGATTGTCCCTGTGAATATCGCAATCGAGTTCCTGCACGCTGCCCACCTCCTCGGAGACACCGCCGTCACTACCCTGGCTCGCGGCATCGAGCAAATCGGGTACGACGAGATCGACCTGCTGGAGCACGTCACCGTCGGTCATCCCACCCCGGATCGACCGGCGGGCCATGCGGAACCGAACATCCTTGAACCACTCGTGACACTTGGCATGATCGCGGGCGTCACCAGCCGAATCGGCCTCGGTACGGAAGTCCTCATCCTCCCGCAACGCCAACCGGCCCTTGTCGCCAAGCAGGTCTCCACGCTGGACGTGCTCTCCGGTGGACGTGTCCGGCTTGGACTCGGCGTGGGATGGCAGGAGTCGGAGTACGAGTCGCTCGGCGTCCCCTTCCGGGAGCGTGGCCGGCGGATGGACGAGAGCATCCAGCTCCTGCGGGCCTACTGGACGGAAGCATCCGTCACCTTCGATGGAACCTATTTCCAGGCCGAGGCGATGGGCATGGACCCCAAGCCCCGCCAGCCAGGAGGCCCACCACTCTGGATCGGCGGCGATTCCAACGCTGCGCTCCGCCGCGTCGGCAGGCTGGGCGACGGCTGGATGGCGCTTATGGATTCCGACGTGACGGCGGAGTCAGCCCGGGAAAAGATCAGCACGATTCGCAGCGCTGCGGAAGAGGCGGGTCGCGATCCCGCCACCATCGGCTTCCAGGTCCGGCTCAGTGACCCCACCGATCTCGACAACATCCCCCGGCGGATCGAGCACCTCCGCGAGCTCGGGTTTACCTGGGTCACGATCAGCATGCCGTTCCTCGAACAATCGGGCTTCGATAGCGTGGAAGCCCAACTGGATATCCTCGGCCGCATCCATGAGCGAATACGGGCTGCCTGAGGGTAACCGCCGCCCGGCACGGCTCCTGCAAGGATCGTCCGCCTGAACAACGATTCCGGAAAGGACGATTCCCTGATGCCAACCACCCTCCCCAAACGCCCCGTCGAGGCCACGCTGCACGCCGACAACACGAAGTGGACGCTGCACATGGGCCGCGATTTCCCGCAAGAACCCGCCGCCGTCTGGAACGCGATCACGAAGGCGGACCAGGTCGCCAAATGGACGCCCTTCCGTCCCAACCACGACCTCCTCGCGACCGGTGACGTCAGGCTCACGCCGACCGACGGCGAGGAGGATGCCGAGGGAACGGTCATCGAGGTGCAGGCACCGGCGGCGCTTACCCTGATGTGGGGCGTGGACCGGCTTCGTTTCGATCTCCGGCCTACCGAATCCGGCACCGCGCTCGATTTCGCGCACACCTTCGACGACCACAACTCCGCGGCCAGGTACGCCGCCGG
>CAZVAA010000035.1:8835-15811 GCA_964624125.1 uncultured Sphaerobacteraceae bacterium | reverse complement strand
TACGGCGTCGAGAAGCTGGAGGTCTTCGGCTCGATCATGACCGACGACTTCCGCGACGACTCGGACGTCGATTTCATCGCGCATTATCCGAAGGGATACGATTTCGGCCCATGGGGTTCTCGCTTCTTGGAACTGGAGAAGCAACTTGGCGAGGTACTTGAACGAGACGTGGATGTCCTAACGGCTTCCGTGCTCACACGGAAGAACGTGTACTTCCAGCGGGAAGTTAACGCGAGCCGGAAGGTGATTTTCGATGTCTCACACGCCGCAGTCACTGCTTAGCGATATCCATCAGTTCTGCACCTATATCATCGAGTTCACACACGGCATGACCTACGATGAATATCAGGAGTCCGCGCTTGTTCGCCATGCAGTCGAGCGAAATCTCCATACCCTGGGCGAAGCAACCATCCGTCTCAGGCAACTGGACGCAGATGTGGCCAGCCGCTTACCCGATGTTGACCAGATTATCGGTCTTCGACATCGACTCGTTCACGGATACCTTGATGATATTGACGATGAGATCATCTGGAGGACGATCTCTCGCTCGATTCCAGGTTTGCAATCGCGAGTCACTCACGTGCTCAGAGAGATGGATCAGTGACTGAACCGGATCGGCTTCACCTCATCCTCATGGCAGGCTTGCCAGGATCAGGAGAAAGCGCACTAGCACAGGTGCTGGGCCAACGGCTCAATTGGCCTGTCATTAGATAAGGACGTCCTGCTTTCTGCGATGCTCGGTGATTTTGGACAGTCCTGCATTATGGAATACCGTGGCTGATACCGCCGGTAGCATTTGTCACGAGGCGGGCGCAGAGCTAAGAGTCATCCTTTGTCTGGCGGAGCAGAACACCCGCAATACGCGGGTTAGGTCTCGGATCGCGCAGCGATCCCAACCGGTTGGGGTCAGCAGAACGGTCGGCACAGGTATCGAACGGTTTTCACATCTACCCAAGGGCACACTCAACGTGATGACTGAGTT
Organism: uncultured Sphaerobacteraceae bacterium; assembly: GCA_964624125.1. Classification (GTDB taxonomy): domain Bacteria; phylum Chloroflexota; class Chloroflexia; order Thermomicrobiales; family UBA6265; genus UBA6265. The sequence continues at coordinate 14,829 of CAZVAA010000035.1, read as the reverse complement.
GGATCTGGAAACGAACGTGTCAGAGATCATTCAGTGTCTGGGGCGCCATCGTGAATGACCACACTGCCCCTGACGTCACCCTCCGCCAGGCATCTGTCAGCGAGAAACCGCGCATCAGCGCCATGCTGCAGGACTACCTGCGGGAGTTCCGCATGATGCTGGGCGAGCCGGATACCACGGAGCCCATCCCCTACCCGTACCTCGATGCCTACTGGACCGACGAAGGCATCGCCCAAGGCCGCGTGCCGTTCCTGATCCTGCACGGGAACGAGGTCGCCGGGTTCGCCTTGCGCACCGCCCGCTCCCGGCTGGGCCATTCCGGCCCGACCAGCAACGTCGCCGAGTTCTATGTCGCGCCGAATCATCGGCGACTGAACGTCGGGCGACACGCGGCCTGCACACTGTTCGACCGCTTTCCCGGCCGCTGGGAAGTCGCGCAGCTCCGCGAAAACGTCCCGGCACAACGCTTCTGGCGCACGGTGATCAGCGATTACACCGGTGGAGAGGTCGAGGAGCACGACGTGGCCTCCGACCAGTGGGACGGCCCGATTCAGGTGTTCATGACACCTGCGTGAAAAGCCGTCTCACCCGATCCCGAGTGCGGCCTTCAGCTCGGGAATAAACCGGTCGTGGTCGGCGATGAGGTCCGGCAAGGGACCGGCCAGGTCAACCCAGAAGAAGTCGAAGGCGATCGGGCCGCTGCTACCGTTGGCGGCGAAGAACTCGCCATGCCGCCACGACTCCGCCGGCGTGCCCTCCACCTCGATGTGCCAGAACCATCGATCATGCAACTCTTCGCGACCGAACGGCGTGGCATCGAAAACATCCCGGCCCAACCAGCGCCCGACGCGCAGCCCATCCAGGCCGGTCTCCTCGATCGCCTCACGCAGCGCGGCATCGGCCGGATCCTCACCCGTCCCGATCGTCCCGCCGGGCACCTGGATGCCCGCGTCCGGATGGTCAGGATGCGTGAACACGAGCAGGCGCGTGCCGGAGGTGATATAGGCGAACGCCTTGCGAACGGGTGGTTTCGGTGGTGGTAGAGGTTGATTACGTTGCATACCTGAAACGATAGCAGACGATAGCGTTCACGTTCATGGCACCAGCAAGCCCACGTCACGCACGTCACCGTCGGGTGTTGTCCATGGTTCGCGCATCACCGTCTCGCGCCGCTTTGTGGATCAAGCGCATCGCGCAAGCCATCGCCGACGAAGGCGAAGGCGATCATGATCAGCGCGATCAGCAAGCTCGGCATGATCACGAAGATCGGCTGGAAGGTAATGAGCGGGAACGCCGTGAACACCATGCTGCCCCAACTCGCGTTTGGCGGGCGAATCCCGATCCCGAGGAAGCTCAGGCTCGCCTCGGCGAGGATGTACGACGGGATCGAGAAGGAGATCGACACGATCACCGGCGCCAGGCAGTTCGGCAGCACATGCCGCAACACGATCCGCCGGGATGATCCACCCATCGACCGCGCCGCCTCGACGTACTCCATCTCCCGCACGCTGAGCACCTGCCCGCGCACCAGCCGCGCCATGCCGTTCCAGCCGGTGATCGCGAACGCCACGAACAGCAGCATCAATCCGCCCAGCAACCGGCCGAACCCGGTATCCCGCAGCGACGCCTGCATGATGATGAACAGCAACAGCGACGGAAACGCGTAGACGACATCAACCAGCCGCATCAGCACATTGTCCCAGCGGCCGCTGAGCCACCCGGACAGCAGACCGTACGACGCGCCGATCAGCAATGTGATGATGGTGGGGACGATCCCGACGATCATGCTGATCCTTGCCCCGTAGAGCAGTCGGCTCAGGTAATCCCGCGCCAGCGAGTCGGTCCCCAACGGGTACCGGCTGTCGCTCCCTTCCATCCAGAACGGCGGCGTATTGGCGCGGGCATCGAAGGGGATGTGGTTGGGGTCGTGCGGAGCCAGCCACGGCCCGAAGATCGCGATCAACCCCATGATCCCGATATAGATGAGGCCGATCACGGCCGCCTTGTTCCGCTTTAGCCGCCGCCACGCATCGCTCCACAACCCGCGTGCCGGCTGCTCCCGCTCGAGCATGCCCGATTCAGTGCGGTCGACCCGTTCCGCCTGGGCGAGTGCCTGTCCCATGAAGTGCTCCCCGCCCTGTTACCGTGACTCGCGAATCCGGGGATCCGCGAAGCCGTAGGCGATATCGACCATCAGGTTGCCAAGCGTGATGAAGAAGGCGTAGAAGAGCGTTACGCCCATGATCACCGGGTAGTCCCGGGTGTTGATGCTGTCGATGAACAACCGTCCCATTCCCGGCACGCCGAAGACGCGCTCGATGATGATCGTGCCGGTCACCAGCGCGGCGAAGGCCGGGCCGACGATCGTGATCACCGGGATCATCCCGTTCCGCACGACGTGGCGCGCCATCACCGCCCGCGATGACAGCCCCTTGGCCCGGGCCGTGGTGACATGCGGGTTGCGCATCGCTTCCAGCACGCTCGAACGGGTCAGCCGCGCGATGAACGCGGCACTGCCGGTGCCGAGCGCGACCGCTGGCAGGATGTAGCTGCGCCAGTCGGAGAACAGCACGGGGGTGACCCCGAGCTTCACCGAGAAGATGATGAGCAGGAAAATCGCGATCACGAAATCCGGGAGCGTGTAGCTGATCGTGGTGACGAAGAGGCTCACGTAGTCGGTGATCGTGTTGTGCCGGCTTGCGGCCAGGATCCCGACCGGGATCCCGATCCCCAGTGCCATCACCAGCGCGAGGATGCCGATCCGCGCGGAATACGGGAACCCGTCCAGGATCACCTCGGACACGGGCTTGCTCTGCTTCACGTACGACTCGCCGAAGTCCAGCGTCACGGCGTTCTTCAGGTACTTGCCATACTGGACGATGAGCGGGTCATCGAGCCCGTACTTCCGGTTGAACGATTCTTCCAGGCGTGCATCCAGGTCCCGCCCCTGCGCGCCGGATTTCGCGTCCCAGGGGCTCCCCGGCGCGGAGTGCATGAGGACGAACGTCACGGTCGCCACCAGCCAGAGCACCGGGATCATCCAGAGCGTTCGGGTGATCAGGTAACGTGCCACGTCGGTCTATCCATGAATCTGTGGGAGGTCACCACAGGGAGGAAGCGGGCCCCAGCCGACCCGCTCTCCGTGCGACCCGGGTGCGCTCCGTTGCCGGAGCGCACCCGATGTTCCCCTTCCGGGTTCGAGGTTATTCGCCTGCGACGTAGATCTTCTCGATCTGGTACCGCGTGTCAACCACGCTGGTCGGGTAGCTCACATACCCCTGCAGGTCCGGGTTCACGAGCACGAGGCTCTCGCCGTGGAAGTAGAACGCCACCGGCGCCTTCTCCGCGAGCATCGCGTCCGCCTGCTCGTACAGGGGGATCGCTTCCTCGATTGGCAGCTGGTCCGCCTCACGGATCAGCGAGTAGTACTCCTCGTCTTCCCAGCCCAGCGGCGCGCGGGTGCTGCCCGGCCCGTAGACCAGCGAGAGCCAGTTTTGCGGATGCGGGTAGTCCTCGAACCAGTTACCGAGCCAGATCATCAGCTCGGGGTCGCGGTTCGTGCGCATGCTCTGCAGCTGCGCAAGGTCGATCGGCGTTGGCTCGATCGTCACGCCCAGCACCTGCTGGAAGTTCTGCGACCAGAACGTCGCGATCTGCTGCGACGATGCTGATTCGCTGTTGTAGTACAGCTGCAACGTCGGGAAGCCCTCGCCGTTCGGATAGCCCGCGTCGGCCAGGAGTTGCTGCGCCATCTCCGGGTCGAACGTCTGCTGGAAATCGGTCTGGTACCCGGGGATACCCTCGTAGAGGAACGTCCCCGCCGGGATGCCGACGCCGTTGGTGATCTGGTCGATATACTGCTCGCGGTTCAGCGCATACGAGAACGCCTGCCGCACCAGCATGTCGTCGAACGGCTCGGCCGCATTGTTGAACGCCATGTAGAAGGTGCTTGCGTCGGACTGCCGGATGAGCTGCTCGCTCAACGTCGCGTCCGCCTCGATCTGCGGCAACTGCGTCGACGACGGGCCGACCAGGTCCAGCTCGCCCTGCTGGTAAGCCAGCAGCGATGTCTCGGAGCTGTCGACCTCCTTGTAGACCAGCGTCTTGATGCCCGGCGCGCCGCGGAAGTAGTCGTCGTTGCGCTCGAACACCCATTCCTGGTTCTCGGTCCAGCTCACCACCTTGAACGGGCCATTGCCGATGTAGTTGTCGATATTGGTCCACCAGTCGGCGCCATTACCCTCGACGAGGTCCTCGCGCACCGGGTAGGTGACCCAGGTCGTCATCACATACGGGAAGTAGCCGGCCGCATGGTTGAGGTGGATCTCGAGGGTGGAATCGTCCACCGCGACGATCGACTCGTCGACCACCGCCGCGAGGTCTTCCGTCGCCGGATCCTCCGGATCGGCGCTGCGCCACTCCTCACACCCCTGGACGACATAGAGGATGTTGGAGTAGTTGCCCGCCACCTCGGGGCTGCAGGCGCGCTTGATCGCGTACGCGTAGTTGTGCGCGGTCACTGGCTCGCCGTCGGTGTAGGTCATACCGTCTCGGATGGTGAAGGTATAGACCGTGCCATCGGCGGAGACCGAGACGCTATCGGCTGCGGCCGAAGCGGGGAGGTTCTCCTCATTCAGCGCCAGCAGCGGCACATAGACCTTCGAGGCGATCTCGATCTCGTTGAGGAACGCCATAACCTGCGGATCGCCGGTATCAATCTCGTTGCCGAGGTTGAAGTTCACCGTCGCTTCGGTGTCGGCCCCTTCGGCATCGATGCCGGGCGCCATCGGAATCTCGGCGAGCTCGAGCTGCCTCGTCTCCCCGGTGGGCGACGCCATCGGCGAGGCGTCCTGCGCGCTGGCTATCCCGATCATGCCAAGTAGCTGCAGAGCAACCAGTACGACCGAGAAAAGCACGAACGGGCGTCTGGCCCGACCTCGCCTGGACGATACATCGTAGTTCACGAGCGCCTCCTGTTCCCCACAGACCGGTCCGGCCATGGGTGTCCACGCAGGGAGGAGACCTGGCCAGCAGCGTCTATCCATCATGGACACGCATGAGCGCGTCGAATCCGGTCCTTCAGGTGTTGCATTCCGCGTATCGCGGAACCTGTGCACGATTGCTTCACCACCCTAGGGAAGAGACCGCCTCAATGTCAAGCATGACGGTGAGCCGCTGAGGTTAAGTACCTTTCGGGTGGGAACAATCTCACCCCAACCTCCAGGCAAAAACTACCGGTTTGGCTGCCGTCACGGCACAAGACTTGGCATAGGATTGGACACATAAGGTGAGACGCAACGCATCGTCTGCCAGAGACACGGGGTCACACCCCAAAAGGAGAGCCAGTATGTCCATTCTTCGTATGCCCGCGAATCTCGTCATGCCGTCCCAAAAGACCAATCGCCGGAGCATGATTCGCGGGGCAGCCGGATTGGGGCTCGGCATCGGTGCCGCAAGCGCCTTCGGCAACGTCTTCGCGCAGGACCACGACCACAGCACACCGGTGGCTGATGGCGAGTCCGGCGGTGGTGTCATCAGCTCCGACGCCTCGACGGAAACGACCGGCGACGCGACCCCGCCAACCGACGTCGAAGCCACGCCCTTCGAGCGCTACAACCCGTATCTCGAACCGGTTGAGCCGGGCGACAAGGAATTCACGATCACCGCGCAGGACCGGATCGTCGAGATCAAGAAGGGCGTAAACTACGCCGCCTGGACGTTCAATGGCACCGTTCCGGCCGCGCCGATTCGCGCGGTCCAGGGCGACAAGATCCATATCACCGTCGAGAACGAGGCGGCGATGACCCACTCGGTCGACTTCCACTCGGCCGAAACCTCGCCGGAAGAGGGGTACGTGAACGTGGCCCCAGGCGAATCCTTCGAGTGGGAGTTCACCGCCAATTATCCTGGCGCGTTCATGGTCCACTGCGGCACCGCGCCGGTGCTGATGCACATCGCCGCTGGCATGTACCTCCCGATGATCGTGGATCCGGC
>CAZVAA010000035.1:1430-8735 GCA_964624125.1 uncultured Sphaerobacteraceae bacterium | reverse complement strand
ACCGGGCACCTACATCGGCGTCAACCACGCCTTCGGTCACGCGCAGCACGGCGCGATGGCGTTCTTCCAGGCCGAATAACCCACGGGGTTAACACCGGCAACCAGGCACCCGCAGGGCGCAATGCCCTGCGGGTGTCGTGCGTTTGCTACAGTGCCGGAGAGATTTCGCGACCTTATGCGTCGATCAAGGGGAATAACGATGGAGTTCACCGACGTCCTGCACAAACGGCGGATGGTCCGCAACTTTACGGACGAGCCGGTACCGGATGAGGTCATCGAGCGCATCATCTCCGCCGGCCAGCACGCACCGAGCGCCGGGTTCAGCCAGGGCGTGGTCTACGTCGTGGTGACCAACGAGGAAACCCGCAAGAAAATCGGTGAGATCGCCGGCGAGGAAAACTACGTGGCCGGCGGGTTCGATCGCTTTATCTCCGGCGCGCCGGTCCAGGTCGTCATCTGCACCAGCGAGCAGGTCTACCACGACCGCTACAACGAGCCGGACAAGAAACCCGAGGGCGAGGACGAGATCGACTGGCCGATCCCCTACTGGCACACCGATGCCGGCGCCTCGATGATGGCGATCCTGCTCGCCGCCACCAACGAAGGGCTCGGCAGCGCCTTCATCGGCGTCCCGGATCCGGGCCAGCTGCAGGACCTGCTCGGCATCCCGAAGGAATACCTGCCCATCGGCGTCGCCATGATCGGCCACGCCGCACCGGACAAGAAATCGGGCTCGCTCAAGCGTGGACGTCGCAAGCTGGAGGATGTCCTCCACCGCGAGCGCTGGTAATACACCAGGGCCGGCCCGAACCGTTCCGGGCCGGTCCCCTCACCCAACGAATCCGGCGAGGGCTACGCTCAAGGCAACACGTCGAGGACATCCTCCAGGGAGAAGTACCCCACGACCCCGTTGCCCTCCATCACAATCCCTTGTTGCGCATTCGCGTACACGGTCGGGAAATGGCTGAGCGGCGCGATCACCTGGCTCTCCACCTCCAGATCCTGCCCCACAAACGCCAGCTCGATCACCGACACCCACAATTCCGGATCGCCCTCGATCGGGGACGGCCCCACCAGGACCACCGCGCCCGAGTTGCGGCTGCTCTCGGCCAGCACGACCTCGGTGCCGGCGGGCTTGAACTCGTCCAGGTAATCAGCGGAGGTCCAGTACGCCAGCGCATCATCGATCGTATAGCCGGGTATCTGGCTCGCGATATAGAACCTGACCGCGCCCTCTGCTGGGCTCACTGCCTCGACCATCACGGCATCGAACCCCTCTCCGGTATCAGATGTGAGCCAACCCTCCTGCGTTTGCCACGTGGCATCCCAGGCGATCGTGTAGGCGAACTGGTCACTGGTGAAGGAGCCGGCCAGTGTGCCGCCCCCGAACACCTCCTCCGAATGCACCGCCGGCCTGTCCAGGTCCGAAGGGCGCAATGTCCCCTGGGCGGAGCCGGTGGCGGGCGCCTCCGCTGGCGCGGCGCCGGGGAAGACGGGCGCATCGCTGGCGCCGGGCGAGTACTGCGCAACGATCGCGGCTTCGTCCGCGCCATCCCATGCGGGAACGTCGTTGATCGTAAAGGTGCGCAGGTCAACCAGGGCGCTTTCGAGGAATCCCGGCTCGATGACAGCCATGGTGACAATGGGCAAGTCTGACCCGGGGGCGTACATCACCCGGCCCATCACATGGTTCCCGGAAGCCGCATCCCACAGGGCATAGTGCCCGCCATCGGGCGTCTCACCCGAGTCCGCGATGACATAGCCCTCCCCGTAGGCGACGAGCAACTCGTCGAACAGCTCCTGCAGGCTGGCGATATCGGGGAATTCACCGACGATCGCCGTGACCCCGGCGGCATCGGCGGCCACCTCGGACGGACCCGACATCTCGGGGGACTCGGTCCATTCGTCGCCCCATGCGACCGTCGTCCCGTTGATGGTCGTCATCTGGGTGATCTTCGACGACTGCAGTGCGGCGACCGGCGCCGCCGCAGGCACGACCATCACCATCGCGATCATCGCGATCAGTACCATCCGAACCTGGAATCGACGCCCACAAGCGCCCGCTCCTGTCGCGTCCATGCCTCGTCTCCTCCATGCCTACCCCGAGCTGACGGTCGTCACGCCGACGGGAAATCCTTCACGCATCCGCCGGGCGCTGGTTATTACGAGAGGTCTGCCTTGATTCTGCCTGCAGGACGCCACCGGGGCTATACGTCAATCGACGTAGTTTTGGGGAGGGATTGGGAATGCCTACGTCATAAAGCGCAACGCGGCATCAACACAGAACCGGCCGCCAGAGGGGGGAGCTCCGGCGGCCGGTCCTGGATGGAGATGATTGGTTGGAGGGGGACGGTCAGGAGAAAATCGCCTCCAGCACGTCCCGGTCAAGCGCGGAGCCAAGCGCACGTTCGTCGATCTTCACCTGCTGGTGAAGGCAGCTGTACGAGTCCTCGAGGGTGGCGAGATCGGCCGTAAATGTGACGCGAAATGCCATGCCACAACCAAGGGCAATAATTTCCTTGATCGTGACGACCGGGTCGTGACCATCAGTGCCAGGGCTGACCATCACGACGACACCGGTGTTCCCTCGAATCTCGGTGAGCACAACCTTGGTGCCAGGTGCCATAAACTCCGTGAGATAGCTCTCGGATGCCCAGAACCGGATCATATCCGGTGTATCGAGCAGGTTTTGCTGATCGCTGCCAACGATCTCGACTTCAGCGCCGTCCTCGGCGCGCAAACCAACCACCATCATCTCCGGGTCATCGACGGGAGCCGAGCCCTCCGTCGCAACCCAGGGGTTGCCCCACCGCACGGCATGGCCGAACCGGGGGGAACGGAAAACCGACTCGGCGATGGACGACCGGCGAGCGCGATGATATCGTGAAGAACGGGCACGATAATGACTCAACATAGACCGTATCCTTGCCAGGGCCCGACGCCTCACATATCCGTGAGGTCGCGGAAACTTGATTGTCTAGGTGTCCCCCGACACCATAGTGACGCACGGCAAGGATCATGACCATGGCCCCATTGGGCCATTTCAGCTGCACCCGTACCGGACCAGTGTCCAGGTGATCCTGTAGAATGGATTGGTACACGCAGGCAAGAGTGTTGGTTCAAGACGACGCGGGGACAGGGACGTGATGCATCTTCCGGTCATCACCCGGCCCATTGAGCCAAAAGGTGGTCCACGTTCATGACCGACCCAACCAGCACATCCGGTTCCGCCTTTGCCCGCATCCTGCGGGAGCGACCGCCGCTCTATATCAGCGATGCGGCACCGAGCGGCTCTATCAAGCTTCCGTTGCTTCCGCCGGGAAAGTTCATCGGCCGGGAGCACGATCTCGATGCCGTGCTCGATATCATCACGGCCCGCTCCTCTCGCCTCCTGACCATCCTCGGCCCGGGCGGCGTGGGCAAGACCCGGCTCGCCATCACCGCCGCGTGGCACACCGCCCACCAGTTCCGCGATGGCGCCTTCTTCATCCAGTTCGGATCCACGCCACCCGCCGATCTCGGCGCGTTTATCGGCCAGCATCTCGGTGTCACCAACCCGGAGGGCGAGCGCTGGACTGACGTCCTCGGCGACTACATCCGCCAGCGCGAGCTGCTGCTGGTCATGGATAACTGTGAATACGTCATCGACGATCTCGTACGCCATATCCCGATCCTCGTCACCTCGCCCGACCTGATGGTTGTCGCCACCAGCCAGCAAGCCTTCCAGATCGAGTACGAGCGCGAATACTGGCTGCAGCCGCTGGGGCTCCCCGCGGGGAATGGGGATCCTTCGCTGGAATCCCTGCAGGAATCCAGCGCGGTCGATCTCTTTGTCTCCCGTGCCCGCCGGATCAATCCCGACTTCGAGCTGACCAACGAGAATGCCGCCCACATCGCCGCCATCGTCCGCATGCTCGACGGCCTGCCGCTCGCCCTCGAACTGGCCACGGCCCAGCTTCGCCACCTGACCCCGTACACCCTGCGGACGCGACTGGAGAACGCCCTCTCCTCCCTCGCCGGGGATATGCGAGCCATCCCGGAGCGCCAGCGCTCCCTCGTCAATATCACCACGTGGAGCCTCAGCCTCCTCTCGGAAGAAGACCAGCAGCTCTTCCTGCGTCTCACCGTCCTCGACGGCAATTTCACGCCCCAGGCCGCCGCGACCGTCATGGGCCTGCCGCTCAGCGAGGCGTGGGAAAAGCTGATGCTGTTCGCCGACAAGAGCCTGATCAAGCGTCAGGTTGGCGAAGACTCCACCCCGCTCTTTTTCATGCTCCAGACCGTCCACGCCACGGCCGGACAGATGCTGGAGAGCCGACCGCAACTGCACCGCGAAGCCATGCGCCTCCACGGCACGTACTTCCTCGAGCTGGGCCTCGAATTCCAGGAACACGCCCATGGTCCGCGGATGACGGCGTGGCTCGACCAGCTCGACCTCGAGCTCGGCGGCATCCAGACATTCATCACCCGGGCCCAGGACGACGACCTCTTGCGCCCGATCGCCATCCAGCTGTTCGGCCCGATGTTCTGGTACTGGTACAGCCGCAACCATCACGCCTGGGCGCTCAAGCGGATCGAGAACCTGCTCGACGGCGCCGGCGATGAGATCAACCCGCGGCATATCGGCGCCGCCCATATCGCCGCCGGCTGGCTGGCGTTCAAGCAAACCCAGATCGAGCGCGCCGCCTGGCATTTCCGGCGCGGGCTCGATCTCATTCCAGATCGCTCATCCCCGGTGGCGCTGCGCGGCCAGATCGGCCTCGCCTTCACCGTTGCCGCCGAGGGAGACAACCGGGAGGAAGCCACCCGCATCCTCGAGGAGGAGATTCGCCTCGCCCAGGAGCGCCCCGACGCCTGGCATGAGCTCGGAGCAGGACATTTCGGGATCGCCCAGCTCGACTACTACCATGGCGATTACGACGGGGTTCGCAGCCGCCTCGAAACCACCCTTCGCCTCTCCCACGCGCACGGCGATGACCAGAGTGCCGGCATGGTGCTCCTCTTCATGGCCCAGATCGACCGCAAGCAAGGCAACCTGACCAGCGCCATTCACCTGCTGCAGGAAGCCCTGCCCAGCTACATCGCCACAAACGACCTCACGAACCTCGCCTCGCTCATCGACTTCATCGCCGCCACCCTGCTCGACCTCGGCGCGGAGGAACTTGCCGCGCGTGTCGGGGTCGCCGGTGAGAAACTCCGCAAGGACCTGAATATCCCCAGGACGCCGCTCGATATCCGCGATCACCGGGAAACGCTGGACCGCCTGCGCACCCTCGCCCACGAGATGGGGCTGATCAACGGGAATGTAGCCCGTATCTCGCTCGATCGCGTGCTGAACGAATTCCTTACATTCGAGCCGGAGCAGGTCGCCAGGTCCAGCGAGCCTGAAACACCCCGCGTGGAGGAGCTCCTCTCCGAGCGTGAGCTTGAGATCCTGCGCCTCATCTCCCGTGGCAAGACCATGAAACAGGCCGCGGACGAGATCTTCATCAGCCCGCACACCGTCAAACGCCACATGGCCAACATCCGCAGGAAGCTCGGCGTCCGCTCCCAGGCCGCCGCTGTCGCCGCCCTCCAGCAATCACGCTGATCTCCCGTGGTCCGGGATATGCCGGAACTGCGCTTGTACAACCGTCCCTTGTGGACGGTTTCCGGACCGCACATGCGCGACAAGGGTTCACCATGCACCCGACCCAGGACATCACCATCCCCACCCCTGAAGGCGACCTCTATGGAACGCTCGCGCTGCCAGCCGGTGCCACCGGCCTCGTCGTCTTCGCGCACGGCAGCGGCAGCAGCCGGTTCAGCCCGCGCAACCAGGAGGTCGCAAGGGCGCTGCAATCAACGGGTTTCGGCACCTTCCTGTTCGATCTGCTCACGGAATCCGAAGAAGAGGTGGATCGCCGCACGCGGGAGCATCGCTTCGATATCCCGATGCTCGGCCAGCGCCTCATCCTCGCCACCGACTGGCTGCGGGGCCATCCCGGCATCCGCAACCTCGCCGTCGGCTACTTCGGCGCCAGCACCGGCGCCGCGGCCGCGCTCATCGCCGCCGCCGAACGACCCGATGCCCGCGCAGTCGTCTCCCGCGGAGGTCGCCCCGATCTCGCCAGGGATGCGCTGGAACGCGTGCAGGCCCCGACCCTGCTCATCGTCGGCGAGCACGACGAGCAGGTGATCGACTTGAACCGGGCCGCGCAACGGCGCCTCGCGGGCGCATCCGACCTCGTCATCATTTCCGGCGCCACGCACCTGTTCGAGGAGCCCGGCGCCATGGAGCAGGTCACCACCCATGCGACGAGCTGGTTCCGGGAATACCTCGGGTGAGCTAGCTCGCGGGCAAGGTGGCCAGGATCTCATCCATCGTAAAGATGCCGACCGCCGGCACGGCGTTCACGGTCACCGACGTTCCAGTGGCCGGATAGGCATCGTTAAAGTCCGGCACGGTCGATGAGAAGGTGATCTCCACCGCATAGCCATCGTAGACATGCAGCTCCGACACATAGAGCCACGGCTCAGGGTGTTCTGCCGTTGGCGGATGGAAAAAGACCACCGCCCCCGTCGAATCACCCGTCCTTGCCTGCAAAACCTGGGCGTCCGGCATCCAGTCCGCGATGTTCTCTGGCGACGCCCACCACGCGATCGTATCCCGGACGGTGAAATCGCCCATCCACTCCCATGCGGTAACGGAGAGCCAGGCATCCGTGGCGGGATCGAAGAGATACTCCATTTCCATCCCGTCCATGTCCCATGTGCCGTAGGACTCCCATGGAGACTGGTAGTCGATCGTGTACCCGTACTCGTTGTTCACGATCTGGCCGGGAGCACCGTCGTTGCCCCCTTCCTCCCGCGGCTCGAGGAGACCACCCAACCCCTCAAGCGCCGAAGGGTCCAGCTCCTGCATGGGCCCTGGCGTTCCCTCGGGCGAGGTCGGGGAAGCCCCGATACCACCCTTCTGCGCCGACACGGTCATGACCTGCGCGACCAGCAGCACCGCCGCGAGGACAACACCGGCCATCCGCGCCAATCGCAACGGCATCCGATCCTGATGAAGGACACGAGCACGCATCCGGAACCACCTCACTCCTTTGACATGGCGTTGGCTATGATGACGCCAGGAAACGATTGTCTATCCTGAAGAACAGAACGTTGCCCGCGCCGATCCGTTCCCTCGGCCTGCCTCCTGGCCGCCGGGAATATGGTGATATTCTTCACATACAGGGATCCTACCGGAGTCACGGACGACACCAGGACGAACGATGATGGAGATTCCCTACACGCGCGATCGATCAGCTTTCCTCGGCT
>CAZVAA010000035.1:0-1330 GCA_964624125.1 uncultured Sphaerobacteraceae bacterium | reverse complement strand
TTTCCTCGGCTGGTGCATCGTGTTCGCGGTCGAAGGCATCGTCGTCGCAACCCTGATCCTCATTTTCGCGCCCACATGGTGGCTAAAGCTCCTGCTCACCGGCGCGTTCGCCATCCTGCTCGCCTGGGTCATCGGCGTCTACCTCCTGGCCCCGGCCCGCATGCGACACCGCCTGACCCCGACCGACCTCGAGCTCCGATTCAGCAGTACCCGCATCGATATCCCCCGCGACCGGATCGTCGATGCCGAACCTGTCGACCACGTATCGGGGCCCGCCTTCACCACCCAGCCAGTCGACGATCCTGCCACGGGCGAGTTGCGCCTGACCTTCTCGAAAGACGGTCTCATCCGCCTCACCATCGATCCGCCGCTGGAGCTTCCGCGCAAGCAAGGCCCGTTCATCGCCCGGCACATCCTCTTCAATGCCGACAACCGGGACAACGTCCTCGCGGCCCTGACCACCACGGACGCAACGCCCGAACCCGCCCAACCGGACCTCCCCGCCCTCACTCTCCCTGAACCCGACTCCATCCCCGACGATCGCGAGCTCGCGATCGAGGCGCTCGGCCTCACCCGCATGTTCGGCGCCCGCACCGCCCTCGACAACGTCACCATCCGCGTTCACGCGGGCGAGATCTACGGTTTCATCGGCCCGAACGGTGCCGGCAAGACGACGACCATCTCGATGCTCACCGGCCTCCTCGCGCCGACCGGCGGCATCGTCCGCATCGCGGGGCACGACCTTGCGCTGGAACCCGTCGAGGCGCGGCGCTCGCTCGGCTACGTCCCCGACCGCCCGGTGCTCTACGACACGCTCACCGGTCGCGAGATGCTCGAGTTCCATGCCCAGATGCGAGGCATCCCCCGTGATGACGCGACCGTCCGCGTCGACAACCTGCTCGCCATCCTCGACCTCGGTCACCGCGCGGACGAGCTCTGCCGAACCTACTCTTTCGGCATGCGCAACAAGCTCTCACTCGCCGCCGCGATGCTCCATCGGCCCAGGGTGCTGATCCTCGACGAGCCGTTCAACGGCCTCGACCCGCAAACCAGCCACAGCCTCCGCACCCTGATCATCGACCAGGCCGCGCGCGGCACCGCGGTCCTCCTCTCGACCCACGATCTGGCGCTGGTTGAGCGCATGTGCCATCGCGTTGGCATCATCGCCCAGGGCCGGATGCTCGCCGAGGGCGCGCCGATGGCGATCCGGGAACAGACGGACGATCTCGAGTCCGCCTTCCTCTCGCTCGTCGGAAACCGGGCGCAAACATGAGCGCCAGCACCCTGCAATTCCGTGCGGTCGCCCGCCTCCACCGGCAGGAAGACACCG
>CAZVAA010000034.1:0-19567 GCA_964624125.1 uncultured Sphaerobacteraceae bacterium | reverse complement strand
CGCCGGCGTCGACGGCTTCATCGTGCCCGACCTGCCGATCGAGAGCAGCGGCCCCATGCGCGAGGCGGCGAACAAGCACGGCCTCGACCTGATCTTCTTCCTCGCGCCGACTTCGACCGAGGACCGCATGAAGAAGGTCGGCGAGCTCGGCAGCGGCTTTGTCTACTGCGTCTCGGTGACCGGTGTCACCGGCGCGCGCGAGAAGCTCTCCGACCAGCTCGGCGACTACATGGCGCGCGCCCGCCAGCACATCGACTTCCCGCTCGCCGTCGGATTTGGCATCTCCACGCCCGAGCACGTGCAGGATGTCGGCAAGGTCGCCGACGGCGCGATCGTCGCCAGCGCGATGATCAACTACACCGACACCTTCCCACTGGAGGAGCAGCCGCAGGCCGCCGCCCGCTTTGTCCGCTACCTCCGGGGCGAGGGCGAGCTTTGAACCTGCCCTCGCTGGTCATCGTCTCCGGGCCGCCCGGCGCGGGCAAGACGCGCCTGGCGCGCCCGTTGGCACAACGGCTCAACCTTCCGCTCCTGCAAAAAGACGGGATCAAGGAGCAGATCGGCGACGCCTTTGGCCGCGATGCCGGTGCCGCTTCCGGATCGATGGGACTGGCGGCGGTGCACATCCTCTTCTCGACGGCGATGGAGTTATTGGCAAATCGCCAGAGCGTCGTGATCGAATCCTTTTTCCACAAGGGCGTCGCGGAAGCCGACATCCTGCCGATGCTCGAATTCGCGAATGCCTGCCTCGTGCATGTCACCGCCGACGAGCCGCTGCTGATCAGTCGCTTCGAACGACGGCAGGCATCGCCGGACCGGCACTGGGTTCACAACGACGCCACCCGCCTCGATGACCTCCGCCGGTATATCGCGGAAGGCATCACCGACCCGCTCCAGCTCCCCGTGCCGACCATCGAGATCGACACCACCTACGGGTCACTCGACATCGAGGAAATCACGTTCATGGTCCGGGAAGCGCTGTCTCGCAAGGATTGATGGCAGGAGCGATGATCGAACCTGTCGCTGACATGCGGCCTCCGTACGACCGCCCCTTGTGGGCGGTCTCCGCGCAGGCCCAACGGCTATTTGTGACGTTCCTATCCCCGAGCGCAAGGCGTTCGGCGAAAAACCAGGGAGCACCCATGACCACCCGCCACCAGGACCTCGCCGGCCAGAGCATCATGTTCCGCTTCCACGGCCCGCATTTCACCGATGAGGATCAGGACGCGTTCCGGAAGATCCGTCCCGCCGGCGTCCTCTTCTTCGCCGACAACCTCACCAGCCGCGAGCAAATCCGCGCCCTCACCGATGAGCTCCAGGCGGAAGCCGCGGCCCTCGGCATGCCGCCTCTCCTCATCGCCGCCGACCAGGAGGGCGGCATCGTCACGCGTCTCCCGGTCGACATGGTCACCGTCCCCGGCGGGATGGCAGTCGGCCATCTTGATGAATCGGACATCGAGGAAACCAGCCGCATCACTGCCCGCCAGTTGCGCGAGGTCGGTATCAACGTCAACTTCGCCCCCACCGTCGACGTCAACAACAACCCGGAGAACCCGGTCATCCGCACCCGCGCCTATGGCGAGACGCCAGAGGTCGTCAGCCGGGCCGCCCTCGCCTTCATCAGGGGGCACATCGACGAGCAGGTCGTGCCAACCGTCAAGCATTTCCCCGGACATGGCGACACCCACGTCGATTCCCACCACGGGCTTCCCGTGATCGACCAGCCGATGGAGCGCCTGCGCGAGGTCGAGCTCGCGCCATTCCAGGCATCCATCGACGCCGGTGTCCCCGCCGTCATGTCAGCCCACATCGTCTTCCCGGCGCTGGACGAGCATCCCGCCACCCTCTCCCATCGCATCCTGACCGAGTTGCTGCGCGAGGAGATGGGCTTCCACGGCGTCGTCTTTACCGATTCGATGTCGATGGAGGCGATCAGCACCCGCTATGGCGTCGGCGCAGGCACCGTTCAGGCGAAATCGGCCGGCGTCGATGTGCTGGAGTCCAACGAGAGCCCCGCCCTGATCCTCGAACGACACCAGGCCCTGGTCGACGCGCTCGACAACGGCACCCTGCCGATCTCGATTTTCGAGGAGACCGAGCGCCGCCTGGAGCTGCTCCGCGAACAGTTCCGCATCGGTGAAGCTCCGGCCCTTGGCGAACCCGACCCCACGATGCGTGACACCGCGCGGAAGATCGCCGCGAAATCGATCCGCGCCGTCAAGGGATCGTTCGAGCCACTCCCCGACTCCGACCGCACCGTTGTCATCGACTTCCACCGGCTGCGCCATGTCGAGTTCGGCGATCCCTTCAACCTTCCGGAGATCGTCCGCGATGGCCTCGCCGGGAAGCTCCCGAGCGCGGAAGTCATCACCTTCTCGCACGAGCCCGAAGACGAGGAGATCGCCCACGCCCGGGAAGCCGTCGTGAACGCGGAGACACTCGTCCTGCTCACCCGCAACGCCAACGACCTCGCCTATCAGGCGGAGATTGGCCGTGACCTGATCGAGCGCGCCAACGCCAACCGCGTCGTCCACGTCTCCATGCGCGGCCCGTACGACGAAGGCGTCTTCGGCGACGTCGACGACACCCTCCTCACCTACGGCGATCCCGCCGTCACGGTCGAGGCCCTTGTCGACCTGCTCGCCGGCATCTCATAGCGCGTCCCGCACAGGATCCGTTTGCGTTTCCTGCGAGGGCCCTTCGTAGTACCGGCCCTCGCAGCCGCGGACAGTGGCCGTTCTCCTGAGGGTGGCGAGAGACCGGCCACAAGGGCCGGCCGTACGGCAACCACTCGCACCGCATCACCTCGTCATCCTGAGCGAAGCGAAGGACCCTACGCGAAGCGGCCTCTGCATACATGACATCTCGCCATCGGCGCACCGTGCCTTGTACAACCGGCCCTCGCAGCCGCGGGCGGTGGCCGGTTTCCTTCACAATCGGGTCGCCATCAAGGGCGATGGCAACATGCTCATATTCGCCTCACCCCGACACCACCGGATCCGTCACCGGCACCTTGTGCCGCGCCCGCATCCGGCGCAGGCGAACAACCCCCTCCACCACCAGCACGCCAACCGCCATCCAGATCGGCACATACGTCCCCAGCTCCACCAGCGACAATCGCTCACCCAACATCAGGGCCACGAACACCAGCAGGACCGGCTCGACATACCCGAGCAACCCGAACAGCGAGAAGTTCAGCGTGCGCATCGCGAAAAAGTAGAGCGAGAACGCCATCGCGCTCAGCAACCCCAGCCCCGGAATCACCGCCAGCAATCTGCCATCGCTGAGCGTGTCCGCGATCCCGGTCGGCCCGGCCAGCAGGAACCACAACGCCGCCGGCACCATCAGGTGCATCTCCAGCCATGAGTCGCCGTGCCGGTCGACCCGGAAATGCCGCCGGCAAACGAAATACGCCGGGTACCCCAGCGCGACGAACACCGTTGGCCAGGCCATCCCGCCAACCTGCACCAGCTCGTTCACCACGCCGATCAACGCCAGCGCCGTCGCCACCTGTTGCCACCGTGACAGCCGATCGCCATAGAGCACCCGACCAACGACCACGAGCATCAGCGGCATCAGGAAGTACCCGAGCGTGACCTCCATCGCCCGCCCGTGCAGTGGCGCCCACGTGAAGATCCACATCTGGGCGCCGAGCATCGCCGCGTTGGCGACGTACACAAGTAGCAGCGCGGGCTGGTCCGCCAGCCGCCGCAACGTTTTCCGAACCTGCCCCCACTCCCGTGACGCGAGGAGCAGCACCGTCACGCCCGGCGCCGTGAACATCATGCGCCAGCCATAGATCTCTTCCCCCGTCAGCGGGGTCATCAAGGTTGCGTAGTAGTAAAGACTGGCAAAGATCGCCGACGCGACCACCGAGGCCAGGACGCCACGTATCATGTACCGGAAGCCTCGTTCCGCGAGCCAAACATCAACACCCCGGACAGAAAACCACGACGGCCCATCGCCATCGGGGCAAGTATCCCAAAACTCGGCAGGGTTCCGGCACTCCGGCCGCAACGGGAGATGAATCCCCGGTTTCCCGGCTCACATCATGTGATCGTGACGTATACTGGAGCCAGTTTCGACAACTCGACCGCGCACATCATCGCCCGGGAGCACGACGGCTCCCTCGCGCCTAAAGGGTCCTCACCGGCTCCTCGTCGCTGTGCACGGTCCGTGTCGATCCACGACCGTCAAGTGATGTGATGTAAGGAGACGCGGATATGCACTTCTACCGTTCCCGGAAGTTCGATCGCCGTAAATTCGCCGCAGGGTCCGCCGCCGCGTTCGCGGCCGTCCCCCTGCTTCCAGGCATCAGCCTTGCCGCACAGGAAGCCTCGCCGGCCGCCGCACCGGCCATCGACGTCTCGGGCGTCGAGTTCGAGGACCAGCTCGAGATCTTCTCCTGGTGGACCGCGGGCTCCGAAGCCGCCGGCCTCGATGAGCTCTTCAACTCCTTCTTCTCGGTTGCCCCCGATGTCGAGATCGTGAATGCCGCCGTCGCCGGTGGTGCCGGGGCCAACGCCCAGGCCGCACTCCAGACGCGCCTTCAGGGCGGCGATCCGCCGGACAGCTGGCAGAGCCACCCCGGTGAAGAACTCCTCGCCCGCTACGTCGAGCCGGGCTTCTGTGAGCCGATCACCGACCTGTGGGATGAAGAGGGCTGGAACGACGTTATCCCCGAAGGCCTCATTGACCAGTCCACGATCGACGGTGAGAAATACCTCATCCCGGTCGGCGTGCACCGGGGCAACGTCGCCTTCTTCAATCGCCAGGTACTCGAGGACAACGGCATCGAGGTCGGCGAGTCGATGAGCGTCGACGATTTCTTCGCCGCCGCCGATACCCTTATGGAAGCCGGCATCACCCCGCTGGCCCTTGGCACCCAGGACGGCTTCGAGGCCCCGCACCTGCTCGAGTGCGTGCTTGCCGCCCATCTCGGCCCGGAAGCCTACTCTGGCCTCTGGACCGGCGAGACGCCGTGGGACGGTGAAGAGGTCACCGGCGCTCTCGAGACCTTCGGCCGCTACCTCGACTACGTGAACGACGACCATCCGGGCCTGACCTGGGACGGCGCGATGGACTACGTACTCGACGGCTCCGCCGCCTTCACCATCATGGGCGACTGGGCCTGGGGCAACGTGGTGCTCCAGGAGCGCGAGGACGAGTTCGGCTACATCGCCTCGCCGGGCTCCGAGGAGTCCTTCATCGCCGTCGTCGACGGGTTCACGCTCCCGGCGAATGCGCCGCACCCGAATAACGCGACGACCTGGCTGCGTGTTGTTGGCTCCGCCGAGGCGCAGATCGGGTTCGCCCCGTTCAAGGGCTGCATCCCGGCCCGCACCGATGTCGACGCCAGCCAGCTGAACGAGTACGGCCAGTGGTCGGCGAAAGACTTCGGCAGTGCCACCGTCGTTCCGTCGAACGCGCACGGGGCCGCCGCCTCGCCGCAGTTCCAGCAGTCGATCTCCGAAGCGGTCGTCACCTTCCTCGTCGACAAGGATGTCGCGTTGATGCAGGAAGCGCTGGTCTTCGCCGCCGAGGATGCCGGGCTCGGCGAATAACCCACGCAATTCAGTCGAAGGAGGATGGGCGGTCGCCCATCCTCCTTCCGCGTCCGTGATCCGTTCCGGGGGAGGAACTCATGGCGACCGGGATGCCCCAACCGGCGGTACCCGAAGAGGAACCGCGATCGCAAAAAGGCTTCGAGCGGTGGCTCCCCGCCCTGCTCCTTTCGCCCAGCATCATCGCACTGACGGTCTTCGTCTATGGCTTCATCGGCATGACGATCTGGATCTCCATGTCCAACTGGGGATCCGCCACCATGGACCTGTCACTCGCCGATCCGCTGTCGTATGTCTACGACCGCCTCTTCAGGATGACCCGCTTTCAGATCTCCCTCCGGAACACCATCATCTTCACGGTACTCTTCCTGCTCTTCGCGGTGGGACTCGGGCTCGTGCTCGCGATCCTGCTCGACCAGCGCTTCAAGGGGCGTGCCTTCTTCCGCAACGTCTTCCTTTTCCCCTACGCCCTCTCCTTCGTGGTGACGGGCGTCGCGTGGCGCTGGATCTTCAACCCGGAAACCGGCATTAACCTCCTGCTGGACAACCTCGGGCTCAACTGGCTGCTGGACAAGCTCGGCCTCGGGCCGTTCCATCCCGCCTGGCTGACCAGCTCCGAGGTCGTTGGCGATCTCGCCTCGGTCATCCCTGGCCTCGACTTCATCAACGCCCAGCTCGGCTTCCCGATGGCGATGCTTCCGGTGATCATCGCCGCGACGTGGCAGCTTTCCGGGTTCGCCATGGCGATGTACCTCGCCGGGCTCGGCGCGATTCCGGATGATGTCCGCGAGGCTGCCGCGCTCGACGGCGCGACGAAGTTCCAGACCTACAAAGACGTCATCATCCCGCTCCTGCGGCCGATCACGGTCAGCACCATGATCATCCTCGGCCATGTCTCGCTGAAGATCTTCGATCTCATCTACGCGATGAGCGGTTCCGGCCCCGGCTTCGCGACGGATGTTCCCGGCATCTTCGTCTACGAGCAGACCTTCCGCGCCACCCGCTACAACCTCGGCGCGGCCGCGTCGATCATCATGCTCCTGCTCGTCTCGCTGGTGATCGTGCCCTATCTCGCCCGCTCGGTGAAGGAGCTGTAACCATGAGTTCCACGATGGTCACACCCCGCATCGAGCGCCGCTTCAGCGTCGGCAAGCTGCTGATGACGATCTTCCTGCTCCTCGTCGTCGCCTTCTACCTGCTCCCCATCTATGTGATGGTCATCAACGGGTTCAAGGAAGCGACGAACGTGAGCCTCTCCCGCATGTGGGAACTCCCGGACAAGCTCGGCGTGGGAGGCTACCAGGAAGCCTACGAGCAGCTCAGCCCCAATCTCTGGAGCAGCATCCAGCTGGTCGTCCCGGCGACCATCCTCTCCAGCCTCTTCGGCGCGCTGAACGGCTACCTGCTCTCGAAGTGGAAGTTCCGCGGTTCCGACGTGATTTTCACGCTGATGCTGTTCGGGATGTTTATTCCATATCAATCCGTGCTGATTCCGCTGATCCAGTTCCTGCAAAAGATCGGGCTCTATGGCTCCATCCCCGGGCTGGTCGTGGTCCATGTCGTCTACGGCCTGCCGATCACGACGCTGATCTTCCGCAACTACTTCACGAACGTGCCAAGCGAGCTGATCGAGGCCGCGCGCGTCGACGGAGCCGGTCTGATGCAGATCTTCCGCCAGATCATGCTGCCGCTCTCGATCCCCGCCTTCGTCGTCGTCGGCATCTTCCAGTTCACCAACATCTGGAACGAGTTCCTCTTCGGGCTCACCGTCATCACCAACCCGAAGAACCAGCCCATCACCGTCGCGCTCAACAACCTCTCCGGGTCGTTCTCGGTCGCCTGGAACGTGATGATGGCCGGCGCGGTGCTCGCCGCCCTGCCGACCGCGATCATCTACCTCCTGCTCGGCCGCTACTTCATTCGCGGCATGCTCGCGGGATCGGTGAAGGGTTAGGCGCCGGGCTGGAAGGTCTTGCCCTGCTGGCCTGTGACATGCAGGGGTGCGGTAGGCTAGTCCACGTCGTGAGCGGTTCAGGATATCGACACCGCATGCCACGATTGACGCGTAAGGGGTTCCGGGTCCATGGGAGAGGCGACAATTCTGGGTCTGCTGCTGATTGTGGTGGCCGCCACATTGGCACCGATCATCTCGGACGTGATCCCGAGGATCACGATCCCGGTCGTGGTGATCGAGCTCCTGCTCGGCATCGCCTTCGGCCCTCACCTCCTGGACTGGATCCAGCACAGCACCGGACTGGAAGTCGCCAAGGAATTCGGCGTCATCTTCCTCTTCTTCCTGGCCGGCTTCGAGGTCGACTACGAAGGCATCAAGG
Source organism: uncultured Sphaerobacteraceae bacterium (assembly GCA_964624125.1). GTDB lineage: Bacteria > Chloroflexota > Chloroflexia > Thermomicrobiales > UBA6265 > UBA6265. Next base: position 11,670 of record CAZVAA010000034.1, on the reverse strand, counting down.
GATCCCCGCTCCGTAACGCGCTCACCGGCTGGGTGGGGTCGATCATCATCGCGCTCGCGCTCACCTTCACCCTCCAGCAAACCGGCCTGGTCACCGAGAGCTTCCACCTGATCGCCATCGCTGTCTGCACCACCGCACTCGGCCCGCTGATGCCGATCCTGCAGGACAGCGGGCATCTCCAGAGTCCGTTCGGCGCGAACGTGCTTTCTATTGGCGCGGTCGGTGAGTTTATCCCGGTCCTCGCCATCGCCTTCCTCTTCAACGACTCCCGGACCGGACTCCTGACGGCGTTCGCCCTGCTGGCCTTCCTGGCCGTCGCCGGAATAACACTCGTCTTCTTCCGGAACGTCGTTGCCCAAAAGAAAGACAGTCACACCCGGCGCATCGCGATCGAGACGCTCAACTCCAGCGCCCAGTTCGCGGTCCGTATCTCCATGCTCGTCCTCATTGGACTGGTCTACCTCGCGGCACGCTTCGATCTCGATGTGCTCCTCGGGGCCTTCGCGGGAGGATTCATCGTCGGGCAACTCGGCGATGTCGCCAGCACCGTCGATTCCCGCAAGGTCATGGAGTGGATGAAGACGAAGCTGGAAGCCATCGGCTTCGGGGTCTTCATCCCCGCGTTCTTCGTGATGACCGGCGCCGATCTTGACCTGGACACGCTCTTCGGCAGCACCCGCGCGCTGGTGATCGTGCCGCTCGTGGTCGTCGCGTCCCTGCTGATCCGGGGTCTTCCGATCCTGCTCACCTACCGCGACTTCTCCATGCCCGAGCGCTGGCGATTGGCGCTCATCGCCGGCACCCAACTCCCGCTGCTCGCGACCCTCATGGACCGGTTCGTCGACAAGGACTTCATCCCGCTCGACATCGCGACCGCGATCATCGCCGGGGCCGTGCTCACCGTCGCCATCTTCCCGATCCTCGCGTTCCTCGGCTTCGAGCCCGAAGAGGCCGGATCATCCGGTGGCGACGACGATGAAACCGTGATCGAGGGCCTGCCGGAGATCTCTACGTCGGAAAACGGCTGATGGAGCACTAAACCGGGCTCAGTCGACCAGGCGGCCTCAACGATGGCGGGCGATCGCCCGGTGAGCTAACGAAGCGCACACCTGCCGATCGCAGCAGCGGATCATCCTCCAGCAGTGAGAGCGCGACCGCCTCGTTGTACTTCATGTAGAAGCCTCGAAAATGCAGCCCGATGACGAGTCCTGTCTCCAGGTCGACCAGGCATGATCCCGAATTACCGCCCAGCGTCGAGCAGTCGTGACGCAGGAGCTTCTCTTCCGGCAGGAACGCGCCCATCCTGCCCGGTTGCACCCGCTTCACGCCATACACGTCCCCGAAAATCTGCTGCATGACGGCCGGATCGTTGCGATAATCCTGGGCGGGATAGCCCACCGCGTACACGAACTGGCCAGCATCCTCCGGCGCCCGCTGCGCGATGCCCAATGGCTCCGCCTCCAGCGTCGGCTGGATTGCCAGCAGCGCGAGATCGTGCGTCGCGTGCATCCCGATGACGCCCGTGATCCTCGCGGCAATCGGTGGGTCATGATCCGGCGCCTCGGCGGAGTCGATACTCGCCTGCACACCCGGTTCGAACACCCATTCATCGTTCCCGGCTCGATGGGTGAACGCCTCCGCCACATGCCTGTTGGTCATCACCACATCAGGAGCGACGAGGAAGCCGGTGCCCGCCCATGGGTACATCGGATGGCCCAGCAGGTCGATCCTGCCGACACTGCGGCAAGTACGCTGGATCGCCTCCCGATGCGCCTCGAGAACCTCCCATCCGGGAGGCATCGGGGCGGCCAATGCACCGTCCTCGATCCGGATTGCCGGCCGCCCGACCAGTACGACCAACGCCTCCAGCCCGTTCTCCTCATCGGGCTGGAGAGCGGTGTCGGGACCGAAGTCCCGCATCTTCTCCACGGCGCGCATCCCGGCCGAAAGGACGGTATCCCGAGGAGGAGGGTCGAAGGCGCGCCTCGCGCCACGAGCCGCATCCTGCGACCGGTCAGTCGCGCCCCTCTGCATCGATACCCAGTCCCGGAGCACATCCGTCTCCGGAAGCAATGTCAGCAGTTGGGATCGAACATCCATACGTCACGCCTCTCCGGTCAGTCGAAACGGCACCGGGTGCTTCCAGCGCGCCCGGTGCCGGTCGTCGATCCTGCGATCAGAACGGATACCTGCTTTCGCAGTAGTCACCTGCGGCAACAGCACTCCCGCCACCTGCCCACGCGCCGTAAAAACAGGCAGTGTATGGCACGAGATTCCAGAGCTCCTCGCCGTCCTGACCGGGCAACTCCTGCTTGTCGAGCACGTCGTTGACGGCATCACGATCCTCGTCCCGGATTGGCTGTTGCTTCAGCACCACCTCGGGGATCGCGAAGCTGCGGTTGCCGATGGTCAGGAGCACGCTGCCACGCAACGAAAACGCCTCGAGAAGTTCCTCGGTGAGAACATAGGTGTTCCCGTCCCGTCCCTTGATGAACACCGACTTCGTCGCCTCGTCGGCGGTGCCGGCTTCGCTCTGGTCCTGGTTGGTCATGGTGGATTCGATCATGTCGGTACTCCCTTGTACGTATCGCGAATGTTGGTTTTGGTACGTCGACCGGGACCGGCGCCAGTCCTGTCGATGTGCTTCCATCTTGCGCCCGGAGCCCCGCCCGCACATCGGCAAAAACTCGCATTCCCGGACCGCCTGGGGAGCAGGACGAGAGCGGAGCTACGTCAAATGACGTAGCTCCGTAACACCGTCGACCGAATGGTCGCCTTCTTTCTCCGCGATCTCGCCACGAAACGAAACGTTCAACCTACGATTAACACGGTCAGACGCTGGTATGATTGCTCAAGCATGCTCGGTATGCGTGGCAATGGCGCCTTGACCCCACGTTTCACACATTCGGAGACCAGGATCTCATGACTGAACACGGTGAGATGCCAACCGTCTGCCGGGGCATCCGCGGTGCGACAACCGCGGCCGCGAACACGGCGGAGGACATTCTCGAAGCGACCCAGGAACTGGTAGAGGTATTGATCGGGCTCAATGACCTCAAGTCCGAGGACATTGCCAGCGCCATCTTTACCACCACCCCGGATCTCACCGCGATGTTTCCGGCTTCCGCCGCCCGCTCCTTTGGCTGGACCGAGGTCCCCATGATGTGCGCCCACGAGATGTCCGTTCCCGGCGCGCTCGAGAAGGCCGTGCGCGTCCTTGTGCACGTCAACACCACGCGGTCTGCCTCGGAAATCCGCCATGTCTACCTGAAGGGCGCGAAGCAGCTCCGTCCGGAATGGGGCATTTCGGACGACGACGTCGCGCGCATCACCGGCGAGCAGAAGACCTCGCCCGATGAGGCCGATGTCGCTGCGGTACCCGTCTCGTAGCCAAACCCGTTGTCAGATTTCGAAACCAGCGCGTCAGCTCACATTCCGGGGGTTCCCACATGATCATCGTCATGAAAACCGAAACCGACAAGAAGGATCTCAACGTCGTCGTCGAGCGCGTCAGGGAGCTTGGCCTCCAGCCACACCTGATCGACGGCGAGGAGCGCACCATCGTCGGCGTCGTCGGTCTGCCATTGCCGCCGTCGCTGGACGAGATGTTCGAGATTCTTCCAGGCGTCGAGCAGGTCGTCCGCATCTCCAAGAAGTACAAGCTCGCCGGCTGGGACTTCCATCCCCAGAAAACCGTCATCAACATCGGTGACGTCAAAATCGGGGGAGACGAAGTCACGATCATTGCGGGCCCGTGCTCGGTCGAGAACGAGGAACAGACGCTGTCCACGGCGCGGGCGGTCAAGGCGGCCGGCGCGACCATCCTTCGCGGCGGCGCCTTCAAGCCCCGCACCTCTCCCTACGAGTTCCGCGGTCTCGGCGAGCAGGGCTTGCAGATCCTCGCCAAGGCGCGCGAGGAGACCGGCCTCAAGATCATCACCGAGGTGATGACCCCGGCCGATGTCGAGATCGTCGGACAATACACCGACATCTTCCAGATCGGCGCCCGCAACTCGCAGAACTACCTGCTGCTCGAAGAGGTCGGCAAGGCGAAGAAGCCGGTCATGCTCAAGCGTGGCCTCTCGATGCTGATCGAGGAGTGGCTGCTTGCCGCCGAATACGTGATGGCGCAGGGGAACCCTGACGTCATCCTCACCGAACGCGGTATCCGCACCTACGAGAATTCGACCCGCAACACGCTCGATGTCAGCGCCGTTCCGGTGCTGCAGAGCATGTCGCACCTGCCGGTCTTCATCGATCCGAGCCATGCCGCTGGCAAGCGCCAGTTCGTCGAGTCCCTCTCGCTGGCCGGAATCGCCGCCGGCGCCGACGGCCTGATGATCGAGGTGCACCCGCAGCCGGACCACGCCATGTCGGACGGCGCGCAGTCCCTCGATTTCGACCAGTTCGCCGCCCTGACCCCGAAGATCCAGAGCGTCGCGCAGGCGGTCGGCCGGTCGCTCGACCTCGCACCCGCCTCTACTCCCGAGATCGCAGCGGTCTAGCGCGCATCACGCAGCCCAACCCCTCGACGCCGGAGTCACATTGGCTCCGGCGTCGTCGTGATCCGGACCCGCCATGAGCTCCCGCCGATCCTCATCCACATTCCTCGTCCTGCTCGTCTTCGTGGCGTTCATCAGCCTCGGGCTGCCCGATGCCGTGCTCGGCGTTGCCTGGCCGTCGCTCCGGCTCGACTTCAACCGAACGTTGGGCGAGATCAGCTACATCCTGATCCCCGGCGCCATCGGCTACTTCTCCTCGGGCGCGGTCGGCGGCGTGATGATGCAGAAGCTCGGCGTCGGCCGCCTGCTCGGCATCAGCACCGGCCTCGTCACCCTCGGCCTGGTCACCTACGCGATTACGCCGAACCTGTGGGTCATGATCCCGGCCGCGTTCGTGATCGGTATTGGCTCCGGTGCGGTCGACGCCGGCCTGAATTTCTATGCCGCAGACAAGTTCTCCGTCCGCACGATGTCATGGCTCCATGCCTGCTTCGGCGTCGGCGCGATGCTCGGCCCGCTCATCATGTCCACCACGCTCGGCGCGGGAGCCTCCTGGCGCTGGGGATATGCCATCATCGCCACGGCCACGCTCGTCCTCACCGTCACCTTCTTCTGGAATGCCCGCAAGTTCGACGATGACATCCACACCGATGCCAGCACCGGCCAGCGCGCGCCGCTCACCGCCGGCGCGGTCGCGAGGATGCCCCTCGTCTGGCTGCAGATCGCGATCTTCTTCGTGATGACCGCCGCCGAGGTCATCCCAAGCGTCTGGACCACGACGGTCCTCATCGACCGGTTCGACTTCGCGCAGGAGAACGCCGGCATCTGGGCCGGCATCTACTGGGGAACCCAGGCGGCGGGCCGGTTCATCCTGCCGGTAGTCACCCGGAACATCCCTACCGCCCGGCTCATCCAGCTTGCGCCGTTCGGCATCCTGGCCGGCTCGGTCCTGATGGTGATGAACGATTCCTGGGCCTATCGCATCGGGATCATGGTCGTCGCCTTCTCCAACGCCATCATGTTCCCGATGCTGATGTCGCTGACGCCTGCCCGGCTTGGACGCGCCGCATCGGTGCATGCGATCGGCTGGCAGGTCAGCGCCGCGACCATCGGTGGCGCGCTCGTCCCAGGCATCACCGGCTTCCTGGCCGACGCGACCAGCGCCGTCTCGATCTCCATCGTCATGGTCGGTCTCGCGATCATGCTGATCCTGCTCGAATCCGCATTCCGCCTCCGCGCCGACCACCCGGACAACCTCGACCGGGCCGCCAGGAACGCATGACCCCGTTGGACCGGGATCGCGTTCCGGTCGATAATCGCTGGAGATCGTTCACGTAGCTTGCCTTCTGGAGCCCCAACCGACCCAATGAGCACCAACAAGACTGCATCACGCTTCCTGATGCTGATAACATTCCTCGCCTTTATCAGCATCGGGTTCCCCGACGCGGTGCTCGGGGTCGCATGGCCGGCCATGCGGGTCACGTTCGACCGCCCCATCTCCAGCCTCGGGTTTATCCTCGTCGCCTCTGGCACCGGGTATTTCATCTCCGGCGTGTTCGCCGGCAAGGCCCTGGAGCGATTCGGTGTCGGCAAGCTCCTCGCAATCAGCACCACGCTGGTCGCGATCGGCCTCTTCGGCTTCGCCCTGATGCCAACTTTCTGGTTCCTGATGGTTGCCGCGGTGCTGATCGGGCTCGGCTCCGGCGCGGTCGATGCCGGGCTGAATTTCTTCGCCGCCGAGCACTTCTCGGTCACCGTCATGAACTGGCTCCATGCCTTCTTCGGCATCGGCGCGATGGTGGGGCCGCTTATCATGTCGGCCACCTTCGCCGCCGGAGGCACCTGGCGGGTCGGGTACTTCATCGTCGCCAGCCTGATCGCCGTGATGGCGATCACCTTCTACCTGACGCTCGACCGATGGAACAATGGCGATCACGCGGAAGCCGAACAGGCCGCCGCTCGCGTTTCGGTGCGACATGTCCTGGGGCTGCCAGCGGTATGGCTGCAAATCCTGATGTTCCTGGTGATGTGCGGCATCGAGGCCAGCGCCGGCAACTGGACCGCGACCGTCATGACCGGTCGCTTCGGCGCCAGCGAGAGCGAAGCCGGCGTCTGGGCGGGCGTCTTCTGGGGCGCGATGGCGGCGGGCCGCATCTTCGTGGTGCCCCTCTCCCGCGGGATGAATCCGGCCCGGCTGCTCCAGATCTGCACCTGGGGGCTCCTCGCCGGCGGCTTGCTCATGACCCGCGATCCGGAATGGCTCTTCAAGGTCGGCCTCATCATCTTCGGTCTCGCGATGGCGCCGATGTTCCCGACCATGATGTCCCTCACCCCGATCCGCCTCGGTACGCCCGTTTCCCTGCACGCTATCGGCTTCCAGGTCAGCGCGGGAACGCTCGGCATCGTCGGGATCCCGACGCTCGGAGGCATCATCGCCGAGCGCACCAGCCTGGTGGCGATCCCGTGGATCATGACGATCGGCGCCGTCATCGTAATCGCCCTCGACACGATGCTGCGCGCCCGCACCTCGGGAGCGTCATCGCCCCCGGACGCCCAACCCGCCTGATCGCTTGGTCGAATGAGCTGTCCGCCGTATCGACTGCACCTGCGAATCAGTGTCGGCCCCACAGGCCCGGACCGCGCGCCTCCGTTCCATCGCCAACATGGCACTTGACCCGATACACAAAAAGCCGGCCCTTGTGGCCGGCTTTTCATATCGATAAAGCTGTTGAGGTTATGCCGCGTTGCAGGCGGCGGCCATCTGCGAGATCGCCTGCTCCATCAGCGGTCGCGGCATCGCGAAGTTGAAGCGCACGCACTTGCACCCCACTTCGCCGCACGCACCGCCATCGGTGATCGCGACACCCGCCTTCTCGCGGAAGAACTCCCCGACATTCTCCGGCACGTTCAAATCCGAGAAGTCGAGCCAGCCAAGATACGTGCCTTCCGGCATCGAGTAGGTGACGCCCGGAAGCTGCTCCTTCACCAGCTCCGCAAGCCGCTTCCGGTTGCCATCGAGATACTCGATCACACCCGCCAGCCACTCACGCCCCTCGGTATACGCCGAGATGCTCGCGATGACGCCGAGCGTTGACGCGCCGTGCGCCGCCCAGGCAGGTCCGCCCTTCGCCCAGGTCTCCTTGTCCGCCTCGTTCGTCAGCACGATCTGCGCGCACTTCAACCCCGCGAGGTTCCAGGCCTTCGACGCCGCGATCGCCGTCACGGTGTGGTTCGCGGCTGCCTCGGAGACCGACGCATAGGGGATGTGCTGCTTGTCCCCGTACACCAGCGGCGCGTGGATCTCGTCGGAGAACACCCGGCCGCCGTGCTTCTCGACGATCTGGCTCAGGCGCTCCATCTCCTCGCGCTCCAGCACCCGCCCGATCGGGTTGTGCGGGTTGCAGACGATCAGGACCTCTCCGCCCTCCTCGAAGGCCTGGTCGATGCCGTCGTAATCGAACTCCCAGCTATCTTCCGTGCGGAGCATCGGCACCTGGATCATCTCCCGATGGTTGTACTCCGGCACCATCAGGAACGGCATGTAGGCTGGCGTCGGGACAATCACCTTTCCGCCCTTCGGGGCGTAGTGGTTCAGCGTGATCTCCAGCCCCTTCAGCACATCCGGCATCGAATGCACCTGCTCCGGAGCGATCTCCCAGCCGGTGAAATCCTTGTACCAGCCAGCGGTCGCCTTCTGGAGCCCCTCTTCCATCGCATCCGGGAGATAGCCGAAGAAGCCATTCTCGACCGTCGTCTGCAACGTCTTGATCACCGATGGCGCCGTCCCGAAATCCATCTCGGCGATAAACGCGCCAATCGTATCCGGGTAGGACGTCCACTTCTTGCCGACGACTCCGGTCAGGTGCTCAAGTGTCAGGGTGTCATAGTTGGTGCTGGTTGCCGTGGTGCTCATGCCAATGCCTTTTTCCTTCTCGACGCAGTCGCGGTGCCTATGCCCGACTGGATGACGATGAAGCCCGCTTGTGACCTGGGTTCGGGTCCCGCTTCTGCCCTGATTATCCACCACATCGAAGCCATAGTCAGCCCCGGTAACAGATCGCCGGGAGCTTACCGGAACCCTTCCCGCCTGCCGATACTGGCACCAACCATGCGATATCGGCGCTACGACCGAAGAGGTCACCGCCTTCGTTGTACATGTGGGAAAGGATGTCCTCCATGGTCGAATCTGGCACCATGCCTCCAGGGGACGCTTCAAAACAGGATATTGCTGTCGAACCCGAGCGCATCTCCGCCCTCATATCGGACGCGCTCCCTGCCGGCGCGCTGAAGGAAAACATCGAAGGCCACAGCGTCAGCAACCACGACGATGGTTTCGGGAAACTCTGGCACAAGCGATTCTGGATCCGGCTCCCGGCCTCCGCCGTATCTCCCGAGACGCTGATCGAGACCTGGAAAGAGCACTACTCGGAGTTCTGGCCCAAGGGCAGTCGCCTGTACGAATCGCCGCAAGGGCTGGACGAGGGCGAGGTCGCAGCTGCCGATATCGCCATGATCGCCGGGACCCGCGTCGGCACGGGTATCATCGTGACCGACTCCCGGGACAGGGCGTTCCGGTTCGCGACGTTGCAAGGCCATACCTTCTCCGGCACAATCACCTTTTCCAGCAAGCAGGACGGACAGGACACCGTCGCCCAGGTCGACGTCGTCATGCGAGCCAGTGACCCGCTGTACGAGGTCGGCATGCCACTGGGCGGGCACCAGCACGAGAACAAGTTCTGGAAAGCCAGTCTCGTGGCACTGGCGCGCTACTTCGGAGTCGAGGCCGGGCCGGAATCGACGATCGAATGCATCGACAAGCGCCGGAAATGGAGCAACGCCTCCAACATCGTCCACAACGCATTCCTGCATACGGCCGCGTATCTCGCGATGCGGCCATTCCGGCGATTCACCCGTAAGCAACGCGCAAAAGGCAACACTTCGTGACACATACGTTAGGTACAACCGGTTCGCCCGACGCCGTGGTCGTGGGCTCTGGTCCAAATGGACTCGCCGCCGCGATCACGCTGGCCGAAGCCGGTCGTTCGGTGCAGGTATTCGAAGCCGGGGAGAAGATCGGTGGCGGGTGTCGTTCGGCCGAACTGACGTTACCCGGCTTTCTTCATGACCCCTGTGCCGCGATTCATCCGCTCGCCCTGGTCTCTCCGTTCTTCCGGAGTGTCCCGCTGGAAGCCAATGGCCTGAACTGGATCCAGCCTCCTGTCGCGCTCGCCCATCCGTTCGACGACGGCAGCGCGGCCACCCTCTTCCAGTCCATCGACGAAACAGCGGCCTCGCTTGGCGAGGACGGAGAGGCGTGGTCAAGGGTGTTCAGGCCCCTCGTTGAGGACATCGATCTCCTGATCGATTCGCTCCTTGGCCCCTTCCGCGTGCCCAGGCACCCCATCGCGCTCGCCCGGTTTGGACTGCCCGCCCTGCTCCCGGCAGACCGGTTCGCCCGCCTGCGCTTCAACGGCAAGCTCGCCCGCGGCCTCTTCGCCGGAATGGCAGCGCATTCCATGCTGGACCTCTCCCGTCCCGTAAGCGCCGCAGTTGGACTGGTTCTGGGGCTGGTTGGGCATGCCGCCGGCTGGCCGCTCCCCGAAGGCGGCTCCCAGCGCATCACCGACGCGCTGGTGAACCATCTTCGTTCGCTCGGAGGCACGATCCAGACCGACACGCGGGTCACATCGCTGGATATCGCGGAAGGCGTCGACGCTGTCCTCTTCGACGTCACGCCCCGCCAGTTCCTCGAGATCGCCGGGAACGAGGTCCCCGATCGCTATCGACAGACCCTGGAGAACTACCGGTACGGACCGGGCGTCTTCAAGATCGACTGGGCGCTCGATGGACCAGTGCCCTGGACGGCCGAGGAGTGCACCCAGGCCGGCACCGTCCACCTTGGCCCGACGCTGGAAGAGATCGTCGCGAGCGAGCACGCGGTGTCGACGGGCCGGCACCCGGAGCAGCCCTATGTCCTCCTCGCCCAGCAAAGCCTCTTCGATTCCACCCGCAGCCCCGATGGCAAGCATGTGCTTTGGGGCTACTGCCACGTCCCGCACGGCTCCGACGTTGACATGACCGATCGCATCGAGGCGCAGGTCGAGCGATTCGCGCCCGGCTTCCGGGATCGCATCATCGCCCGAACGACGAAGACGGCCGTCGAGATGCAGTCATGGAACGCCAACTTCATCGGTGGCGACATCAACGCCGGGCTGCAGAACTGGCGGCAATTATTCACCCGGCCCGCTCCGAGATTCGATCCCTATTCCACACCGAATCCCCGACTCTATTTCTGCTCCGCGTCGACTCCTCCCGGCGGCGGAGTGCACGGCATGGGCGGATACCACGGCGCCCGATCCGCCCTGAAGAACGCCTGGTGACCGCCCGTAAACGCACATAGAGGAGATGTGATGCTCCCGATACCGCAGACAACGACCGCGATCGCATCGGCCTGGCCGGGACATCCCCGCCTGAAGCCGCTCCGAGACCAGGTTGTGGTGATTGTCGGGGCGTCGAGCGGGATCGGGCGGGAGTCGGCGCTCCGGTGCGCGGAGCGGGGCGCGACGGTGGTCGCTGCCGCCCGCAGCGAACCCGCGCTCGCGTCGTTGGTGAAGGAGATAGAGGAAGCTGGAGGGACCGCCAGCTATACCGTCTGCGACGTGAGCGATTTCGACCAGGTAATCGCGCTCGCGAAGGTCGCGGTGGAGCGATACGGCCGCATCGACACCTGGGTCAATTCGGCGGCGGTTGGCATCTACGCCAGCTTCGAGGACCTCTCGCTTGACGAGTTTCGGCGGGTACTGGATGTCAACCTCATGGGCTCGGTCCACTGTGCGAAAGCGGCCCTGCCGCACCTGCGCCAGGAAGGGCGCGGTGCCCTGATCTTCATCTCCTCGATCGAGAGCACCATTGCCATGCCCCTGCAGAGCCCCTATGCGACATCGAAGCACGCCGTCCAGGGATTGGCAGAGACCCTGCGACGGGACCTGCTTGCCGACCGGGCGCCGATCTCGGTGACGTCCATCAAGCCGGGAATGGTCTCCACGCCCTTTTACGACAACGCCCTGAGCAAGGTCGGCTTCCGTCCAACCGTTCCCCCACCCGCATCCCATCCCGCCGTGGTCGCCTCAACGGTGTGCTTCGCCGCCGAACACGCGGTGCGGGACAT
>CAZVAA010000033.1:5983-19766 GCA_964624125.1 uncultured Sphaerobacteraceae bacterium | reverse complement strand
CGGGCACAGCGGGGTTGAAGATACGCCGTTTTGATGCCACTTGTCAACCCGAATTACGGCAATGCCAGCAACAAGACGCCAACGAGGCCACCGGCGACCAGCCCGGACGCCAACATCCACATGCGCACCGGTTCACTGGAATACCTCATCGCCACCAGCCGAACCCAACGGGTGCCGTCCCGGCTGAGGAGCAGCAAGCCGGCGAAGCACGGCAGCGCGAGGAGCATCATCGCCGCTGGATCATCCAAGGGCAGATGCACTGCTCCCGCGATGTCAGCGAGTCTCCGGACGATGACGATCGCGCCATCCAGCAGGATCCCCGGAATCCATGCGAGTGCACGCTCCAGCGGCGGAATGAGCACGGCAAAGCCGGTGAACGCATAGGTCACCGGGAACGCAAGCGTCATCACCGGTCCGACCAGAACATTTGCGAGGAGGCTCGCCGGTGACCATGAACCGAAGGCCCACAGGATGATCGGGAATGTCGCAAGGTTCGCTGCCGTTACGGCCTTTACGGTGTCGATGACCATGGAGACGATTCCCGGCTGCCTCCGGATATGGAGCGTGCTGCACAACGCCCAGGAAGCCGCCGCCGATAGCCAGAACGAAATGCTGCCGGTCATTCCCGGATCGAGCATCGCCATGACGCCGAGCGTCAGCGCCAGCAGCGTGAACGGGTCCGGTCGGCGGCCGAGCTGCACGCCGATCAGCGTCAACGACGCCACGATCGCCGCCCGGATCGCCGGAGGTTCGAGGCCGACCATGAGCACATAGCTCCAGACAACAACCAGAAGGATGCCGTTGACGACCAGCCTCGTCGATGGGCGTCCCGGCCGCAGCCACAAGCCAATGAACCCGATCAGCAAGGCGACGTTCTGTCCACTGACGGCCGTGAGGTGACTGGTTCCAGTGCGACGAAACGCATCCTCGATTTCCTCGGACAACCCCGAGTCGTCTCCCGTGACGATACCTGCAGCGAGTGCCCCTGCGTCGCCCGGGAGGGCACCTTGAAGCGCGGTTGTGAGCGTTCGCCGCACGCGAGACATCTCGTCAGCCCAGCGAGGACCGTGTTCCAGGACCGTCGCTTTCCACGCCCACGCCGAAGCGGTAGCACCCTCGGCCCGGACGAATGAGCGATAGCCCGGCGCCAGCCGGGATTCGGGCGTGACGTTCCATGACAACGCGACGCGATCTCCCCTGCTTACACTTCGGCTGCTCTCTGGTAGGTAAACGAGCACCAGATCGGAGGCATCGCTCCACGCTCCTTCCACCCGGATGCGGGAGACCTCGACCATCACCCGCTCGTATTCGCCACCCGGCACCGGCATCTCCCGCACGATACCTTCGGCGGCGTCACTCCTCGCGATGAGGTCGTGCCCGGCAGCCGGTTGTTGTGCATCGCCCCGAAGCGCGCCGGCGGATACGGCGACCAGCACGATTACCAACGTCGCAGTACTGAATCGTGACCGCACCATCAGGAACAGCATCACGATCGGGAGCACGGTGGCAATCGCCCATGGACCAAGCGCCACGCCAGCGAGCATGCCGACGCCGATCACAAGACCGTTAGCCATCTGGCCCGACCGTGATCAATGGTCGAAGGTCATCCACCATCCGGAGGGAAATCCCTTCGACAAGCACGAGGTCATCGATAGAGCCGAATGCGCCATTGACTTCCCGGTACTCAATGATTCGACCGGCCAGTACCTCACCAATACCTGGTAGCTCGTCGAGTTGCTCAGCCGTTGCGGTGTTGACGTCGAGAGGGCCTTGGGCGTCTTGCGATGTGCCTCCTGATGTTTCGATCTCCCCGGTGTCAGCGACCTGGGCGGTCGACGGGACGGCAATGTGCTCGCCGTCGCCCACGCGGCCCGCGAGGTTCAGGCGAGAGAAATCCGCATCCGGAGTGAATCCGCCAGCGGCATCGGCAGCCTCAACCAAACGCGCGCCCGGCGGAACGGCGACGACCCCCGGCGAGGCCACCGCGCCGGCAATCGAGACGTGCATCATCTCCGTCGGTGCCGGAACGATGGTGATCGAGACCGGGCGCACACGGTCGACCCACAGAACCAGCGCGACGGCGACCACGGCGGCAATGACCGCGGCGCCGAAGAATACGCGCCATCCGCTCATCAGGACTTCACACCTCGCGGTGATCGGATCCGGCCAATCGGAACCGACTTCGTACATATGCTTGACGTGATAAATCTGCTTGCCTACCATGTTGCCACAGTTCGGGCGAAATCCAAAGTTGGACGGATGGAGGCAACTGCACTCAACTCGTGGGGGACCGGGTTTTCGGAGTGTGACGTGACGTGGACCATCCGCGTCTCGCGGCATGCCATAGAAAGCTCATCCACATGACAGTCGGGGCGCAGGGGCATCGGTATTGACGACAGCCACATCGCGCGCGACATGCCGAACTGTATCCGGGCGGGATAATGCCCGGCGGGCAGCCATAGCCTGGTCGCGACGATTCGTCCAATTGCTGCGCGTGTGTGAATCACGACAGGAGCACGACGGATGCACGACAGGACCATCGGAAATCTCGTCCGGCAGTTGCAGGACGGGGAAATTTCGCGTCGCGCGTTCATGCGACGCGCCACGGCCCTTGGAGTTTCGGCCGCCGCGGCCGGCGCGCTGGTTAGCAATGTCGCGGCGCAGGATGCCAGTCCTGAGGCAAGCCCGGTCGGCGGCACGACGTCCATGACCCGTGAGGAGTATTACGCCCAACTTCGAGAGGAGTTCGACCTCAGCGAGCCGGAACAGACGGGCGGGCAGGTCATCTACGTCAACACCACCGACGTTCGCACGCTCAACCCACAGCTCGTCACGGACGTGTATTCCGGGTTGATCACGGATATGGTCTACCCCTATCTCGTCGGCGGAAGCCCGATCGACGGATTGCCCGTTCCCTATCTCGCCGATTCATGGGAACTTGCCGACGACGGCGTGACCTATACCTTCCACCTCAACCCGAATGCAATGTGGCACGACGGCGAGCCGGTCACGGCGGACGACGTCATCTTCTCATTCGACTCGATCCTGGATGAGGAGACGCTGAGCGTCCGGCGCTCGACGGTCAACGACGCACTTGCTTCCTACCGGAAGGTCGACGACCACACCGTTGAACTGGTCGCGGCGAGGCCGTTGGCGACCTTTGTCCAGGACACCGCGGGACTCACGGGCATTGTGCCCCAGCACATCTGGGGCGATGTTCCCGTCTCTGAATGGGGCTCCGATCCGGGCTCAACGGGCACGGATCCGTCGCGGGTTGTCGGTGCCGGACCGTTCAAATATGTCGAGTGGGTCACGGGCGACCACGTCACGATCCAGAAGAACGAGGACTACTGGGATCCGGAAGCACTTCCGGTGATCGACGAGTTCATCTACCGAGTTGTCGGCGAGGCGTCGACGGCGAACGCGGAGCTCCAGTCCGGCCAGGCGGACATCGCCGAGATCGATTTCGCCAACGCCGACTCGATCCGGGAATCGAATCCGGAACTCAATATCGTCGATTTTGATACCACCTCCTTCAACTACTACTACACAAACCAGGATGAAGCGAAGGGGCTGCTCTTCACGGACGTGGCAGTCCGGCAAGCGCTGCATTACGCGCTGGACCGTGACCTGATCGCCGACACGGTCTATCAGGGGTATGCGATCCGGGCCATTGGCACCCAGCCTGTGCTCTCGATCGCGTATCGCCCGGAAGCAATTGAGACCCCGTACGACTTCGATCCCGACCAGGCTCGCTCGCTCCTTGACGAGGCGGGCTGGACAGAAGGCGATGACGGCATCCGCGAGAAGGATGGCGAGCGCCTCAGCTTCGAGATCCTGTACTCCGAAGGCTCTGCAACCTACGAGCAGCAGATCCCGTATATGCAGCAGGCATGGCGCGAAGTCGGTATCGAGATGGTTCCCGCCGCGGTGCCGTTCCCGACCCTCATCGACAATGCGATCGCCGGGAACTTCGAGATGGCGATTGCCGGCTTCAGCTGGGGCGTCGACGGCGGTCAGGGTGACATGTTCCGCTGCAACGCCACCCCACCCGCCGGGTTCAACCGCATGCGGTACTGCAACGAGGAATACGACGAGCTGGACGCGCAGCAGCTCGCGGAGCTGGACCAGGAGCGCCGGATCGAGATTCTTCTCGAGCAATCGAACATCGTGAACAACGATGCTGCGGTCGGCATCAACGTCTTCAGCCGGGATATCTTTGGCAGTTCGCCGCGATTGCACAATTTCATCCCGAACGGGTACAGCAACTGGTGGACATTGCCGTACATCTGGGTCGAGCAATAGGTTCACGTCAAGGCCGAGGGGGCTTCCTCTCGGCCTTTTCCTTGCCTGCAGGTCCAGACAGCAGGCATCCCGTCTGTCGAAGTCGCAACGTGATCGCGTGCAGCGGATGGGCTTAATCCGTGTATCGCCGAACACAGTAATCGATGAGCCGGCCAGCGACACTAACGGATTCGATAGAGCGATCACCGTTGTACCTACGCAGCCTTGCTCCGTGAGCCTCCGTTCGTTCCCGGCTAACGAAGCGCGGATGGTTCTTCGCAAATGCCGAATCTCATCCGGTCCACGTTGCACCGTTCTTCGGAAGTGCCTATTATTGATCAACAGGTTGGTATGTTTTGGAATAAACCCGACGTGGGGGACCTTTGCGGCTCTGCCAGGGGTGCTACTCCGAACGCGAGAGCAGTCGACCTCGTGAGGCATGAGACGTCCATGCTTGAGCCGGGCAGTCCGTTGTTCAGTCCTGAGCAATGGCATCAGGACACCACCAAGGGGCATACTAACTGTGAGCAAACTTTGCGGTAGGTTGTATCGGTCTCGTTGTTGAGACCAGCACCATCAGGGGTGATGGTGACACGTCAATACCAGGGGGTCTTTCAGTATGACTCAGTTCGATATCGACAATCTCGTCGAGCAATTCCGCAGCGGCAACCTGAGCCGGCGCGCTTTCATGCGCCGCGCGACGGCTGCCGGTGTGTCCGCGGCCGCCGCGGGCATGCTCGCGAGCAACGCGATGGCGCAGTCCACACCGGAGGCCAGCCCTGCCGGCACCGGTGAGGTCATCACGTCCATCTCGCGGGAAGAGGCGCAGGCCCAGCTCGAGGAAGCTTTTGACTTCGAAGAGCCGGCTGTTGAGGGTGGCCAGCTGATCCACACGATGACGACCGACATCTCGACGGTCAACACCGTGCTTGCCTCGGACACCTACTCCAGCTGGATCGCCGGCTTCGTCTACGACTCGCTCGTTGGCGGCTCGGTGGTCGACGGCAACATCGTGCCGACCGGCCTCGCCGACAGCTGGGAGATCGCCGAGGACGGCATCACCTACACGCTGCACCTGCGTGAAGGCGTCAAGTGGCACGACGGCGAGCCGTTCACGGCCGACGACGTTGTCTTCACCTTCGACATGGCCCTCGCCGACGACAGCCAGAGCGTCCGCAAGAGCACGGTCGAAGGCGTTCTCGCCTCTTACTCAAAGATCGACGACCTCACGGTTGAGTTCGTTGCCCACGAGCCGATCGCGGTCTTCCTGAGCGACGCCCTCGCCCAGTTCGGCATCATGCCGAAGCACATCTGGGAAGATGTCCCGCCGAGCGAGTGGCCGAGCGACCCGGGCTCGACCGGCACGGATCCGTCCCGCGTCATCGGTACCGGCCCGTTCAAGTTCGTCGAGTGGGTGCTGGGCGACCACGTCACCCTCGAGAAGAACGCGGATTACTGGGACGAGACCAACATCCCGGTGATCGACACCTACACCTACAAGGTCGTTGGTGAGGCCACCACGGCCATCGCCGAGCTCCAGACCGGCCAGTCGGACGTCGTCGAGGTTCCGTTCACGGAAGCGAACAACCTCCGCGAGTCCAACCCGGACCTGCAGATCGTCGACTTCGACACACTCGCCTTCAACTTCTACATCACCAACCAGGATGAGTCGAAGGGCGAGGTCTTCACCGACGTCAACGTCCGCAAGGCGCTGCACTACGCGCTGGACCGCACCCTCATGGGTGACACTGTCTATGACGGATTCGCCATCCAGGCGGACGGCACGCAGCCGGTGCTGTCAATCGCTTATGCGCCGGACCGCGTCAACACGATCTACAACTACGATCCGGACCAGGCCCGCGCCCTCCTCGAAGAGGCTGGCTGGGTCGAAGGCTCCGATGGCATCCGCGAGAAGGACGGCCAGCGCCTGAGCTTCGAGTGCACCTACGCTGAAGCCTCCGCAACGTACGAGATCCAGATCCCGTACATGCAGCAGGCCTGGCGCGAGGTCGGCGTTGAGATGCTCCCGGCCGCGATCCCGTTCCCGACCCTGCTCGACAACAACGACGCTGGTAACTTCCAGATGTCGGTGCTCGGCTTCACGTGGTCGGTCGACGGTGGCCAGGAAGTCATGTTCGGCACGAACTACACGCCGCCAACCGGCTTCAAC
This sequence comes from uncultured Sphaerobacteraceae bacterium, assembly GCA_964624125.1. Taxonomy (GTDB): domain Bacteria; phylum Chloroflexota; class Chloroflexia; order Thermomicrobiales; family UBA6265; genus UBA6265. The sequence goes on along the minus strand of CAZVAA010000033.1, from coordinate 13,312 downwards.
ATGATGCGCTACTCCAACGAGGAGTACGACGCCCTCATCCGGCCGTCGCAGACGGAGCTGGACGTCGAGAAGCGCATCGACATCCTCATCGAGATGTCGAACATCGCCAACGACGACATGGCGGCCGGCATCAACGTCTTCCGGAAGAGCATCATGGGCGCCAACCCGCGCGTCCACAACTTCTTCCCGAACGGCTACAGCAACGTCTGGTGGGTCACCCGGGCGTGGCTCGACGAGGTCTAGGCCAAAACGTCGCGCAACAAGAAACGGGGCGGTTGCACAACCGCCCCGTTTCGGGTGTACAGTGGCATGGCCGCTCGACTATAGGCGGTATATAATCTCCCAAGTACCTTCGGACAACGCGTGTTCGGCTGGCGACCTCGCACCCCTCCGGAGTATCACTTGCATCCAGACAGAGCTGTCACCGGCGCCCACCCTTCCTGGATGAAACCCCTGGGGTATTTTTGATGACGAGATATATCATCCGACGCTTATTGGGCATGATTCCGCTCCTGCTAGGTATTTCGTTCCTGGTGTTTGCGCTCCTGAATCTCGTGCCCGGAAGCCCGACAGACCAGTTCGAGTTCAACCCGGACATCAAGCCGGCCGACCTCCAACGCATCCGGGAGAACCTCGGTCTGGACGCGCCCTGGTACCAGCGCTACTTCATCTGGCTGGGCGACGCCCTGCAGGGTGACTTCGGCATCAGCTTCCGCAACTATGTCCCGGTCATCGAGACCCTCAAGACGGCGTTGCCGAACACCCTGGTGCTGAGCATCACGTCGCTGCTCATGTCCATCGTGCTCGCCATCCCGATTGGCGTGCTCGCGGCGATCAAGCGCAACTCCCTGTTCGACCGCGTCACCAACATTTTCGCCACGGCCTTCTACTCCATGCCCAGCATCTGGCTCGGCATGCTGATGATCATTTTCTTCTCGGTGAAGTTTCGCGAATGGGGCCTGCCCTCCATGCCGGTCTCCGGCGTGAAGGATCTGCGCGGCGGCGGCGATCTTTGGGACCGTATCGTCCACCTCGTGATGCCGGCCACGACCCTGGCGCTCATCAGTATTGCCGGGTGGACCAGGTACATTCGCTCGCAGATGCTCGAGGTGATCCGTCAGGACTACATGCGAACAGCAGACGCAAAGGGCCTGACCAAGAGCACCGCCATCTTCCGGCACGCGTTCAAGAATGCCGTCCTTCCGCTTGTGACCCTGGTTGGTCTCCAGATTCCTGACTTGTTCGGCGGCTCGCTGATCGTCGAAAACGTGTTTGGGTATCGCGGAATCGGCCAGGTGACACTTGAGTCGCTCAATTCAAACGACTACTCGGTCGCGATGGCGTGCGTCATGATGCTTGCATTCCTGACCGTTCTCGGCAATCTCATCGCTGACATCCTGTATGGCGTGCTCGATCCACGCGTTCGATACGACTAGCACCGCCAGCAGACCCGAAGGAATTTCGATGTCGCAATCAACCACCGCACCAACATCAGTCGCCGCACCGAAGAAGTCCGGGGGTACCCAGCCGCCCTCCCTCGGATCTGCCCAGCGGGATGTGGTTAAGGAGACCCCCGGCTTCTACACCCGAGCGTGGCGCAAGCTGCGCAAGGACAAGCTCGCGATGGGCTCGCTCGTGGTCACCGTGCTCCTGCTCCTCTTCTCGTTCGGCGCGCCCATCGTGTCGCGACTCACCGGTTTCGACTACATGACCGGCGATTATTCGCAAGTGCTTGTCGGTCCGATGGAAAACGGAAACAACGTCCTTGGCACCGATAACAACGGCCGGGACATCCTGACTCGACTCGCCTATGGCGGCAGGATCTCGATGACCGTCGCGATCCTGGCGCTTATCTTCTCGCTGGTCATCGGCATGTCCGTCGGCGCCATCGCCGGGTTCTTTGGCGGCGCGATCGACAGCATCCTGATGCGCCTCGTCGATGTGATCATCTCGATCCCCGGCATCACGCTCCTGCTGCTGCTCTCTGTCTGGCTCCGGCCAGGTCCCGTCATGCTCGCGGTCATCATCGCCTTCCTCGGCTGGACGGGCGTCTCCCGTCTCATTCGTGGCGAAGTGCTGACGCTCAAGCATCGGGACTATGTGGATGCCGCGAGGGTGATCGGCGCGAGCAACTCGCAGATCATCACCCGCCACATATTCCCGAACGTCGTTCCGATTGTCCTGGTCTGGGCCTCCCTCTCCTTGCCGAGCCTCATCATCTACGAGGCCACACTGAGCTACCTCGGATTCGGTGTCGGTATCCCGACGCCGTCGTGGGGCAACATGCTCGATGACTCGCGTGCCTACTTCAGCCAGTCGTGGACATTCGCGTTCTTCCCGGGCCTGATGATCTTCATGAGCGCCCTCTGCATCAACCTGCTGGGGAATGGCCTTAGGGATGCCCTCGATCCACGCCTGAACGAGTAATCCGGATAATGCACAGGGGCGAACGTGCAGGTTCGCCCCTGAAATCGAACGCCACCTGGCATATAATCCGGCTTGAGTCGAGTATTTCTTCGCCCGGACAATGATCTTCGGGTCCCATACGAGAAACGTGAGAGCGAGTCACTTTGAAGACCTGCCCCAGTTGCGGACACGAGAACAATGCTGAGGATCGGTTTTGTGCCAACTGCGGCAACCGTCTGACGCCGACATCGCCAAAGCCTGGCACCACAACGGAGTCGGCTGCGCCGGTCGAGCCCGATAACCCGGCGCCAGCGCCAGAGGAGCCCGCCCCATCGAAGCCGGCATCCTCGATTCCCCCGCCGGTCACCCCGAGCTTCGCGCAACAAGGCAACCCGTGGGACCGAAACAACGAGCCAGTCGACGATGAGTGGAAGATGTCGGATCTCGGACCGCCTCCAGGGCGGAAGCGCCCGGTCTGGCTCTGGATCCTGATCGCGTTCTTCCTTGCCATCCTCCTCTGCTGTATTCTCGGATTCGTATTCTTCAACTACACGGACACCGGCCAGCAAATCTGGGATGACGCGATGGCGACATCAGAAGCCCTGGCCACCGAACAGGCGGACTAATCAATTCGACGAAGGCCCCGTGCGAGGGCTCGCACGGGGCCTTCGTTTTGCCCTGGTACAATGCCCGGCCTTCACATTCGGACTTGATTATCGAACACGTTACCAACGTACTGGTGCGTCAACGTGAATTTCGCTGGCACACAACGACGCCCCGCGGGATTTCCCGCGGGGCGTCGTTGTTGTGACCTGAGTCGACAGTCAGGGGACGGGGCCCCTTTCGCCCTAGTAGCGTGGGCCGCGGTCGCGATCCGGGCGCGGGCCACGAGGTCCGCGATCACCGCCACGTCCACCGCCGCCACCGCGCGGACCTCGGTCACCGCCACCGCGCGGGCCGCGTGGGCCACCGCCACCGCCGCCCCGGCGGTCCTGCTTCGGCTCCGGGAGCTCGCCGGTCATCGCGGCGCGGCGCGAGAGGCTGACCTTGCCGTTCGGGGCGACGTCGGTCACCATCACGGTAATGTCATCCCCCAGATTGACGACGTCCTCCACCCGCTCGACGCGCACCGAGGGATCCTCCGACAGCTCGGAGATGTGCACCAGGCCATCCCGGCCCGGCACCAGCTCGACGAACGCGCCGTACGGCATCACGCTGACGACCTTGCCGGTGTACAGCTCGCCGCGCTCGATGTGGACTTCCGGCGGATCCTCCGTCAGGCCGAGGATCTTGGTCTTCGCCTTCTCGATGCCATCGCCATCGGAGGAGGCAATCGAGACGACGCCATCATCCTCGATGTTGATCTTGGAGTTGGTCTCTTCCTGGATCTCGCGAATCATCGCGCCACCCGGGCCGATAACCTTGCCAATCTTGGCGGGATCGATCTTGATCGTGACAACCTGCGGCGCCAGCCGGCTCAGCTCGGTGCGCGGCTCGGAGATCGTCTCCAGCATCTTCCCAAGAATATGCTGTCGACCCTCGTGGGCCTGCTGGAGCGCCTCGCGCATGATCTGGGTCGTGATGCCCTTGACCTTGATATCCATCTGGATCGCGGTCACGCCATCCTTCGTCCCGGCGACCTTGAAGTCCATATCGCCGAGAGCGTCTTCCATGCCCTGGATGTCGGTCAGCACGGTGTACTGGCCCGTCTCGACGTCGGTTACAAGACCCATCGCGACACCGGCGACCGGCGCCTTGATCGGCACACCTCCGTCCATCAGCGCCATGGTCGAGCCACACACGCTGGCCATCGAGGTCGAGCCGTTCGAGCTGACCACCTCGGAGACGAGGCGGATCGTGTACGGGAACTCTTCCGGATCCGGCAGCATATGGATCAGCGCCCGCTCGGCAAGAGCGCCATGGCCGATGTCACGGCGGCTGGCGCCACGCAGGCGCCGGACCTCGCCGACGCTATACGGCGGGAAATTGTAGTGGTGGATATACCGCTTGCTCGTCGCCGGGGTAATCGAATCGAGACGCTGCTCCTCGGCAACCGAGCCCAGCGCGAGCGACGTCAGCACCTGTGTCTGGCCACGGGTGAAGATCGCGGAGCCATGCGCCCGCGGAACGTAGCCAACCTCCGACCAGATCGGCCGGACTTCGTTGGTGGAGCGCCCATCCGGCCGGATACCGTCATGGAGGATGCCCGACCGGACCTCCTCCTTCAGGAGGGCCTCGTAGGCTTCGTTGACGGCATTCGCCGAGAACCGCGGCTCCTCGCCCTCGGATGCGGAGGTCAGCGTATCGATCGCCTCCTGCTGCAGGCCGCTGGTGGCTTCGAGCCGCACCACCTTGTTCGGGTTGCGGACGGCCTCGCGCAGCCGGTCGCCGAGGAACGAGCGCAGCTCCGTGTAGAGCGCCTCGTCGCGTTCCGGCGGCGTGAACGGCCACTTCTCCTGGCCGGCCTGCTGAACGAGCTGGTTCTGGAGATCGACGATGGTGCGAATGTTGTCATGGGCGATCTCGATCGCCTCGACCATCCGTCCCTCGGGGATCTCGACGCCTTCACCCTCGACCATCATGATCGCGTCGCCAGTACCGGCAACGACCATGTCGAGCGAGCCTTCGTCACGCTGGGCAAAGGTCGGGTTGACGACGAGCTCGCCGTCAACCATTCCCATGCGGATAGCGCCGACCGGGCCATCCCACGGGATTGGCGAGATCGAGAGCGCGGCGGACGCGCCGATGATCGACAGGAGATCGGCATCATTCTCCTGGTCGGCCGAGAGCACGGTCGTCATGACCTGGACTTCGGACTTGTAGCCCTTCGGGAAGAGCGGGCGAATCGGGCGGTCGGTCAGCCGTGCCGCAAGGATCGCCGCCTCGGTCGGGCGTCCCTCGCGCTTGGGGAAGCCGCCCGGGATCTTGCCGGCGGCATACATCCGCTCTTCGTAATCAACCGTGAGTGGGAAGAACGGGAGATCGGACGCCTCGCGCTCGCCGACGACGGTGCTGAGCACCATCGAATCGCCGTAGCGAACGACGACCGCACCCATCGCGAGCTCCGCGATGCGGCCGGTTTCGAGCGAAAGCTCGCGGCCATTGATCTCGGCTGAGACCTTCTTGATGTTTTCCTGGACAGATTCCGGAATCATGTGGAGTTTCTCCGTCTATGCAAAGGTTGCCCCCCGTTGCACCGTCGGGCGCATGGGGCATGCCGTCTATCGCGCGATCAGGCGGAGAACTGAGGAACTGGAGCGGGCCGACGTGGCTGCCCTCGGGCCGCTCCAATGCCCCATTCCCCGTAGCTGGCGCGAAATCAGTTGCCTGTCGTGGGCACCTCCATTCCGTTACACAAACAACGGCCCAGGACCATGCTGTCCCGGGCCGTTATGAGCATGTTTGTTGCCTCGCACACATTGGCGATGTCGCGTACCAGTTCGATATGCGTGCGATGGACCACCAACTACCGTCGCAGACCGTGGCGTGCGATCGTGGCGCGATAGCGCTCGATGTCGGACTTGGCCAGGTAGGCGAGCAGCCGGCGGCGACGGCCGACGAGCTTCAGCAGGCCACGGCGAGAGTGATTATCCTGCCGGTTGCGGCGAAGATGATCGGTCAGGCCAGTGATCCGCTCGGTGAGGATCGCGATCTGGACTTCCGGGGATCCGGTATCCGTCTCGTGAACGCGCGAGCCTTCGATGATTTCTGTCTTTTGTTCCTTCTGCAACGCCATGCGGGCGGAGCCTCCTGTGGTCACAGTCGACCAGTTTGTATGCGATTAAAGTGACTCGGAAACGCCCGTGGCGATGGCGCTTGCGCTGCGTAGTATACCACGCACGCAGGAAAACCCGCACAACCCATCGCCTCAGGCAACGGTGGTGCGTCCTGCCCCACGAATGTACCATGAACCTGACGACGCATGCAGGCGAGCAACACGGTCACCTGCAACGCACCGACACGACTGGAGGTACCCCGATGCTCGGCGTGATAGGCGGCACTGGCCTGTATGATCTCCCGGATCTTGCCAATATCTCCGAAGTACCGGTGGAGACCCCGTTCGGTCGCCCGAGCGCGGCGTTCATCAAGGGAACGCTTGGGGACAGTGAAATCGTCTTCCTCGCCCGCCATGGCCGCGGCCATCGTATCAACCCTTCCCAGATACCGTTCAGGGCGAACATCCACGGAATGAAGCAGATGGGCGTCACGCACCTGCTCAGCATCAACGCCGTTGGCAGCCTGCGCGAGGAGCTCCCACCCCGCACCGCCGTGGTGCCCGACCAGATCATCGACCGGACGGTGCTGCGCGAGCGGACATTTTTCGACCGGGGCATCGTTGCCCACGTCGGCATGGCAGACCCGTACTGCGAATCCTTCCGGCAGGCGATCCTCGCTCACGCGCGCTCAGCGCAGGACAGCGTCCATGACGGGGGCACCTATGTCTGCATTGAAGGGCCACAGTTCTCCACCCGGGCAGAATCCAACCTCTACCGCCAATGGGGAGCCGATATTATCGGCATGACGGCCATGCCGGAAGCGCGGCTCGCTCGCGAGGCAGGGCTCTGCTACGGCGCGCTCGCGCTGGTCACCGATTTCGATGTCTGGCATGAATCCGAAGACGATGTCACGCTCGAGATGATCAGGCGTGTGCTCTCCGACAACGTAGCCACGGGACAGGGCGTCATCCGCGGCCTGGCCAGGGCCGGAATGCCGGCATGCGACCAGGCATGTGCCGACGCCGCCGCATCTGCGATCACCACGCATACCGAGCACATCACTGACGATATCTACGACCGCCTGGGCCCAATCCTGGCGCGTAACGACGATTGAGTACTCCAGACACGTGCGCTATCGACCAACATTTCGTCTCACCGAGTTCAACCTCCTCCTGATCCCCGGCGCGCTCGCGATCGTTGGCCTGCT
>CAZVAA010000033.1:0-5883 GCA_964624125.1 uncultured Sphaerobacteraceae bacterium | reverse complement strand
GGCGGTACAAGTACACGTGGCTGATCCTGACGCTTGCACTGCAGGCCGCGACCTTCTTCATCGGCACCGAAGTGGGCGGCGCGCGTCTCTGGATCAGCATTGGCCCGATCCAGATCCAGCCATCCGAGATCTCCAAGGTCACGCTGGTGATCTTCCTCGCCGCCTACCTCGATGAAAAACGCGACCTGATCGGCTCCAGCTGGCAGGTCGGACGGCTCCAACTTCCGCCTATCCCCTATCTCGTGCCCATGGGCATCATGTGGGCCGCTTCGCTGCTCACCCTTGTCGCGCTCAACGACCTCGGGCCGGCGCTCCTCTTCTTCGGCGTGTTCCTCGCCATGTTGTATATCGCGAGTGGACGGCTCCTCTATGTCGGCGTCGGGTTGATCACGTTCGCCGCCGCGAGCTGGATCGCCTGGACATCGTTCGACCGCATCGCGGTCCGCGTGAACAACTGGCTCGATCCGTTCTGGGATCCCTATGGGTTCGGTTACCAGCCGGTCCAGAGTGACTATTCGCTCGCGGCGGGCGGCCTGTTCGGCACCGGGTTCGGGCTCGGCCATCCGACCTACATCTCGCAGGTCCAGACTGACTACATCTTCTCCGCTATCGGTGAGGAACTCGGATTGCTCGGGACGCTCGCGGTAATCGCGCTGTACTTCCTGCTGGTCATGCGCTGTTACATCGTCGCCATGCGCGCCGAAGATGGCTTTATCCAGCTCTGCGTCGCCGGACTCGCGACGAGTATCGGAATCCAGACGATCATCATCATCGGCGGCGTGCTCCGCATCATTCCGCTAACCGGCATCACCTTGCCGTTCATCTCCTATGGCGGCAGCTCGCTTATCACCAACTTCGGCGTGATCGCGCTGATCCTCTATTTCTCCAGCCTTCCACGTCGCGCCTGATCAACGAGGTCTCTGATGCACCCTGCCCTCCGTACCCTATTCCTCGTCGCCGCACTTGGCCTCATCGGCTGGGGGCTGTTCACCGGGAACGATCTCTCCGATGCCCGGTGGCTCCTCATGCTGTTCGGAGCGTGGGTGCTGCTCCTCCTGGGAACGCGCATCCGGTTGCCGGACTCCATGCCGACATTCAACCGATCCCTGATCCGCACCGCGTTTGTGCTGACGACGGTATTCGTGATCATCAGCGCGCAACTCGTCCGCATCCAGGTCGTCGCACGCGACGACATCTATTACAAAACTGCGGTCGATGCCAGCGGCGAGGTCATTTCCAACCCACGCCTGACCGCGAACAAACTGGAATCGGAACGCGGCCGCATCTTTGACCGAAACGGGACGGTCCTGGCGGATACCCAGCAGGTTGACGGTGAATACATCCGGACGTGGCCAGTGCCGGCCGCGTGGGGCGTGACCGGCTACTACAGCCCGGTGATGTACGGCTCGACCGGCCTCGAAGCCACTCACGAACAGGAACTCTCAGGGCAGGCCGGCACGAACTCGATCAAGACGACGATCAAGGACCTGCTCGGCATGCCACAAACTGGCGCCGACCTGCACCTTACGCTCGACGCCGACCTGCAGCAACAGGCCATGGACCTGCTCGGCGACAGCACTGGTGCGGTCGTCGTCCTGGACATCCAAACCGGCGAGACGCTGGTGCTCGCCAGTAACCCGGTCTACGACCCGAACCGACTCTTTACGGCGGGGAACGACCCCGAAGCAGCCGCCTACTGGAACAGTCTCCTGGAGGATCCGGAGACACCATTGGTCACCCGGGCAAATATTGGCCTCTACACGCCGGGTTCGACGTTCAAGACGGTCACCGCCGGGATCGCCATCGAGGAGGGCTACGCGGAGCCGGATTCGGTGTACGAGGACACTGGCGAACTGAATATCGAAGGGCGCATCCTGCCTGAGTTCAACCGGCCCGATGAATCCCGTGACCAGTGGACGCTGAGTGAGGGTGTCGCCTGGTCGTTGAACGTCGTCTTTGCCCAGATCGGGATGCAGATCGGCGGCGAAACGTATTGGGAATACGGCCCCCACCTGGGGTTCGGTGAGCACATCCCCTACGACGTTCCGGTCGCCGAGAGTCAGGTCGCCAATAGCCGAGAGGCCCTCTCGGACACCAATATGGTTGCGGACACCGGATTCGGTCAGGGGCAATTGCAGATGTCGCCGTTGCATCTCGCGATGACCGCGGCGATGTTCGCGAACGAAGGCGAGATGATGGAACCGTATCTGGTCGCGCGCGTCACCGACCCCGACGGCAATACCACCCAGAGGGCGGACCAATCGGTCTGGAAGTCGCCGTTTTCAGCTGAGACGGCCAATGATGTTGAGGAGATGATGGTGAACGCCGTCAACAACGGAGCGATCCAGAACGCCCGGGTCGATGGCTACGTGGTTGGCGGCAAGACAGGGACCGCGGAGATCGGCGACGACGGCGCGGCGCACTCGCTGTTCATTGGCTTCATCGGCGATCCAGAGCCGCGGTACGCCGTCGCCATCGTCCTGGAGAGCGGTCATGGCGGTCTCAACAGCGCGGTGGCAATCGGGAGGGACATCCTTGTCTCGACCATCCAGCGACGCCCTGGTGACTGACGGGATGACGATGCCCGTTTAGCGCGTCCGTACGCACCTCTTCCCCGCCTCCTCGGGTGGGAAAAAGCCCATGAATCTGGTAAAATTGAAGCATGATTCGTGATGCGAATCGGACGGCACGACGAGCCCGCCATCTCCGATTTCACCGTACGGTTCAGCGTGTCGTCGATACGCTCCCGGATACGATCCAGGAACTGCTTGAAGGAATTGCTATCGTCGTCCAGGACGAGCCGACCGTGGCGCAGCGCCGCGAATCGGACCTGGGAGATGATGACGATTTGTTCGGCCTGTATCAGGGCATACCCCGTACGGAACGCACGTCTGGCTACTCCATGGTTGTGCCGGACCGGATCACGATCTTCGTCGGTCCGCTCGAGCGTAGCTGTTCCAGCCGCGCGGAGTTGGAAGCGGAGATTCGAACAACCGTCCTGCACGAGTTGGGGCACCACCTCGGTTACGGCGAGGACGGGCTTGAACAACTGGGGCTGGCGTGAGGATGGGCAGTGTGCGTAATGCCAACGAGCCTGTCCGTCGAACCGCGCCGGGCACGACAGGTGGCGTGCTGGAGACAATTGCCGACGGCCTGTCCCTTGTGCTCGAACGACCTCGCCTTCTCCTGCTACCGCTGATCGTCGATCTGGTGCTGTGGCTCGGGCTACAGGTATCCATGCAACCGCTCGTCACGAGCACAGCGGATTTCCTCGAGCGCTCCGGCGCTGAGGACGCTGACCTGGCCGCGCAGAACCTGCGCACACTGGGAGATCGGCTCCAGGCAAGCGATGCGCTGGGCGCATTCCTGCCGTCCGTCTTCAGTGGCGTGCCGATCGACACGTTCCTGTACATGCTGGTGGCATTCCTGGCACCGTCAGGAGCATTCGGCATCGACAAATCGACCATCGTTGACGCCTGGAGCGAGGGATTCGCCGGCGTCATGACACCCGGCTCTGCCGGGACCGTCTTCCTGATCATGCTCGCCTGTCTCTTTGGAGGCACGTTGCTGCTGGCGCTCTATAAGGTACCGCTGGCACGCGCAGTCCGTGGCGATACGTCATCCCGGCTCATGCCGGAGATCGGCAAGGCATGGTTGCATTTCATGGGGTATCTGGTGCTGCTTGCGGCCGTTATGGTAGCTGCGCTGGTTCCCCTGTTCGTTGCATCGCTTGTTGCCATGATCCTGGGGCTCAACCTCCTGTTCGTGGTGACCATGGCGCTGCTGATATTCGGGGGTATAGCGAGTATCTATACCCTGTTCATGGTTGACGCCATGCTGCTCCACCGGGCCGGTCCGATCCGGGCGTTCGGTGCGAGCAGGTCCGTGGCACGCGAGTACTTCTCGCAGACCGCGCGGCTTGCGTTGACCTCGCTCCTGGTCCTGATGGGAGCGCTGCATCTCTGGTCCAGCATGGCCGGCTCGATGCCAGGCATCGTGATCGCGCTGCTCGCGAACGCGTTTCTGGGAACCGGACTGGCCGTCGCGAGCATGCTGTTTTACTCGGACCGCTTTCGCCTGATGAGAGCTCGCGAGCGCTCTTCCAGACGCTAGAGACACGGGTGGGTCGCCGCCATGGCGCTCGCTCCGGAAAGGAAACCTTACATGGCAACGAATACCCCGACGGCGAAGAACGTCTACGGCGCCGACCAGATCCAGGTCCTGGAGGGCCTGGAGGCTGTCCGCAAGCGCCCGGGCATGTACATCGGCAGTACCGATCAGCGTGGCCTCCACCACCTCGTGCGCGAGATCATGGACAACTCGGTCGACGAGGCCCTCGCCGGCATCTGCGATCACATTGTCTGCAGACTTGGTGCGGATGATGTCGTGACCGTCGTCGACAACGGCCGCGGTATCCCGATCGATGAGCATCCGAAATACAAGAAATCGGCGCTCGAGGTCATCATGACCACGCTGCACGCGGGCGGGAAGTTCGGCGGCGGCGGATACAAGGTCTCCGGCGGCCTTCACGGCGTCGGCGCCTCGGTTGTGAACGCTCTCTCCGAGTGGATGTCCGTCGAGGTCAAGAAGGCCGGTGACACGAACCTCTACCGGCAGGAATATTCCCGCGGCAAGCCGCTTGGACCAGTTGAGGTTGTTGGCAAGTCGAAGAAGGCCGAACACGGTACGACTACCCGGTTCAAGGCCGATACCGAGATCTTCAAGGCCGGCCACGACTACAGCTATGAGGTGCTGGAGCAGTGGTTCCGCGAATGGGCATACCTGACTCGTGGCCTGAAGCTGACCATCATCGATGAGCGCACCGACCGGGAAATGAGCTTCCTCTTCGAGGGCGGCATCATCTCCTACGTGCGCCACATGAACCGCAATCGCGCGACGATCAACGACACCCCGTTCTACGTGGAGCGGGAAACCAGCGCCGGCAACGTCGAAGTCGCGATGCAGTACAACGACTCGTTCGGTGAGCTGACGCAGACCTACGTCAACAATATCCATACGGTTGATGGGGGCACGCACCTGTCCGGCTTCAAGTCGGCACTGACCCGCACGATCAACGATTACGCCAAGAAGAACGGCTTCATGAAGGGCGATGAGTCGCTCTCCGGCGATGACGTTCGTGAAGGCCTGACGGCGATCGTTTCGGTCAAGCTCGAGGACCCGCAGTTCGAAGGCCAGACCAAGGGCAAGCTCGGTAGTCCCGAGATGGCCGGCGCGGTGCAGTCGGTCGTCAACGACGCGCTTGGAGCCTATCTGGAGGAACACCCGCAGATCGCCAAGCGAATCATCGAGAAGTGTCTCACCGCCGCTCGCGCCCGTGAGGCCGCCCGTAAGGCCCGCGAGCTGGTGCAGCGCAAGGGTGGACTGGACAACTTCTCGTTGCCGGGCAAGCTGGCCGACTGCTCCGAACGCGACCCGTCGAAGTCCGAGCTCTACATCGTCGAGGGTGACTCGGCGGGTGGCTCGGCCAAGCAAGGCCGCGATCGGCGCTTCCAGGCGATCCTGCCGCTCCGCGGCAAGATCCTTAACGTGGAGAAGGCCCGCCTGGACAAGATGCTCCAGAACAACGAGATCCGGACGCTGGTGACGGCGCTCGGTACGTCGATTGGCGAGCAATTCGACCTCTCGAAGCTCCGCTACCACCGGATCATCATCATGACCGACGCGGACGTCGACGGCGCGCACATCCGCACGCTGCTGCTGACATTCTTCTATCGGCACCTTGAGCCGCTGATCGCAAACGGACACGTGTACATTGCGCAGCCGCCGCTGTACAAGATCCGCCAGGGCAAGAAGGAGCAGTGGATCTTCGACGACCGCGAACTCGACAAGGTCGTCCGCGAGAAGGAAGCCAACAACGAGAAG
>CAZVAA010000032.1:13509-20624 GCA_964624125.1 uncultured Sphaerobacteraceae bacterium | reverse complement strand
GCCTTCTCGGTCGGGCTCATGGATATCGTCTGCCCGCCGTCCACGATCTACGCCGCATACAACCACTATGCCGGTGACCGCCGCATGGAAGTGTGGCCCTACAACGGACACGACATGGGGAATACATTCGGCCGCCAACGGCGAATCGCGTTCTGGCACGAGACCTGGGGAGGGAAGTGATGACCGGCCAGCGACCAAACATCCTGCTGATCACCAGCGACCAGCATCACTGGACCGCGCTCGGCGCGATCAATGACCGGATCAAGACGCCCGCGCTCGACCGGTTGATGGCGGAAGGCACCCGGTTCGACCGCGCCTATTGTCCCAGTCCGGTGTGCTCACCGTCGCGCAGCTCGATCATCACCGGGCAGTACCCGTCGGAACACGGCTGCTGGACGATCGGTGTCAAGCTCGATGAAGCTATCCCGACGATCGGGGATGCGCTACAGGACGAGGGGTACGACACCACGCTTGTCGGCAAGGCCCATTTCCAGCCGCTCGCCTCGACCGGGGAGCAGACCTCGCTGGAGGCGATGCCGACCCTCCGCGATCTCGATTTCTGGCGGGAGTTCCATGGCCCCTGGTACGGGTTTGAGCACGTCGAGGTCGCCCGCATGCATGCCGACGAGCATCTCGTCGGGCAGCACTACGCGATCTGGATGGAGGAGAAGGGGCTCGACAACTGGGCCGATTACTTCCGGCCCTGGCCGCCTGATCCTTCAGTCCCGGACCGGGAACACAGTTGGGATCTCCCGGAGGAGTACCACTACACGACGTGGACCGGGGAGCGCACGATCGCGAACATCGAGCGCGCGGTGGAAGAGGGCGAGCCGTTCTTCACCTGGGCGTCGTTCCACGATCCGCATCCACCCTATCTGGTGCCGGAGCCCTGGGCATCGATGTACGACCCTGACGATATGATCCCCGGCTCGCTCGTGCCGGGCGAGCACGACAACCTGCCGCCGCACTTCGCGCTCACACAGCAGGAAGCGCCGGACTTCTCGCCATGGGCCGAGACGGAGTTCGGCAACCACGGCTTCCAGAGCCACCTTGTCGACGAGGCGCAACTCCGCAAGGATATGGCGATCTACTACGGCATGGTCAGCTTCATGGATCACCAGATCGGCAAGATCCTCGATTCCCTCGACCGGCTCGGGATCGCCGACAACACGATCGTGGTGTTCACGACGGACCACGGGCACTTCCTTGGCCAGCACGGACTCTTCTACAAGGGTGCGTTCCACTACGAGGACCTGATCAAACTCCCGTTCATCGTGCGCGCGCCTGGTGACGTCCCGGTCGGGGCGACAAGCTCCGCGCTGCAGAGCCTGGTCGACCTTGCACCGACCTTCCTCGAGGCCGTTGGTGCGGATATCCCGGGCGGGATGCAGGGGCTGTCGCAGTGGGCGACGTGGCAGGGAGGTGAGCCAGCCCGTGAGTGGGCGATCGTGGAGAACCGGCACCAACCGACCTGGCTCTCGCTGCGCACGCTCGTCACGGATCGCTACAAGATCACGGTCTATCGCGGCAGCGATGACGGCGAGTTGTTCGATTTGCAGGACGACCCGGACGAGATCCGAAACCGCTGGTCCGATCCCGAATACGCCTCCGTGAAATCGGAGATGCTGCTGCGCTTCGTGCAGGCGGATATCGAGCGCGAGCCGACGCGCTATGCCCGGATCGCCGGTGCCTGAGCTACCGCCATTGGCCGGCCAGAAAGGCCGGCCAATGGCTTCCCGGGCGGTGTTGGCTAGGCCTCAAGCAGCTTTTCCAGCTCCTCACCGGTGGTGACCGGTGGCAGGCAGCTGAAGTTCTGGCAAACGTAGGCGGCGCCATCTCCCACAACCGGACGATCGGCCAGCATCGGGAAGCGTTTCGCCGGGGCCGGATCTGACGGGTCGTTGTAGCCGATGATCACGAGCGGCTCGAACCGGCTGGCGATCGCCTCGCGCATCGCCGCGATCCGGTCGCTATCCGGCGCGCCGGCAAACACCAGCTCGCGCGGCGACTCGAAGCGATACTGCGCGGCCGCGAGATACTGGCCCATGAACAGTGGATGATCCGCGATCGGACGGGCCATCGACTCGATGATGGCGTTCGCCGCATCGATCATCTTCTCTGCCTGCAACATCGTTCCGAGGACGTAAAGCATCTCCGTCATCATGCCATTGCCGGACGGAAGCGCGCTGTCGGTCAGGTCGCGCGGTCGCGCGATCAGTTGCTCGGCGGAATCGCTGGTGTCGTAGAACCCGATCTCTGACGGGTGGCGGAAGTGCGCAACCGCGTACGCCACCAGGTCGGCGGAGGCGAGCAGCCAGCGGTAATTCGCCGTCGCGACGTAGAGCTCGCGGAGTCCAAAGGCGAGGCAGGAATAGTCTTCAAGGACGCCTTCGCCGCGCAACTGCCCCTGGTTCCAGCTACGGGAGAGATGCCCATCCTCGTGGTGCATGGTGTCGAGGATGAACCCGGCCGCCTTTTCCGCCAGCCCGACCCATTCTGGCTTGCCGAACGCGCGCCCTGCCTGCGCCAGCGCCTGGATCATCAGCCCGTTCCAGCCCGCGATCACCTTGTCGTCGCGGTGAGGCGCGACCCGCTTCTGGCGCTCCGCGAGCATCGCGGCCTTCGCGTTGGCAATCTGGGTTTCGATTTTGTCGATGTCCTGGTCTGACTGTTCGGCAATCTCCTCGATCGACTTGACGACCGAGAGGACCGTCTTGCCCTCGAAACTGCCCGGGTCGGCGATACCAAAATGCAGCTTGACGAGATCAGCCTGGTCCGCCGGGAGCAGGGCGTCTACCTCGGCGGCAGACCAGATGTAGTACTTGCCCTCGACGCCTTCGGTGTCGGCATCGAGCGCGGAGGCGAACCCGCCGCCGTCGGTCATCATCTCGCGCTGGAGCCAGGTCACGATGCCTTCGGAGATCTCGCGATAGAAATCGTCCTTCGTCGCCAGCCACAGGTTGGTCGTGAGGTCGAGGATCTGCGCGTTGTCGTAGAGCATCTTCTCGAAATGCGGGACATGCCACTTCTCATCGACCGAATACCGCGCGAAGCCGCCGCCAAGTTGGTCGTGGATACCCCCTTCGGCCATTTTCTCGATGGTGTGCTCGACCATCCGGAGCGCGCGGTCATCGCCGGTACGGCGATAGTGACGCAGCAGGAAACGGTACACGGAAGGCTGCGGGAACTTCGGGGCGCCGCCGAACCCGCCCCACGTCTTGTCGAAATCGCTCTCCAGCGTGTCGACCGCATTGGCGGACAGGTTGGGCGTGACGGGGCTTTTCGCCGGTGTGGCCTGCGACGAGGCGCGCAGGTAGTTCGCAACCTCTTCGCTGCCCTTCAGCAGGTTGTCCCGGTCGGTCTGCCACTTCGAGGAAATCGTCGCCAGCACGCGCTGGAACCCCGGCATTGGCGGGCGATCCTGGTTCGGCCAGTAGGTGCCGCCGAAGAACGGCTCGCCATCCGGCGTGAGGAAGACGTTCAGCGGCCAGCCCGCCTGGTGACCCATCGCCTGCACTGCCTGCAAGTAGATGGCGTCGATATCCGGGCGCTCTTCGCGATCGACCTTGATGTTGACGAAGCGCTCGTTCATGACCTGCGCCGTCTGCGGGTCCTCGAACGTCTCATGTGCCATGACATGGCACCAATGGCAGGTCGAATAGCCGATGCTTACCAGGACCGGGACATCGCGCCGCTTCGCCTCGGCGAACGCCTCCTCGCCCCATGGGTACCAGTCGACCGGGTTCTCCTTGTGTTGCAGCAGGTACGGGCTAGTTTCGTTTGCGAGCCGGTTCAGTCTCGGCTCAGCGTCTGATCCAACGTTCACGTGATCCTCCTTCAGGGCCGTCGTCGGTGATTTCCTGGAATTGGAATCCACAGCGGGAATAGAGTGCGCGGGCGGCAGCGCCAGCGGGGTGATCGGCGCCAAAGGTGACCACCTCGATCGGGGCGCCATCATTCCATCGATGCAACGCGGCGTTGACCAGTGCCGACCCTGCGCCCTGTCGGCGCGCGCTGGCGCGAACCGCCAGCCAATGGATGTGATGGGGCCGGTCGTCCCGGCTCAACAGCATCGCGCCGGCGACCTGGTTATCTGCATCCACCGCCACAATTGCGGTGCCACGCGCGATGCCGCGCTCGATATGCGTGGCGATATCGGGCATCGGGCCGAACAGCGGTTCGACCTCACGAGCCAGTTCAACCCACGACGCCACGTCACGGCTTGTCGCTAATCGGACACGCACCGTGCCGTTCGCCATGCCAGCCCTATCTCCATCGATCTCCGATCACCACACGTTCACCACCATCCACGCCGTACGCGTGGAAACCAGGTGGCGGATGGCTTCGATGATAGTTGTTCTGGTGTTACTGGTGCCGGAGTGCAACGTCAGGGCAGCGAACCGCTCCGCCGGGTTGGAGCATGGTGCGTGGGGAGCCATCGCCGGACGAATCGCCAGCCGAGCAACGCGATCACCCAACCGAACACCGCGTCGATCACGAAATGCTCGCCGAGGTAGACAACGCTCAGCGTCATCAGGAAGGCGTATGCCCCTCCCAGAACGGCGGGCAGGGTGCCGATATGCGTCAGGAGCAGGAATAAGAGGACCGTCGCAGAGACGTGGACCGACGGCATCGCCGCCAGGTGGTTTGGCTCGAAGCCGAAACCGGCATTCGTCGCGGTGGCAGAGCTATCGCCGATGGAGAGACCGAGGGTGTCCGTGGCGATGACATGGGTGATCCGGGTGACTTCTCCGGGGTCAGACATCCATGGCGGGGCCGTTGGCAAGAACAGGAATCCGATAAGCCCCAGGATGAACGTCGCGCCGGTTGCGAATGCATATGGCTTGAAGAGGCTTCGATGTTTCCACCAGACCAGTAAGGCCACGGCGGTCGGGACGATGAAGAATGAGCCGTGGACGAGGGCGAGAAGCATGTCATGCAGCCCTATGGACTCCCTGTCGAACCACCACGATTGCAGGGCTGCGGATGGCAAACCGCCGTTGAAGAGCGATTGTTCCCACGCCGAAACGGCAGTCGTGCTGGCGATCCCCAAGCCGGCATCGTCCGCGAACGCGCGCACGATATTGAACCCGATCCAGACCGAGGCGTAACCACCGACCGCGGCCACCGCTGGCCGGATAGCTGGAAACAGGTTCAGGGCCGAGGCGATGATCGCGGCGCTTCCCCACACCGAGCTGTAGCGTTGCCCGGTCAGCATGTCGATCGTGAATGCGATGGCGAAGAAGATCGCGACGGGAAGAATCCATCGCGCGAACCGTCCAACATTGATTTCGGTGCCGCGGAGGCCGCGACCTTGCATGGCGACGTCAGGTTTCACGTGTGGGACCCTCATACGGTATGTAGGCGTGATTGGTGTCAGGAAACACATCCTGATGATTGCCAGAGCGCAAGGGTTATGCCCGGTACCATTCGCGACCGGCCGGCAGCGTTACCCAGGACGGAGCGAGATTCGCTTCGAGTGAAGTTGCTTCCGGGAGTATAGTGTTGATTGTGGTCGAGAAGTTCGGCCCCTCATGTTGAAGGAGATGTCCATGTCGTCTACGAACCAAACCCACCCCATCATTTCGTCCCTTCTTGGGCTGCGCCAGTCGCGGGCGTTCACCGACCGAGAGATCCCGCAGGAGATCGTCGACGAATTGCTCGAGGTCGCGCGGTGGTCAGGGAGCTCGAAGAATTCCCAGCCATGGCATTTTGTCGTGGTCGATGATCAGGAGACGCTGCGGGCGCTCTCGCAGGCCGGGGCGTTCACCCAGTTCATACAAGGCGCGAAACTCGCGATCGTGCTGCTCATGGATGGCAAGGCACCTCGCGCGAACGCCTACGACGAGGGGCGCGTCAGCGAGCGGCTGATGATGGCCGCCGCCGCGCACGGCATCGGCAGTGGCACCGGATGGTTCAGCACGCCGGATGCGCAGCAGGCGGTCCGGAACCTCCTGGATATCCCCGAGGAGTGGGACCTGTGGTCGGCGGTGGCATTTGGCTATCCGGATCCAGCGGCGTCGCAGCGGGCTTCATCGGTCAATGGTGGCCGGAAGCCGCTGGAGGAGATCACCAGCTATGGCCGGTTCGGGCGGCGCGAACGTCGCTGAGCCGGAACCGGGACACGTGCAGCCCCTTCGGAATCCGACCCGGTGACACGTTGACGCGGGATGCCCGGTGATATGCAATGGAGCCAGAGGCGACATTGCGATGGAACCCGCGCTTCGTGGGAGAGGTCCGGATTGGACCGGACAGGGGATGATGCCGTGGCACTGGCAGATTTCGAACGCTACCACCTGACCTTTGGGCCGAGCCCAGTGCATGAGCTCAAGCGGTTGTCCGCCCATCTCGGCGGCGGCCGCATCTGGGCCAAGCGTGAAGACGTCAATTCCGGACTTGCGTTTGGCGGAAACAAGACGCGGAAGCTCGAATACATCGTGCCCGACATCCTCGCGTCGGGCGCGGATACGTTGGTATCGATCGGTGGGTACCAGTCCAACCACACGCGACAGGTCGCGGCGGTCGCGGCACATCTCGGACTTAAGGCCCGGCTGGTGCAGGAACGCTGGGTGGAATGGCCGGACCCACTCAACGATCGAGTCGGGAACATCCAGCTCTCACGCATGATGGGTGCGGATGTTCGGCTGGACCACGCTGGCTTCGACATCGGCATCCGGTCAAGCTGGGAGAACGCGATCGCGGAGGTCGAGGAGGCGGGCGGGAAGCCGTATCCGATTCCGGCGGGCGCGTCGGAGCACCGGCTCGGTGGGCTTGGCTTTGCCAACTGGGCCTACGAGGTTGAGCAGCAGGAACGCGAACTCGGGGTGTTTTTCGACACCATCGTTGTCTGCACGGTCACGGCATCGACACACGTCGGCATGATCGCGGGCTTCGCCGGTCAGGAACGGGAGCGGCGGGTGATCGGGATCGACGCTTCGGCCACGATTGAGAAGACTCGCTCCCAACTGGAGCGAATTGCCCGTCACACGGCGGAGCTGATCGAGCTGGGCCGCGACCTGCGCGACGATGAATTCACCCTGCTGGGCGACTGGTCCGGCGATTACTATGGTATTCCGGTGGAATCCACCATCGATGCGATCCACACGACCGCCGAG